>JABWCM010000282.1 GCA_013360285.1 Myxococcales bacterium
GGGCGGCGGCGGCGATGACACTGGCGGTGGCAGCGATGACACTGGCGGTGGCAGCGATGACACTGGCGGCGGCGGCGATGACACCGGCGGCGGCACCGACATGGGCGGTGGCGGCGATGACACCGGCGGCGGCGGCGACGATGCCATCGCAGAAGATACCGGAGGTGGTGAAGAATGTGTCCCCGAGACATGCCCGACCCCGCCGGCAACTGAACCCGACGTGGCGCTCATCAGCAAAACCGGCCTCGCGACTGGATTCGAAGGTGGAGACGTTCCGATGGGCAACTGGGCTTTGGAAGCAGCCGAGCTGTATCCGGATTCACTGAACAACGGTGCTGCGTTCCCGATCCCGCTGGAAGCATCCAGCAACGGAAACACCTTTGGTTCCGTTCAGTTCATCGACGGTGCGTGGGGGCTTTTGGCCAACATCGACGTCAAACTTGCCATTCCTTCTCTGGGCCAGAACTTTGAGTTTACTCAGGAAGTAAGCGGCGGCGGTTGCTGTACGTTTGAAGGTTCGACCATCGTGGGTGACTTGTTGGCATGCTACGAAGGAGATCCGCCGGAGATTTCGTTGCCTGAGTCGTTTATGTACAACAATGCTGAAGGAACTCTCCGCATTCTTGTGGAAATCAACAAAGACGTCATTCTCAACGCCATTCCGGCAGAGTTTGCGGGTCTTGCGGGCATGTTCATCAAGAGCGATCTCCAAATCGTTCTCGAATTCTCGGCGATCATTCAGTAGTCCCCATTTCCTTCAACCGGCGGTGAACTCCGAAGGTTGAAGTGAAGGAACCTACAAAAAGAGCGAGCAGGGCCGTTTTTTGGCTCTGCTCGTTTTTTTTTGCTTCAAGCAAGATGAAACAGGGCTTATTGAACCAGACAAAGTTATGCGCAACAAATGGCGAAATGGATTCATCATATTCGGTATTCTGGTTGTGGCGGCGGTGTTCAGTTACTGGTCTTTTGACTCTTCGACACCCGAGGTCCAGTCGCACAGCGAATTGGCACCAACCCCCACGCAACCACAAGAGTCGACCCGAGCAACGGTACAAACCCCGAAAGCATCCGTAACCGGATTTGTGTTGGATGCGGCAACACGCCGAGGTATTGCAAATGCGGACGTACTATTGGACGGAATAAACGTCGTGTCTGCAAACGAGCACGGTGCGTTTACAATACCGGCTCTGGAAAACGGGCAATACACGATTACTGCGAAGGCACCCCGGTACGTAGGGCCACCCCCCACGGCGACCCAAGGAACGACTATTCGGGTAGACGCCGACACGACACTTGAGGGCGTAGAATTATACCTTCGCCGAGCCGCGTCTCTGGAAGGGTTGGTGTTGGCGAACGGAAAACCGGTCAGCGATGCGCATATTAGCGTAATATACGACGCATCTGACGGAACAATACAGCCATTTGGTATCGATACGGGTACTATCTCCGATGAAAACGGCAGATTTCATTTGACTGCTCTGTTTTCGGGTCAACTTAGGATCCTCGTTGAGCATGATCGGTATGCGCTGTTTGAAAGCGACAGTTATTTTATCGAGGACGGGGAAAATATAAGTGGGATTGAAATTCACTTAACAAGCGGTGCGATCTTGTTCGGGCGTGTTCACGATCCGTCCGGTCGACCCGTGGACAACGTGTCCGTATGGATAGCCGGCGACGACTATCCACGACGTGAGTTGATTCCGGATGCCGATGGGCACTGGCGAGTTATCGATTTAACCCCGGGACGATTCAAAGTGTACGCCACGGCGGTCGGATTTCGTCCTGCTGAAGCCGGGCCGTTTGAAGTTGAAGTGGGCGGCAACCTTGGTCCGATCACATTGACTTTGTATGAATCACCCGGCTTTGGTGGGCGGGTGGTTTCGTCCGTCGGAGAACCGGTTGCGGAAGCGGTAGTTTATTATCGCCCGAAAGGACGGGACACGACGTTTCCCAAGGTGGGCCGCTACCAAACTGACACACCAAACGCCCGCATGATTGGACGAACATACACGGACGAAAACGGTGAATTCTGGGTGCATACGCCGCTTTTGGAATCGGTGGACCTGACGGCGACGCATACGCGCCACGCTCCTTCGGAGACGGTATCGTTGACGCCGGGCGGGTTACATCGAGTGGAGCTTCGGTTGGGTCCGGGTGGAAGCCTCACGGGACTGGTGTCCGCAGCCGATACCAGAAAACCTGTTCAAAACTATGAAGTGGCGATCGTTTCTTTTCAGCCGTTTGAAAACACGTCTGTTCGTGGTGGTGGATTTGGACGCATACAGGTTGCTGATTCGGGTGGCCGTTTCTTGTTTGATGGACTTACACCGGGAACATATTCCATTTCCGTCATTGCGGTTGGTTATATAGCCAAACGGGTCGATAACATAGACGTGCGCGGAGGGATCCGAACCGGAGATCTTCGTATTACTCTGGAACGCGGGGGCGCTCTTGCGGGACTGATCGTGGATGCGCAGACACAGCAGCCGGTTAGCGGAGCACAAGTCCAGGCGAACACGTTGTACGATTTGGGTTATCGACGTGGCGGTCCCAGTGTCCAAACGGGTTCGGATGGTCGTTTTTTATTGGAGGGGTTACCGGGTGGACCACGATCTCTGACCGTCGGCAAATCCGGTTATACAACCCAAATCACGAGCGGCCACGAAGTACCGGCGGTGGGTACAAATGATATCGGCACGATACAATTGGCCGCAGAAACAGAGGAAACCCGCGGAAAATACCGCTATTCCGGAATCGGAACCGTGCTCAAAAAAGATGGAGATCGCCTTTTGATTTCTGAACTTGTCGAGACGGGCTCGGCATCGGCTGCGGGAATTGAACCGGGAACGGAGATCGTGGCCGTCAATGGTCGGTCGGTAACCTCGCTTCCGATGGCTGAAGTGGTCGAATTGATACGCGGAAAAGAAGGGACCGACATTTCGTTGACGGTGTTGGCTCCAAACTCCAATTATGCCGAAAAAATTGATTTACGGCGGGAAACGGTCACGATGCGCCAGGAAAGATAACAACCTGGGACGTGGTTTCGATCTCGCGCATGGTCACGAACCACACGGGTTCGCCTCAAAATTTTACATCACGATCTGATTCGGTATCATGACGCCGTGAAGGCTGACCCGGAATCAAACCGCTTGGCGGAAAAATCCTTTTTGTGGACGGCGTCTTGGATGATGTTCGTCGCGGTTGTTTTCGCTGTTTGGACACCCACCACGGCAATTGCCGAACCTTACGATTTGCGGCCATTCTCCCAAAACAACAAAGACTTATCTCAAGCAGAGTCTTTGTTGCAACAGCGGGCCTATTCCGCCGCTGCGACGGCTCTGGAACAAGCCGTAGCTTCTGCACAATCCGATTCCGAACGACAAGCTATTCGGTATTTGTTGGCTCAGACATGGATCCGTGCCAACAACACCAAAAATGCGATCGACCTATATCGTTCGTTGGCAAATTTTCCTCCATTGTCCCAAATCGTAACCGTTCGCCTTGGCAGGCTCTACGAAGAGCTGGGCCAGGTCAAAAATGCACTGACGGAGTTTCAGAGCGTAAGCCCGGACAGCCCACAATACGTCCAAGCTCGTTTGTTGAGCGCCCGGCTGTTGTTTCAGCAGAAGCGCCATGCCGAAGCGACCGAGGCGGCCTACGACGCCTGGACGCACGCGATTTCCGACGAAGATCGCAGCGAAGCCCGCCTTTTGGCTTCCGACATTGCCGCTGCGGATGGTCGGCGTGACGATGCAGTGAGGTTACTGAATGCTCTGTGGTGGGAAAACGAAGACGGCGCATCGGCAGCACAGCAGAGACTGGGTAAGTTAGGGGCCAGCCCGGATTCCATCGATAACCTGCTACGAGACGTAGATTCACTCAACCGGTTTAATGTTAAACGGCGCTCCAAGGATATTCAGAAACAGCTTGGGGCACTCAAAAAGAAAACATCGGCGGCACTCTCTTCTTATATTACTGCTTCGCTGCAAATGCACGACCGTGAACAGCGAGACCATGCGCCGAAGACCATGGCGGCGGCTCTGAAACAGGCAGGCCAGGATGCGCGGCTGCGTCCGTGGGCGCTTTTCGGCATGGCTGAAGCATTACGTCGGGTTGATCGGGACCTGGAGGCGGTCGACTCTTATTTGCAGTTCACGGCGCAATATCCGAACCATATCCTGGTTCCCCGTGCGTTGTTGGGGGCAGGTGACCTGCTCTATTACCGCGAGTTTCCGCTGGAGGCGGCGGTGGTGCTCAATCGACTGGTACAAGAGCATCCTCTTTCCAAGGAACGCGCAGACGCGTTGTGGGAATTGGGATGGGGCGCCTACATGTCAGGAAACTTAAGCCGGGCATTGGATTATTTTGGGGCGTTGGCTTCCGCGTACCCTACTCGTATGAATCAGGCGGATTGTTTCTGGTCGGAACAGGCGCTTTACTGGAAGGGGCGCGCTGAGCAACGTGCCGGTCGGTTGGATCTCGCGATTCTAACGTTTGCCGACCTTGCACGACGGTTTCCGCTAACTTACTACGGCGTGCTCGCAACACATCGATTGCAAGATGCACAGCGTAAAGATCTTGTCCCCTCCCACAAGCCGCTGGATTGGGACGGATCCCAGGCTTCGGGGGAGCTGCCGGTCGACGCCGTTTCCGTGGAACAAACGCCTGTATTGGATGGTGCCGTCCTATTGTATCGCGTCGGGTTGCTCGAGGAAGCAGATCGCGAACTACGCGACCGTTTGGTACGTGGCTGGCTGCCGCCGGACGGGGTGGTGTTGGCGGCCGCGGTTCGCGGATCACGCGCTGCCGGCGGAACAGCCGCAGTTTTGCGCAGATATGGCCGTTTTAGCGGGTACCCAAATGAAATGACCATCGGTTCGTGGAGGAATACGTTTCCCGTACAATTTCTGGATATTGCCCGAGAATGCGCCGATGAAAACGGATGCTCTCCCTATCTTATCTTAGGGGTTGTTCGCCATGAAAGCAGCTTTAACCCGAGGGTGATAAGCCACGCGAATGCGGTTGGATTAATGCAGTTGTTGCCGTCAGTGGCCCGATCGGTAGCGACGGATTTACTGGATATGCCGGCACCGACCGTTTCTGGTCTGAAAAATCCGGAAATGAACATGAAGGTTGGTTCACGGTTTTTGCGCGAGTTGGTCACGATGTACCGTGGTAATGCTGCGCTGGCGATTGCTGCTTACAACGCCGGCCCCTATGCTGTGCGCGGTTGGTTGCATCAGGTCGGTCACATGGAAACCGACGAATTCGTGGAAGCCATTCCATTTAAGTTAACATCTGCCTACGTAAAAGAAGTATTGACATCCGCCGCAGTGTACACGGCGTTGTATGCTGCAGGGGATCCCCTTGAGGATTTACGGACCTATTTGCCGCCTAGGTTGCCTGTTGAAATCGGTCCGTTTATGGAAAAATCGTCGGCAGACAACAAAGAACAACAATAGACAACGGCGATTCGTCAATTTTGGTTCCACTTCCTTGTGATTTCTTTCAATGTCTTTGAATAAACCTCAATTCGACGTTGGGCTTCGGCATTTGCCAGCTCAGCGGGCGATGTTTTGTTTCGATACGCACCCACGCTGTCGTCAGCCCGCAATGCCCCAGCCAATTCGTAAAATCCGTTTAAACGATGTCGTTCAGCCGCAAGCAGCAACCCATGGACGTTTTTCAATTCCGGGTTTGGGGGAGCAATGGCTTCAAGCGCTTTCACGTAGGCTTCCTGCGCCGATACCAACTGTTGTTTTGTATGGGTAATGGGAGGGGCTTCGGTCGTGTCCGGACCCAGGTTCAAATACTGCTGAATGACACTGTAGGCGGAACGTGCAGCTTTTTCTGCTACCTGGGTCTTTTCCATTGCTTGAAGATATTGTTTTGCTGGATTTCCTGCCTCTGTCTTGCAAGAAGAGCCCAGCAAAGCAACTGTGGCTAATCCAAATATGATGGTTTGCGGAATCTTAAACTTTCTTGAGCCTACATACGCTTTTTGTTCCACTGTTCACCTTCCACCATTTTGATACAGCGTTATCTACGCACACACCCGTCGATTGTCTATGGATAAATGCCCGTTCTTGTCCACGGTGCGGTTGTGGGGTTATGCTGACCCACGTTTTTGGGGACACGAGGTGGACGATGATAAATGGACGTCAAGCGCGGTTATTGGGGACCGTCTGTTGGATCTTGTTGGTGATCGCATGTGGGGAGGACTCAAACTCCGGTTCAGGAATTACCGGAGCGGATGTTGCGAATGACCTCGCCGCAGAAAACGACGTGTCCCCTAATGACGTGACCTTGATCGAAGATGTATCCGACACAAGTCCCGACACTGCATTGGACAGTATTGCCGCCGACGATGCCGATACAGATCATGCAGACGTGGATGCCGACTTGACCGAGGATGTCGCACCACTGCCGGAAAAAGGTGAGACCGTGTGGCTCATTTTGGATTCGGACGAGCCCCAGGGCGCACACAACTTTGGTGCGGCTCCGGAAATGGTCTATGAATTCGCTCGTTTTCACACCCTTTGGCCTGCCCGGATTTGGTCGTTTCGTGCGATGTTTCAAACCGCGCAGGACAGTAAAATAACGGTTTATTTGTGGAACGACTTCGGCGGTGATTTTATCGACTTCCAAGTTGACCCGCCACTTGCCGCAACGGAAATCTCCGTCACCGCTGCCCAGTCGGGTCGATGGATCGATATACCTCTTGCCTATCCCATTGACCTGGTGCCCGGCCGTATGTTTTACGCCGGCGTAATCGTCAACGGTGCCGGTTCTCCTCACTTAATGGTCGATGCCACTCCGTCAGATCCGCCTTACCCAGACACCGCGCCGCCATCATTGGTGTGGCAGTCCGCCGAACCGTTGAGCCCGGAAGGCTTCCCGGCGATTTCGTTAGCCGCCGGTGACTATATGCTTCGGGTTGAAGCCGAGCAGTTGGAAGTTGTCACCGACTTTCACTTTGAAGCTCTCACCGATGAGATAAGTGGTATTCCCGGATTTGGTAGACTGGCGTTTGCGGACATTGATGATGATGGCGATGACGACGTCATGCTCGATGGGCCACGGCTACTCGTCAACGATGGGTTTGGTGTTTATACGGACATGACTTCACAAGCATTGGCCGACATTACCGGTCACAACGGCGGTGTCTGGGGCGATTACGACAATGACGGCGATCCCGACTATTTTGCCACCGGCTTGATGGATCGTCTGCTTCGAAATGACGATGGGTTGTTTGTGGATGTCACTCCCGAAAGTGGTATCGACGATGCCCAGGAGTTCATGTGCGACGGTACCGGTGGTGTCCAAAACGTACCAACCGAAGCTGCGGCGTGGCTGGACATCGATAATGACGGCGATTTGGACCTTTATCAGGCAAATTTCATCTGCTGGGTTGATGGTTATGGCAGTCAGGACAAGTTGTGGCTAAATCAAGGCGATGGCACCTTTGTCGATGCCTCCGCAAGTTTGGGTATTGTCTCGCCTCAATATCTCAAAGCACACCTCCCCGATAAATATTTTCTGGCCGGCCGCGGTTTGGCCCCCGCCGATTACGATTCGGACGGCGACATGGATCTGCTCGTCGCCAACTACCGACTACATCGTAACCTGATGTGGGAAAACGAGGATGGCCAAAGAATGGTCAGCGTTGGCGAATCCTCCACTCTGGAAGGAGTCGGTACGTTGGCTTCACTTCAAATGTATTTCGGCCATACCATCGGCGCCGTGTGGGGAGATATCGACTTTGATGGTGATTTAGACTTGTTTCAGGCCAATTTGTCCCATCCGCGATTTTTTTCCTTCAGTCAGGTGGCCACCATGTATGAGAATCCAGGAGGACCTTCGCCTGTTTTTCAAGATGTGACGGATCTTATTGGTATTAGATATCAGGAAACGCCATCTAACCCAACGCTGTGGGATTTTGATAACGATTCCGACCTAGATCTCTTCTACACGTGCGTGTATTCCGGTCGCCAAAGCCAGTTTTATCGCAACGATGGGCATCCCATGTGGAGCGAAATCACTTATCAATCGGGTTTGGGCGTTTACGGCGGCTGGGGAGCTGCTGCGGCAGACATCGATCAGGACGGCGACCTCGATCTTGTTGCCGGACCTCAGAAATTTTCCAACCACAACCTTGCCGATAACGGCGCCATCTTTATTCGTCCCCGCGGAAAAGGCGCCGGATTTACCAACAAAAGTGGTTTCGGTGTACGCGTGATTGCCGAAGTTTCCGGCAACACAGTGGTCCGGGAATTATCCGGGGCCTCCGGTACAGGCATTCAGGATTCGCCTTATGTTCACATCGGGATTGGTAAACTTACTTCTGCAAAGGTCCAGGTTCACTTTGTAACAACCGGTACCATTGTCGATTTGGGCATGGTTGAGGCAGGTTCCCGATTGATCGTCGACGAAGACGGAACGACCATTGAATTTTGAACCGGATTTCTCGCCAGAAATCCGAGAGTTTGTGAAAAAATAGCTGCGCGACCTCTGGGCGGTGGCTTTGGGGCGCCTCGGCCAGCAAAAAGTCTGCGCAATATTCCCGATATTACTCGACT
>JABWCM010000283.1 GCA_013360285.1 Myxococcales bacterium
ACTGAGGCCCACCGGAGGCGTACCCGAAGGTACGCTGAGGATGGGCCGACCGAGGCAGGACCGACGTAGTAGGCCAATGGCTCGCGTAGCTTATTTTTTACCCAAACACCCTCTAAGTACAGGAGGTGATTCGTGTCGGGATCGTTTGTGGTTCTCGAAGGGATTGATGGGTCGGGAACAACGACGCAGGCATCTCTGCTCAACTCGTGGCTTGTGGAGCAGGGAGTGCCGTCCAGATTGACGCGGGAGCCCAGCGATGGGCCGATTGGAAGTCTCATCCGGCTCATCCTCAAGGGGAGAATCGCAGGAAGTCCGTCGAGTCAGCCGTTTGACCCGAGGGCGGTTGCGTTGCTGTTTGCTGCGGACCGACTGGACCACATTGATACCGTGATCGCCCCGGAGGTGCGTCATGGTACCTGTGTGATTTCAGATCGTTATGTGGCATCGTCTCTGGCATATCAGTCGGTCGACGTCGATGCTGAGTGGGTGAAGTCGATTAACTTAATGGCTCGCCAACCAGATCTAACCATCTTTCTGCGCGTGGGTGCAGAGGCTGCACTCGAACGAATAACCAAGCGGCAAGGGTTGCACCGGGACCTCTACGAAACATTGATAGTCCAAAAGAAAGTCGCGGAACGGTATGAGGCGCTTCTGGCTGACGGTGCTATGGCCAATGCGAAGGTGTTGGACGGTACCAAACCGGTTGCCGAACTCGCCCTGGAAATTCGCCGGGTGGTGGCCGAGCAAGTTCTTGAAGTCAAAAGACTAAGCTTGTAAACCTGCGACATATTGTTAGACTATTTTCCGAAAATTGTGCGTCGTCGACACACGATTATTGACTGCCTGCGTTCTGGTCTATTGTTGCGAATTGTTGCGAATCAAAAATGTGGACCAGTAAATCGTTGCACCCTGTTGGAGGAGCCATGTTTACACTCACTTATCGACACGTCATCCAAATCGGTGTTTTGGTGATGTTTGTTTCCCCGTTTTTGTCCGGCGCCAAAGGTGGATGTAAGAAAACGGATCCAGCACCTGTGGAATGTGTTTATGACGGGTCAACTTACTCGGCCGGAGAGAGTTTTCCGTCTACAGACGGCTGCAATACGTGCACCTGCGGCGACGACGGTTCGATTGCTTGCACAGAAAAAGCATGTGTAACCGCGTGTGAGTATGGCGGGCAGTTGTATGGTCCGGGTGATAGTTTCCCATCCGAAGACGGCTGCAACACGTGTTCATGTATGGACAATGGCGCTATTGCCTGCACGATGAAAGCCTGTTTTGAAGGATGTATCGCAGGTGGGGAAATCTATGCGCCTGGCGACACATTCCCCGCCGATGACGGCTGCAATATGTGCACGTGCTTTGATGGCGGCCAGATCGGTTGCACCGAAAAAGCATGCATAGCAGGATGCCAAATCGACGGAATGCAGTTGGATGTCGGCCAGTCTTATACTACCAATAATGGCTGTAAAGTTTGTGTTTGTGAGGCGAATGGTACCCTGTCCTGTAAAGAAGATCCGAACTGCGGCGGCGCTATGTGCTATTGGGGTAATCAAACGTTTCCGCCCGGCGCTACCTTCCCCGCCGATGACGGGTGCAACGAATGTATCTGCCAAGCGGACGGCTCGGTGTCGTGCACCGAGAAAGCGTGTATTTCCGGTTGTGTCTATGGTGGAGTGCAATATTACCCCGGCGACAAATTTCCTGCGACGGATGGCTGCAACGAATGTTGGTGCGATATGGATGGAACGGTCGCTTGTACCAAAATGAATTGCGGTCCCACATGCCTTTATAACGGTCAGCCTTATCCCGCGGGGCAGAAATTCCCGGCGGGAGACGGGTGTAATTATTGTTGGTGTAATGACGCGGGTGGTGTGTCGTGCTCAAACAAGGAATGTGGCGACGGTTGTGAATACAACGGAAAAGTTTATCCACCGGGCACAACGTTTACATCTGAAGACGGTTGTAACACGTGCACTTGCAGCCCCGATGGGGGAATTGCATGCACCGCCAAGGCCTGCGAAGCAGGATGTCTCTACGAAGGAAAATGGTATGCTAAAGGAGCGTCTTTCGCCGCCGGTGATGGCTGCAACACCTGCTTCTGCGGTGAAGGTGGGATGGTGGGGTGCACCAAGATTTTCTGCAGTCCGGTGTGCATTTACAACAACAAAGAGTATCTCCCCGGAGAGGAATTCGGGGCTGGAGACGGTTGCAACGTGTGTTGGTGCACCGACAGTGGAAAGGTCGAATGTACGAAAAAAAGCTGTGGTGGCGGATGTAAGTACAACGGTAAGGAATATCCTGCCGGCGTTTCATTCCCGTCCACGGATGGTTGCAACACTTGCTCCTGCGGTCCAAATGGCGGTGTTGTTTGCACAGATAAAGCTTGCAGCACAGGGTGTCCCTACCTTGGGCAGATCATTCCTCCGGGTGTGACAGTTCCGAAGGGAGACGGTTGTAATGTGTGTGCGTGCTCTGCGGATGGCAAACTGACCTGTACGGAAAAGGTGTGTACGGGTTGTGAATATGGCGGCAAGTTGTGGCCTACCGGGGCGACTTTCCCGTCTTCTGACGGATGTAATACGTGTACCTGCATGGCGTCAGGAGAAGTTGCATGTACTCTGAAGGCGTGTGTAGGGACATGTGAATACCAGGGAAAAGCCTATCCCGTGGGGGTTGCATTCCCCGCTGGTGATGGTTGTAATTACTGCAAATGCTATAGCGCCAATGGTTATGAGTGCACCAAGAATATTTGTGAGAAATCATGTACATATAACGGAAAAACCTATGCAAGTGGTGCCTCGTTCCCAGCCGAAGATGGTTGCAATACTTGCACCTGTGTCAAAGGAGCCGTCGCATGTACCGAAAAAGCCTGTCAGCCCGCGGGGTGCCCTTACAATGGTGCCCTGTTGCCCGTTGGTGAGCAAGTCATGGCACCCGACGGTTGCAACGTATGCTGGTGCACGGAAAATGGGGAAATGAAGTGCACTGCGGAAACGTGCGCGTGTGATCCAGATGCGGACTGGAACAAAATGTATGTGGCGACCTCGCCTGAAAAGTGCGCCACCGTTAAGTTTGCTTGTTTACCGAATACCACGCCCTTTTTTAACGAGTGCGGTTGTGGTTGTGAACAAAGCCCGAATTGTCCGAAAACCATCAACTGTGATCCGGCGACGGGAACTTCGTGCAATTCCGCGGGAATTTACGAAAAATGCCCGTTTACAAAAATCAACTAGCTTGTCGAACACGGCGTTGGGAGCGAGAACAGAAGGCGCCAGCCGTTCGGTGGTTGTAGCCATAAGCGGGTGAGAAATCCCCGCTGGCCCGTTTGGAATTCCGTTTTTGTCGACAATCCGTTCCACATATGCCTGATTTTCATTTGGCGTTCCTGCACCAACCCTGCCGTATCTGCTTGCGTATCGCTCCCTCCGTGTGTTAAGACCCGCGTTGTTCATGCTGATGCCTGTTAATGGCCAGTGAACGCTCGGAAGACACAAAAAACATTGACACTTAGGAGGACGGATGAAACTTTATCCAGGTCGGATCACCGCGATTGCCACTGAAATAGTCCAGGCAATAACGGAGCAGGGTGATGTTGAGGTTCTTCCCGAGTCAATCTCAGAAGTGGAGTTGGATGTCGCGGCGGTGCTGAAGGAGTACATCCGAGGTGAACGTGAGCTGACGGATCGTGCACGTGATATGATCACGGCGCGTAACCTTCCCCCAAACCAGATTCACAAAATACGGACCCAACTTGCCGAACAACGTAAGTTTGGCATCGGCGATGAAACCATCGATTATATTACCGGCCAAATTATCGAAATGCTGATGCATAGTGGCCACGTTGAAGAGGTTTATGCCGAGGATCACGACCTACGCCGCAAGATGCGCCCAGTATTGAGGCGGCACATGGAAGTAGATACAGAACTTGACCAGGAAGTACGCGACAAAATCAAAAATCTCGACGAAGGTACTTCGACCTGGGAAATAGAGTACCAGCGGGTTATGGAGCAATTACGGCAGAACAAGAAGCTGTAGGGCTCGAATGTTGTGAATGAAATTGATACCAGCCGGCTACTACAGATTCCGAGAAGGTCAGCGAAAATAAGATAAATTATTTGAATTTGTCACGACCTTGCACTCTTCTTTGCCTCTTTGTCTTTTGTTCCACTTTGCCTTTGTTGTGATCGTCACGAGTTTTGGCACTTTCTATGGTCCGTCAGTTGTGCCTGAGTTAATGAAAAAATTGGGCGCGGGTTGCCGGCGTGGATTTTTGCCAAGTCGACCAGGAAAAAAGCGAGTAATATCAGGAATCTTGCGCGACTTTTTTTTCTGGGCGAGATCATCAAAAACCACCTAAAAAAAACGCTCGTGCAGCTTTTTCTTAACGCGTTCTGTGGTGACCCAAGCATAGACATTCGGAGGACTATGAACGAACTTGCCTACTCACCCAGCGGAATTATTACGATTCTCACCGATTTTGGCTTGCTTGATCCGTATGTCGCAATCATGAAAGGGGTCATTTATTCGCGCTTCTCCAAAGCAACGCTTGTTGATATCACTCACCTAATTGCTCCCCAGAATATTGTGCAGGGTGCATTTACTCTGGGAAACACCGCGCCCTGGTTCCCTTCCGGCACCGTACATTTGGCGGTCGTTGATCCTGGTGTGGGGACGGCACGGCGGTCGTTGGTGGCGCTGGTCAGAGATCAGATTGTGGTGGCGCCCGATAATGGATTGGTATGGCCGCTTCTTGAAGCTTCCCAAGATTGGCATTGTTATGCTTTGACTCGGATTGATCTGTTTTCTGGGCCGGTGAGTCCGACCTTTCATGGCCGGGACGTATTTGCACCAGTTGCTGCGGCTCTCGCGTCAGGAGCGGTTCAGCCGAGGGATTGCGGACCGGAAATTGATCCGGAACAGCTTCGTTTACCGGAACCGCAGGTGGGGGAACAGTTGCTTGAAGGTGAAGTAGTTGGGTTTGATCATTACGGAAACATCTTTACCAATATCTGTGATACTCATCTTCCGGTTGCCCGCGGTAGGTTGGAAATTGTTGTGGCGGGTCGCCGTGTAGATCGATATGTGCGCACGTATGGGGAGGCCAAGTCCGGTGTCGTTATCGCGTTGGTGAATAGTTTTGGCACATTGGAAATCGCTTGTGCTCAGGGAAACGCCAAAGAGACATTGGGCATCAATCTGGGTGAACCCGTCCATGTTCACTGGTAACTTAACGGGTGACCATTATGGCGCGGGCTGAGCCAGAAACTCATGTTCTTCAACAAAAGCCACAGCGGACATAGGCGCAGTCCACGGCAATTCCGAATCGTTGGATTTCAGCCGAACATATGCATCTGGGCCGATGGTGCTCACCACCAAACATTGTGCGAAGGTTCCCGCTTCCAGTCGTCGTCCTTTTTCCGTCAGTGGTTCTAGCAGCTTGATGGTACGGTCTTTCTGTGCATAGTCGAGGGTGCAGATTGTGTAGGGGTCCGTTGTGTTGACAGCGAGGAGTTCGACCCAAACTGAAGGAAATTCGTCTTCACAAAATTTGAGTGTTACTTCGCCTCGTGGCTCAGCCAAATGCCCGGTGATCACCAACTCCACATCGCGGCGCATCTGCAGTGTCACGACGACGTCGGTAAGCGCCAGTTTTCGGATGATCTGCAACTGCATTTGCGGTGCGTTTTCGTGGAGCCACATCGACAAATGCCGCACAAAGTTGCGATTCCGGTCTTTTGCATCTACAGCCAGACGTTCGATGAGCGCGGCCAACGTGATACGTGGAGTGACTAGTGGGGTATCGGTTACAGTTGGTTGGTCAATTTTCTTGGAATCCATCTAAAACTCCTGCATCGTTTGCGTTTTCGGGCGAACGGTTTTTGAGCCCGGGTCGCGACCGGCTTCCTACTTTAACCTACAATTTTGGAGGCATACATGTTTTTACCCGTTTTTCGTCGTTTGGTCGGTATGTTATCGCTTCTAGGAGTTGTGACAGCCGTTTGGGGGGTGCCTAAACCTACTATTGCCAAGGTGGCCAGCGAAGGAGCCGCGTTGGGATTATCGATTGGCAGTCCTACCGGCCTGGACGGAAAATTTGGTTTGGGGGGAGATCATTCCCTGAATGCCACAATCGGTGTCCACTTTTTGCCGCACGACGCCATCGGAATCGGCGTGGAATACAATTATCGAATCTATAAATTTACCGTAGGATCAACAACCGATGAGTTGTATCTGGGTGCCGGTGGCATGTTGACTCTGTTCAACTACGGGATTTATGGCCATCACAAACATGTAGAAGGCGTAGGGGCTGGATTTATTGCCAGGATTCCCTTTGGAGTCGAGTTCAATTTCAACAAGGTGCCCATCAATCTGTTTTTGGAACTGGCGCCGGGACTGGGCGTAGTCAGTGGAAAAGGATTCGATTTTCTTGTTGATGTTGCTGCTGGTTTTCGATTTATTTTTTGAGTCCGATCACTTCATGGCGGAGTCCGTTGTGTTTTTTGTATACCATCGGTTGAGACCTTCCCAGCCTCCGGTTAACATCGGACGATGAGCATACTCAATCCGTTACCGTCGGCTTATACCCTCCTTATTTTACCGCTGTTGTTTGTCGTCGTTGCTGGCCGATTTTTTGTTCGCCACGCCACTAGAGATCCCGTTTTTGTCAATGCGGCGGGACCTTTGGTGGGGGTGGTTCTTTGGATTATTTCGATCCACGCGCTGGCCCGAACCGTGCAAA
The DNA here is from genome assembly GCA_013360285.1 of Myxococcales bacterium. GTDB lineage: Bacteria > Myxococcota_A > UBA9042 > JABWCM01 > JABWCM01 > JABWCM01. Next base: position 6,743 of record JABWCM010000283.1, read on the forward strand.
GTTACGAAGCGGGTCTTGTTTTAGGTACTGCTTTGGTAAGTTTACTTGGGATTGGGGGATGGCTGGCCAAACAACGGCGTCCGGAGCCAATACCCAGACTTCCGCGTCCCCCGTACATGAAGATACTGATTTCGTCGGCGGCGATGATGGCGGTTGTCAGTCCGGTTGCATTCGGTTGGGCGTTTCATGATGAGTTGTTTTTTACGGGTCACATGTCCATTGCCGCGCAAATGCAGAATGGTGTTTATCCGCCAGTGCATCTTACGTTCCCTGGGTTTGAGCTGAGATATCATTACGCATTTAGCCTGCTGGTTGCCAATATCTCGACGATTTTTCGTGTAAGCCTTCCCGTTGCCATTGATGTAGTGACCACCGTTTGTTTCGGGTACACATTCTATTTGTTATGGCTGCTGGGAAACCAGGTCATGGGCAACCATCGAGGTTACCTGACCGGTTTTGTTACTTTGTTTGCGGGAGGATTTCCGTTTTTCTGCACGTTGCCGGCAGATCCATTGGCCTATGAGTTGCTGGGAGTCTGCGAAATCGGTGGAGCAATCTTGAATCCGCCGATGGTATCCTACTTTTTCCAACACCCGTTCACGCTCGGTTTTCCAATTACTGCAACCCTGTTGTTGCTTCTTACCACTCGGGCGAATGGACAACGTGGATTGTGGTGGGCACTTGCAGGGGTCTTGCTGTTGGCCCTGTCAGTCTCCCAAATCGTACTATTTGCTGCAATGACACCCATTTTTCTTGTTGTTTGTGCTTTTGATGGTGGAAAATTCTGCAGTCGCTCCGCAGGGTTGGCGCTGGCCACAGTGTCCGTGACATTTGTGTTGGCTACCGGTTTGGGGGGGTTTTTTCTTCCGATGCCGGAGGGGGATGCAGTAGGTGGAATTCGGGTCCGATTCGGGATGGGGGAATTTGTTTTTGACGTTTTGAGGTGGCATTTTCAAGCGTTTTTTGTCGTGTTGCCGTTAGGGTTGTTTGGGATATGGAAGGCGTCGGCTCTGCGACTGCCTCTGGCGTTGATGGTTGCTGGTTCTTTGGTGTTAATCAACACCGTCGAATACACTCATTCCTGGGATATCGCTAAGTTTGCGACGGTAGCGGCTTTTGCACTAGGGATCGGTGCGTCCGTTACTCTATCCCGGCTCCGGGACCGCCTGGGCGGCATGTTGGGATTGTGTGTTTCGTTCACCGGTACATTGGGTTGTACTTTTGCCAGTTTGCTGTTCGTGGGCACGTTTGCGCTCGACATGGATGGAATACCTCAAACTTTGTTCCACAAAGCTCCCCAAATCCTCTCAGAAGACGATGTGCGTATCGTGTCTCGGCTTCGCCGAGTGGTGCCTGCTGGGCAAATCGTGTACCGAAATGTGTCGGCTACCAATGGGTACGCACAGTGGGGTGGGTTGGCCCAGCCGTGGACGGACTACATGGTGCCTCGATTTGGGTTTTCCGAAGAACGAATCGCTGTACGTCGGTGGCTTTTGCAGGAAAAGCCAGATGACCCGAACCAATGGCTAAAGCAGAGGATTCGTTGGTTTGTGCTGGATACGACAAAAGACCAGCGATTGTTGGATGTTGCGTCTGGTTGGTTACGTGCCGGTCAGGCACAGGAAATGGAAGGTTCAGGTAACTTAAGGGTTTTCGCTCTCAATCCTCCCGATACATAATCACCTTCTATCTCAGAGAGTTTGTGAAAAAATATGGGGACGGACTTGGACGCGAGGATTTTGGTCCCGATGCACGGAAAAAAACCGAGTCATATCGGGAATATGGCGCAG
>JABWCM010000284.1 GCA_013360285.1 Myxococcales bacterium
GCGCCGATGGTACTACACGGTTGCCCGTGTGGGAGAGTAGGTCGCCGCCGGAGTTTCTTGTTTGTTTCGATTGGTATGCCTGTTCACTCACGATGGTTTGTTCGCGCTGTTAAAATTCGTGCGGAACGAGTGTAACACCTTCATGTAATTTGCTCGTTCGAACGCCTGTGGATCGGCAACGTTGCTTTGGCTCATGCTTCCTTGCATTTGGCGAATTGATACGTATTCGTGCTCGTTCATCCATTCGCGAACTTCCTGAAGAATCTCCCTAATTCTCTTTAAGCCGCTTTTTAGCAATTCAGAAGCAACCAGAACAACTTTCGCTCCCGCCATCATCGCTTTGAGTATGTCTTGTCCGGTGTGAATGCCTGACGTTAGTGCGAAATCGGCGGGCACCTTGTTGTGAAGGATCGCTATCCACGTCATTGGCAGGCGCATTTCGAATGAGTGACTTAAGTCCAGGCGTGCAACTACAGACATGGTTTCCAGGTCAAGATCAGGTTGATAAAAGCGGTTGAACAACACCAATCCATTGGCACCGCCATCACGGGCGAGTCGCCAAAGAATGTTGGCTGGTGCACTGAAAAACGGGCTCACCTTAACCGCGACAGGTATTGATGTCGAGTGCTTAACTCGTTTGACGATTTGAATATAACGTTCCTCAATTGCTGCCGCAGAGTATCGGATATCAGTCGGTAGGTTATAGAGATTCAGTTCGATTGCGGATGCACCTGCTTCTTCCATTTTCTGCGCGTAAGCTAACCAGCCACCCTCGGTGGTTCCGTTTAAACTTGCGATTACGGGGATATTGACCACTTCTTTTGCTTTTCTGATGCGTTCAAGATATTCCTCGCCTCGGGATGGCATCACTTCGTGTTCTGGAAAGTAGTTCAACGCCTCGGAAAAACTGTTGGTTCCATAAGTCAAATAATGGTCCAACAGTTCCGCTTCAAGGTCAATCTGCTCCTCGAAGAGGCTTTCCAGTGTAATGGCGGCGGCACCAGCGTCTTCCAAGCGACGTATGCCATCTAGAGAATTACTTAGGGGTGACGCCGAAGCGATGACTGGATGGTCGAGACGAAACCCCATGTAATTTGTTGATAGATCCAACATGATTCCCTCGTTATTCTTTGCGTGCTGATTGTTCCGCAAGCCAATGATATCGCTCGTTTGCTATACGCTGGGCTTCGCTCGCCGAGTGCTTCGCTGCGGCCAAATCAATGTGCTCCAGCACTCTGAACCGTCCCTCATTTTGGAGATAGTCTCTTACCGGGATTTTAGGTTCAGCATAGTCGAGCACGAGCGGGTTGAGCCCTTCGTCCCGTCGTCGTGGATCGAACCGAAACAACGGCCATTGACCGCATTGAACCGCCAGCTTTTGCTGTTCCAGTCCTTTCGTCATGTTGATACCGTGGGCGATACAGTGGCTGTAAGCAATAACCAACGATGGTCCCGGAAACGTCTCGGCCGCTACAAGTGCCTTGACCGTTTGTGCATCGTTGGCCCCCATGGCAATTTGCGCCACATAAACATTTCCGTAGTTCATTATCATACGCGCAATGTCTTTTTTCGCCGTCGCCTTGCCACCAGCGGCAAATTTTGCGACAGCACCCAACGGAGTCGATTTACTGGCTTGTCCACCTGTGTTGGAATACACTTCAGTATCTAAAATGAGGACATTGACGTTTGCGCCGCTAGCCAGGACGTGATCGAGCCCTCCGAAACCGATGTCGTATGCCCAGCCATCGCCGCCAATTATCCAAACCGAACGTGGAAGAAGAACGCCGTAGATCGCAAGAAGATCTCTTGCATCGCGGGAATTGTCCCGTTCTAATTCCAGGCGTAACCGTTCCAATTCGTCGCGTCGTTGTCCCAGTGCTGCTTCATCCGTTTGAATAGGTGCTAACAGCGACCTGACAAGATCTTCACTTAACGTTCCAGAAAGCTTATTTAATAGATTCTCTGCGTACCGTTTTTGATGATCCAGGGCAACGCGTATTCCCAATCCGAACTCGGCGTTGTCCTCAAACAAGGAGTTTGCCCACGCGGGGCCACGCCCCGCTTTGTTCGTGGTCCAAGGTGTTGTGGGTAGATTTCCGCCGTAAATACTTGAACAGCCAGTCGCGTTGGCAATAATCGCACGATCTCCGAAGAGCTGCGATACTAGGCGAACATACGGAGTCTCTCCGCAGCCTGTACACGCGCCCGAAAATTCAAACGTTGGTTGTAATAACTGGACATTTTTGACGAGTGTATTATTTAAATGGCTACTATCTTGTCCATGTGACGGGTAATCCGGCAAATTCAGGAAGAACGACCAGTTGACTGCCTCGGATTCTCGCAAGGGGCGTTGAGGCGCCATGTTCAGCGCTTTGCGACCGACTGCCGATTTGTCTTTTGCGGGGCAGACCTCTACACATAACTGACAGCCGGTACAGTCCTCCGGAGCAACCTGCAGCACGTAACGGAAATCCTTTAGCTCTTTCCATGAGGCGGCCATTGATTTCAGCGATGACGGAGCTTCATTGAGCGCCTCGGCAGGAACCAACTTGGCACGAATCACAGAATGCGGACATACGAGTACGCATTTGCCGCACTGAATACACAATTCCTCCTGCCATACTGGGATTTCGGTAGCGAGATTTCGCTTCTCATATCGAGCGGTCCCGCTGGGAAAGGTGCCATCGGGTGGCATGGCGCTGACAGGTAACAAGTCACCACGTTCGGCTAATAGTTCGGCGGTAACGCGAGTTACAAATTCGGACGCGTCGACGGGAAGCTTAGCGCCGCCGGTGTCACACGAATTAATGCTCCCCGTAGGTACTAGCTCATGAAGGTGGGCCAAAGTGTTGTCAATGGCATCCCAGTTTTTTTGTACGATTACCTCCCCTCGTTTCGCGTAGCTCTTGCGCACGTGCTCCTTAATTTCACGAATCGCCTCGTCACCGGGCAACACACCGCTGATCGCAAAAAAACAAGTCTGCATCACTGTGTTGATGCGCCCACCCATTCCCGATTCAGCGGCGACGGAGTGTGCGTCAATGCAATATACTTTGAGGTGTTTTTCGAGAATGTGCCGCTGCACTGCGCCAGGAAGGAAGTTCCAGGTTTCGTTTGGACTCCACGGTGAATTCAGTAGAAAAACAGCGTTTGGCTCCGCCCAATCCAGCACCGGGTAGCGAAACAGGAAATCGAACACATGAACCGCGACAAAATTAGCTCGTTGGATAAGATACGGGGCGCGAATCGGATGGGTTCCGAACCTTAAGTGAGAGATTGTTCTGGCTCCTGCCTTTTTGGAGTCGTAAACAAAATAGGCCTGAGCGAAGTGATTGGTTTGCTCACCAATGATCTGAACCGAGCTCTTGTTGGCGCTTACTGTACCGTCAGAGCCGAGACCCCAAAACATCGCTCGGACATCTGTGACCGGCTCGATGATGGTAGTGGAGTCATACGTAATGTGACTAAAGCTAATGTCGTCAATGATTCCGACCGTAAAACGACGTTTGGGGGATTCTTTGGCCAGCTCGGCGAAGACACCCAGCGCCATTGAAGGCAGAAATTCTTTTGATGACAGGCCATAGCGACCGCCGACGATTCTGGGGAGTACCTTGAAGCGTTGCGGGTCGTCGGTACCTGCTTCGGTGATAGCGCTTGTAACATCTTGATATAATGGCTCTCCGACCGATCCCGGTTCTTTGGTACGGTCCAGAACCGCTATCGAACGTGTTGTGACCGGTAGCGCATTTATGAAATCCGCAGTCGGAAATGGCCGGTATAGCCGGACATTGACCAGTCCAACCTTCTCTCCCGCGGCGATGAGCTTATCGACGGCGATCGCCACCGTTTGCGACGCGGACCCCAACACCACGACGATTCGTTCTGCGTCGCTATGACCATAGTATTCAACAGTGCGATAGGACCTGCCAACACGCGCACCGAGCTGATCCATCACCTTTTGTACAATGGTCGGAGTTTGTGCGTAGAATGGGTTTCCGGCTTCACGTCCCTGAAAAAAAACGTCAGGGTTTTGTGCCGTACCCCGAATAAACGGCCGGTCAGGATTCAGCGCGCGCGTACGATGTTGCCGTATTAACTCGTCAGGCAGCATTGCCAGCAAATCTTCGTCTGAAATTACTTCGATTGTGTTTAACTCATGGGACGTACGAAATCCGTCGAAAATGTGCAAAAACGGGATTCTTGCTTCCAACGTAGCCGCATGTGCGACAAGAGCTAAATCCATTGCCTCCTGCACCGAGGACGAGAATAACATCGCGAAACCTGTCGTTCGGGCAGCCATCACATCGCTGTGGTCCCCGAAAATCGACAATGCATGGGTTGCAACACTTCGCGCCGCAACGTGAATCACGGCTGGCGTCAACTCGCCCGCGATTTTAAACATGTTTGGCAACATCAACAGCAAACCTTGGCTTGCGGTGAATGTTGTGGACAGCGAACCGGCTTGGAGGGCGCCGTGAATCGCGCCCGCTGCTCCGCCCTCGGATTGAAGTTCCCCAACACGCGGGACGGTTCCCCACAGATTCGGTATACCTGACGCACTCCATTGGTCCGCCCATTCTCCCATGGGTGATGCTGGCGTGATCGGGTAAATTGCAATCACTTCACTTGCACGATAAGCGATATGTGCACACGCTTGATTTCCATCCAGCACCACCATGTTTCGTTTCACGTACGCCTCCTGGTTCTCCCCGGGGTACCGGGTAGTCGGCATCGTAATCGGCCATGTGTTTGCCATCCTTGACCAAGATCAAGTTTCGACTTGCCATATGTCGCGTTGCTCTTGGTCAGTTCGGGTATGGTGCCAAAGATCATGAGGAGGAACATATGAATCGAATCATAGAGCCCTTTCGCATCAAAATGGTCGAACCGATTCGGCTTACGACGCGGGCGGAGCGACAGCAGGTGCTTCAGGACGCACATTACAACCTATTTCGTGTGCCTGCTGACAGCATTATTATTGATTTGCTAACAGACAGCGGTACCGGCGCCATGAGTGCCAATCAATGGGCAGCCTTGATGCGTGGTGATGAGTCTTATGCGGGAAGTCTGAGCTTTCAAAGGTTTGAAGCCGCGGTGAAGGAGATATTTGGGTTTAATCACGTTATTCCAACACATCAGGGGAGGGCTGCAGAGCGCATCTTAGCTGCAACGGTGTGTAAACCCGGTAATATAGTGCCCAATAACACTCATTTTGATACAACTCGCGCGAACATTGAAGCTGTCGGCGCGGTAGCGTTGGATTTGCCCTGTCCGGAGGCCCGGGATCTACACAAACCACATGATTTCAAAGGTAATATGGACGTGGAAGCCCTGAGCCAGGTGCTTCGCCGGCACAGTGGAAACATTCCTTTTGTTATGGTTACGGTTACCAACAACGGTGGTGGTGGGCAGCCGGTGTCCATGGAAAACATTCGAGAGGTATCTCATTTGTGCCGTACACACGGTGTGCCGCTCTATATTGATGCCTGTCGTTTCGCCGAAAACGCATATTTTATCCGGACACGAAGTTCCAAATACCATGACACACCGCTGATCGACATCGCTCGCGAAATGTTCAGCTACGCGGATGGTTGTACGATGAGCGCAAAAAAGGATGGAATGGCAAACATTGGGGGGTTCTTGTGCTCCAATGACGATACGGTTGCCCAGCATGAAGAAGAACTGCTCATTTTGACCGAGGGATTTCCGACTTATGGCGGTTTGGCTGGGAGGGATCTGGAAGCCATAGCGGTAGGCCTTTATGAAGCGTTGGATCTCTCGTATCAGAGATATCGACACGCTTCCACTGGATATTTAGGCCAAAGAATTGTCGAGTTAGGTGTGCCTATCCTGCGCCCACCGGGCGGACATGCAATCTATATTGATGCTGCCGCTATGTTACCGCACATTCCTGCTACGCAGTACCCAGGCCAGGCACTGGCGGTTGCATTGTACCTTGAAGGCGGAGTTCGCACAGTGGAAATCGGTTCAGTAATGTTTGGCCGTATCGATCCCACAACTGGTATCGAAACCCCAGGCCCAAATGAGCTGGTTCGACTGGCGATACCCCGACGAACTTACACCAAGAGCCAAATCGATTATGTCATTGATGTTGTCGCGGACACAGCGCGCCACAAACAGTCCATTCGAGGTGTTAAGATAGTAGAGCAACCACCCGCTTTGCGTCACTTTTCGGCGCGTTTTGAACTGGTCTAGGTGTGTGGTGTTTTTTTAGGGGAATTGAGGGTCAGTGGAAATAGATAAGTGAACCCTGATTAGCTAATTTAGGCCGCATTGGCCACGCCCGTCGGTGCGGCATATACTCGATATGGCCTCAGTCGGGTCCCGGCCAATTCAGCGCTAAATTAGCTTTCTCAAGGTAACTTCCCTATTTCCCCTCTGACCCCCTAAGGTTGTTCGCTGCCGTTTGTGCAGGCAAAACTAAACTTACTGACGTTTGAATGCTACAAATGCTGTTTTAGCCACGCTAGACATTCCTGATACCATTGTTCTGCGTTTTGGGGGCGCATGATCCAGTGCCCTTCGTCGGGAAAAATCACCAGCCGGCTATCAATCTCCCTCCGTTGTAATGCCGTAAAAGCGCCAATTCCTTCGATCACTGGCACTCGGTAGTCCAACTCGCCATGTAAGATAAGCATCGGCGTGTTCCAATTTCCGACATGTCGGCATGGACTCAGGCGGTCATAGATTTCGGGATTGTCGTGGGCAGCGCCGCCGAATTCCCACTCCGGAAACCACAACTCTTCGGTACCATAGTACAAATTCCATAAGTTAAAAATGCCGGCGTGGCAGATCATCGTTTTGAATCGATCACTGTGCCCCTGAAGCCAATTGACCATATATCCGCCAAACGACCCACCGGCCGCAGCGATGCGGTCGCTGTCTAGATCGTCGTATCGTGTGAGTACAGCGTCCAATCCCGCCAAGATGTCCTGCAACACCCGTCCACCCCAGTCTCCTTGGATTTGGTCGGTGAACCACTGTCCGTAACTTGTTGAGCCGCGTGGATTCAGCAGCAAAACAGCAAAACCCGCGCCTGCGAATATTTGCGGATTCCATCGGTAATGAAATTGATCGCAAAATGCGGACTGCGGTCCTCCATGGATCCACACAATAAGAGGTCGTTTGTATTCGTCGCCCGATCGCGTGGGGCGGAGCAAGAAACCGTGCACCGAATCCCCGTCGGCCCCTTCAAACCACACATCGTCGGCCATCGCCCACTGAACGGAAGCACAAAGACTCTGATTTGTGAATGTAATCTGCGAGAGTTCGCGAGTTGGTATGTTCAATCGGCACAATTCGAGCGGTGTCGCGAAACTATCTTTGCCCACCAAAAGGGTTCCGGCGTCGATCTCGCCGTACAAAGTGAGTGTCTGTCCAGCGTAAATTATAGATGGTGGCTGTCGATCGGTGCCAACACGGTAGACGGAGCGACGCCCTCGTTCCAGTGCATCGAAATACACAGTGTCGGTATGTCGCGACCACAGATAACGAACGATTGGGATGTCGATATCCGGTGTCAGACTGAAGGTTTCATTCGTGATTGTGTCGAACACCATGATTTGCCGGCGATCAGATTCATATCCGGGGCGCTCCATCGCCAGCCAACTAAGATAACGACCGGTGGCGGAGTAGCGGGGGTCGGTCTCGCAGGCGTTGTTATTTCCGATACGTTCGTGTACGCCGTCTGTCTTTTTTCGGTACAACGTGTTGTTTGGTGACAATGCTGCTTGTTTCTCCGAATTGCACACGTAAATGAAGTCTCCGCCGTTTGGAGAAACAGCGTAGTCCAGCTCCCCCTCCATTCCGACAGGTGGGCAATTGATATCATCAGGCGTTTCTGCCGCGGATTCTCCCGAGTCCAAATCAATACGAAATACGCGATTTACTGTTTTGTCACACCACGAGTCCCAATGGCGGAACATTAACCTTGTTGCGATGTGGTTGGGGCTCCGATCACCAAAAGTCTGTTGAGATGTCACCCACAAGTATCGATCATCTCTACCCCAGACCGGTTTGGTTGCCCCGCTGCTGAATTGGGTAACCTGTCTGGGTTCCCCTCCATCGGTCGGCATGACCCAGATCTGGGTCGTTCCGCTCCGATTGGATTCAAACGCGAGCCACAACCCGCTCGGTGACCATCGAGCGCTGCGGTTCTTGCTGCCTTGAGTTGTCCATTGTGTGACCTGGCCGCCGGTCGAAGAGACCATCCAAAGCTGTGTGTTGACCGTATTGTGTTCCACATCATGTTGTGCGATCTCGAACACGATGCGACCCCCATCCGGAGACACTTCAGCATTTGCGACTCTTTTTATTTGAAACAAATCATGGACTTGAAATGGGTGGTTTGTCATGGATGTGCTCCCACTGCGTGCTGGAAATCATGGAAAGTTATAGAAACAGTGCTTAGAGGGTGTTTGGGAAAAAAATAACGGCGAGCGAGACAGTGGCCGTAGCGAGGCGGGCCTGCCGACTGAGGCCCACCGGAGGCGTACCCGAAGGTA
>JABWCM010000285.1 GCA_013360285.1 Myxococcales bacterium
TCAGCGTACCTTCGGGTACGCCTCCGGTGGGCCTCGGTCGGCAGGCCCGCCTCGCTACGGCCACTGTCTCGCTCGCCGTTATTTTTTTCGCAAACACCCTCTTAGAGGGTGTTTGGGCGGATACCAGCAAGTAAATTGCCGTTCTTCGGGACAAAAGGCGGAAGAATGATGTACGGTTCCTTTTCTTCGCATAGGCAGAATCCGTGGCGGGTGTTGGCTACGCTTTTTTGTGGCTTACTACTTTCCTTCGGAACGTTGTTGACGTCGTCGTGCGCGGACGAGACTGACGGGACGGGGACAACCCCAGATGTTACGCAGGACGTCACGTCGCAGGACGTTGGCCAGATTACAAATGACGTTGATTCGTGTTCGGCTGAAGACCGTGCATTCTGCGAGCCATGTGAGTGTGATGCTCAGTGTGGCGAGAAAGGTGTGTGTGTATCTGACGCGTCGGGGACCATGTATTGCACACAACGTTGTAGCATTACGGTAAACAACTGCGGGCCTGGGTCCTATTGCGGTCAGTTTGGAAGTACCTCCGAAGACTTCGCCTGTCTGCCTACACATGGTTCGTGTGTCGGAGACGGCCAACAATGCTCCCCGTGTAGTGATGAAGCGCCCTGCGAGCCAGGTTTTGAATGCCACAAATCATCTCTGACTAACGCACTCACTTGTTTCAAACAGTGTGAATCGACAACCGACTGTTTGTTGGACTCTGAATGTGACGAGAAATCCGGTCTATGTTTACCTATCGTGGCATCTAAACCGCGTGCTGTGTGTGATACCGGAAGGCGAGGAATCTGCGAACCGTGCGCGTTTTCTTATGATTGCGTGGCCGGGGCGACCTGCAGCAACTCAATTTGTACGGTTGCTTGCGAGAAGTTCGGCGGTGTCGACAGCACGTGCCCTACTGGCCTATTCTGCGTTGGGGGGATGTGCCAACCGCCATCCTCCTACGGCTGCCAGGGGTGGCTCGGGTGCTCCTTTGGATGCAAAAATGACCAGATTTGTTCTCAGGGATTCTGTAGGACACCTTGTTCCAATGGTTGCTCTACCCTTGAAACGTGTGTAGACGGGTTCTGTGTCGAATTATAGAAAAGCACTCGGCATTACCGGTCGCTAAGAGGGTGTTTGGGAAAAAAATAAGCTACGCGAGCCATTGGCCTACTGCGTCGGTCCTGCCTCGGTCGGCCCATCCTCAGCGTACCTTCGGATATTCGGCAGGGACGGGACTGGACAATTCGGCCAAAAGCGACCGATCCAGGGTCAGTCATCGATTTCCGCTGACCCTCTCAGAATGTGTCCAGCGTAACCAATCTTGCCAGAATGGCCCTTGCGCTGGCAGGGCGTAAAGCCCGGTCGGTCTTTACCAGGGAATCCACTAGCCCAGCTAGCTCCGAAGGAATCCATCGATTTTTACACGCTGTTGCTACGGGAGGGAATTCTCGGCGGTTCTGATGGTTCATAAGCAGATCGACAAACGACATTTCGCCGAGTGGATGAAACCCCAACAGCGCCTCATACATGATCAGCCCGAGCGAGTAGAGATCGGTACGTTCGTCAACTTCGACGCCTTCCATTTGTTCTGGGGACATGTATCGAGCGGTACCAACCGTGGATCCGGATATGGTCAGTCGCCGCCCTGCAGTGGTGATAGACCGTACCAATCCGAAGTCTAGTAATTTAAGTTGTTGGGTTTCGGTCCAAAAAACGTTGTCCGGTTTCAGATCACGGTGGATCAAACCAAATCCATGAGCTTCTACCAATGCGTTGGCCAACTGAATTGCAAGGGAAAGTGTATCTCGGACAGTCAGGTACTTTTCACGATCCAATTTCGTGCGCAGCGACTCTCCTTTTAGGTACTCCATCACAATGTATTTGGTACCGAAGGGATCCGTTCCCGTGTCAAACACCTTTACGATACACGGGTGAGACAACAAACGGGACGCCTCTATTTCCCTCAAAAAACGTCCCTGAAGAACGGGGTGATCACCCTGACCCGCTTCCAACACCTTAATTGCTACGGTTTCGCCATCAGATAATCGTTTACCGCGATATACAACAGTCGCGACTCCTCCTCCGAGGATCTCGCCAAGTACATACTTCCTGTCGAGAATTTTTGGCGGATTCGACGACGACACGGCTCTTTCCTTTTTTGATCATGTATCAAGGTTTCCACGCCCAGCTCAAGATCATAACACCCTTACGGAGACAGTGCACCTTAGCCTGACTGGGAGTTTGTGAAAAACCAACTAGGATGGTCAGCGTAAATAGGTAAGCGTCCCTGGATCGGCCGCTTTTGGCGGAATTGCCCAGCCCCGTCCTTGCGAAATATTTCCGATATTCCGTAAAGATGGTCCAGGACAATTCGGCTCCACATGAACTCGCCAAGGTTCGCCTCCGGCTCGAAGCTGGCTTTTTAAAAGTAAGCATGTGGTCCGTTTGACGCGGTCGTTCTCGGGTTTTATGTTTGGCTTATGAATTTTGACTTGTCGTCGCTCAATCCCCAACAATTGCGAGCGGTAGTACACCGTGATGGTCCACTGCTGCTTCTTGCCGGTGCCGGCAGTGGCAAAACACGCGTTGTCACGCATCGAATTGCTCACCTAATACAACATGGAACCAGACCCGAAGGTATACTGGCCGTTACGTTTACAAACAAAGCAGCTACGGAGATGAGTGAGCGCCTGCATGGGCTCGTCGGTTCAGACACCGCGGAGAAAGTGATGACGTCAACGTTTCACAAACTTGGCGTGCTCATTTTGAAACGAGACGGTCGAAGTGTCGGTGTTCCTGAAGATTTCACGATTGTCGACACGGACGACCAGTTGACCCTGATCCGCGACGCGATGCGTCAAGCAGAAATAAACACAGAACGTTATGAACCGCATTGGATCCAATATCGTATCTCGGCCGCCAAGAACGCTGGGATGTTTGCCGATAATCTCGGTGCGCGAATTACGGACGTGATCGGCCAGGTCATTTCGTCGGTCTATAGGGCTTACACGGATTTGTTGCGTCGTTCAAATGCAGTCGATTTTGACGACCTTCTTCTGCTGCCGCTCAGCATTCTCCAAACCCGCCCGTCCGCTCTGGATTATTACCGAGGACGTTTCCTTCACATATTGGTCGATGAGTTCCAAGACTCGAACCACGTACAATTGGAAATCATTCGATTGCTGGCCGACAAGAGTCGGAACGTGTGTGTTGTTGGTGACGATGACCAATCTATCTACGGATGGCGTGGTGCTTTGATTCGTAATATATTGGAATTTGAGAGATATTTTCCTGACGCAACGACGATCACGCTAACGCAAAATTATCGTTCTACCAGTGTTATATTAACAGCGGCAAACGCTGTGATTCAGCACAATCAAAGCCGGCGCCCAAAGGACCTGTGGACCGAAACGATTTCGGATGATCTGATCCCAGTTGTACAGCTTCGAACACCTCAGGACGAAGCTCGGTATGTTGTTGAAAAAATTGAAGAAATAAGTCGAAGCGAAGGGCGGGCTCTGGACCAGTTTGCCATCTTGGTGCGGACCAACGCCCAGACAAAAAACTTCGAAGAAGCGTTACGATTGTCGCAGACCCCTTATCATTTGGTCGGTGGATTGACATTTTGGGATCGTGCCGAAATCAAAGATGCCTTGGCGTTATTACGTTTGTTGGTGAATCCAAACGATGAAGTGGCGTTGCGGCGTGCGGTTGGGGTGTATGGGACCGCGGTTGGTCCCGCTACTTTTCGGCGTTTGATTGACGCGGCGCATGTTCACCGTAGAACGCTTTTAGATATGATGGAAAATGCGTCTGGGGTGAGTGGTATTGGTGGAAAAGCAGCGCAGATTTGCGAAGAGTTTGCTCGCCATATCAAATCTCACGGTCTGTTGCTTTATCCCGGTGGACCCGTTGCCGCAGTTGTTCGTCGTCTTATCGATAGCGTTAAGTTAAACAGGTTACTGATTACACGCGCCGGCGACGAAGAGGAGGGCACAAAGCGATATTCCAATGTTAAAGAACTCGTGCGAAGTCTTGAAGCGTACGAATCGCGTCGTGGACGAGAGGCATCCCTTGGAGAATTTTTGCGCGGTTTGGCACTTGACCAGACCGACTCGGCGGATCAGACGGACGGCAAAGTCACCCTAATGACTTTGCATTCGGCCAAGGGGCTTGAGTTTCCTGTTGTTTTCCTGTGCGGATTGGAAGAACGTATCGTGCCCCATGCGAGAGTGGTGGACGAAGACGGAGACGTTGATGAGGAACGTCGGCTGTTTTATGTTGGTATGACACGAGCAAGGGCAAAGCTAATCTTGACATGGTGCCAAAAGCGGGAACGTTTTGGCGAAACAAAACGTTCCATTCCGAGTCGATTCCTTGATGAACTTCCCGCTCACATAACCTGCCGCGAAGACCTCGGGGATTTGGCGGAACCGGAACAAAGTAATCTTACGAGCGCCCGCGAGGACGCTTTTCGACGGCTGGCGTCACTGTTTGGTGATGTTTAGCCCTGACCCGGGTTTATCCTTGCGTAAGAGAAATCCGGGCCAGCCTCTTACTCAACCGGTTCAAGCCGTAGTACGTTTGTCTCCATCGGAAGTCCTACAAGCATCCGATGGAGTTCGGCGGTCAGCCAAGACTTGGTTTTCGGACCGACTCGAGACTCCGAGAATGCAAGCAGAATGGCTACCACTTGGGGATCTCGACGCGCTGCAACATAAGCACTTACTGCTTCGAATATTTTGTCGTTATGCGTTTGAAATCCAGCTTCGATGGTTTTTTTCAGTCGAACAACTGCGGTTGGTATTGGTGCCGTGAAAATCGAATCAAGCTCTGTTGTCAAGTCGCCTGTCAGGACGTCGGCCGCCGCGGTTGAATGGACAAGTGCCGCCTCCAGCCGCCGTAACTCGACCAGTCGGGCTTTGGCTGCAGCAGCCACTTCGGCGTCTCCCGTAGCACCGTCTTTTTCCAACCAGCCTCGGGCAGTTGTCGCAGTGATTGTATTTCCACTTTGCAACGTATCGCCCGCTTGCTGCCAGAAGCCGATGTTGGCGGAATTGGTATTTGTGGGGCGAGGTATGACCGGTGGCGCTTCGAATTCAGAAGGGCTTGGATCAACAATTTCGGTTTCGTCGTGCCGATTTGGTGGATCACCGACGGACGTTGGCGCGCCGGGTTGCATTGCCCGTGCCGAGTTGTCATCTGCTGGAACGTTGCCTGGGGCAACGGAAGAACCGTCTAAACTGGATTCATACGCGGATTCGTCGGACGACCATGGCGACCACCAAGTCAGCGCCGCTATTCCCAACGCCGCCAAAGCCAAGGGGGCCACCCAAGACGATGAAATGTGGCTGAATTTACCGAAAGGAATCCCGGGGCGACTCGGAGGAGTGGTGGCCGTTGATCGGGGGCGTACTTCCGGATCAGGCGCGTATTCCGAAAAATCGTATTTGTAGTCGTTGAACTCCGACGATGTCTCGATTTGATGGCCCTGATGCGCCGCCGCAGGGATTTTTGCCTTCCGGTTGGCTGGTTCTTCCACACGATGTGGTTCGTTGGTCGGGGCTAATTGTGGTACCTCGGATGCAACGGCTGGTGCTGGGAGTGTTGGGCCGGGCGTGTTCCGCAAAACCGTTGTTGCGCTGCGGTGGGCTGTAGCTCCTCGGCTTGCCGCGGTTGCCATCACAACCGCCGGAGTTTTGGACACGGTGGGCTGTGACTGTTTTTCCTGGATATGCGTGTCGCCGTATTGAACGATCTGTACACTAATTCCGCCGGAAGCCCCAGATTTTCTTGCGGTATCAACCAATCTCCCCGCTGCTACCTGGGGAACGAGCGTTCCGCTTACGCGTGCAAACTCGGCTTGATCCAATTGGCTTAACAAACCAGGGCTGGCAAGGACGATTCGGTCTCCCTTTGCTAATTTAAGTGGCTCCCGAATGACGTGAATACAGGTTTGTTGACCGGCACCCAGTGCCCCGATGCGGGCCGCTGGGCTTCGCATGTCCATTTCGGAGCGCTGGGCCGTTTCTGGCGATTCTCCGGCAAGTTCATGTGCTTGCCCGCCACGAATCACAAATGCCCGAACCTCACCGGCTCTTGCGGCATGGCAATACCCCTCTTGTACCAAAACCGCTGCGCAGGAAGCACCACTGCCCTTTAATGAGGGGTCCTGGGCGCTACGTGCAGCGAGGAGTTCATCCGCTCTGCGGAGAGAGTCAATGAGCCTATCACCAATAGGTGCATCTGAACTCGTGCGAAAATGCGTCAAGACGGCACTAACTGCGAGATTCCCTTCGACACGTCCTCCTCCAGTACCACCTGTTCCCGAAGCAAGAACGAGAAGATGTCCCGCAAGTAAGCTGGCATGCCCTAGTGCATCCCGATTGAGTTCCGGGGAGCCACCGTGGTCATTTCGTTCGCCGATTTGAACAGTGACTTCGCGTTCGCGTGTTCGCATACAGAATCGTTCCTTTTGCGTGCGGCAATCATGAGGCACGTCTCGGGAACCCCGAGTCGAGGCGCAACAATAACGACGGTACCGCACAATGGTCAAGCGATGGTCTGCCGCATTCGGTGGTGCATCGGAAGCCATCGGGGATTTCTCACGAGTTGTCGGCTACGACCTTAGATTCACTGGCGAATTCTTGTCGTACTCTATCCGCGGCGGTCAATGGGCAAAAAGTGTGTCTCCGTGCGCTACGGTGTGTCCACGCAGAATTCGCGGGTGTTTCGACAGACCCGCTGCGAATGCTGGTGAGGGATATGGTTTAGTAATTTAATGTCGAGTTGAATGGGCCGGTGTCTCGTGAGTATGATTCGCCCAGATGTCGGCTCACAGCCTCTGAAATGGACAGCGGGAATAGATGAGTGAACACTCATTAGCTAATTTAGGCTGCCGTGGCCATGCCCGTCGGTGCGGCATATACTTGATATAACCTCAGTCGGGTCCGGCCGTTTCAGCGCTAAGTTAGCTTTTTCAGGGTCACTTCCGGCTTGAAGCTGACCCTTTGAGAGGGTCAGTTATCTATTGCGGTCGACCTGCTCAGTAAGTTAGCTGATTGACGGGATCACGCCGTTTCAAGCTTTAGTGGCCAAATCGCCGGGTTATTTTTCCTTGCGACAGCAAGTCGGAATACTCCAGCCAGTTCATTGGGGGCTCCGTTGTTTGGACGTCTTCCATCGTGATGCAGCCGGCGACCGGACATACATATTGGCATAAATTGCATCCAACGCATTCGTTTTCGTCGACTACGGGCACGCGGCTCGTGGGTTGGGGATGAATACACTGGTGAGCCCCGTCCCAGCATGCAACGTGGCAAAGTTGGCAACCAATGCAGGTTGTCGCGTCGATTTTTGCCACTCTTTTATAGTTTAGATCCAGAACACCCCACTCAGTATAATTCGGAACTGCTTTTCCGATCATTTCGTCGATTGTCTTGAAGT
The DNA here is from genome assembly GCA_013360285.1 of Myxococcales bacterium. GTDB lineage: Bacteria > Myxococcota_A > UBA9042 > JABWCM01 > JABWCM01 > JABWCM01. The sequence goes on from JABWCM010000285.1 coordinate 7,444, forward strand.
TATTTTCCCTCATAAAGTTTTCGGTGCCCTCAATCATCTCTCTGACGATGCGATATCCGTAGTGCATGACTGCAGTGCAGACTTGGACGGTTGTTGCCCCGAGATAGATAAACTCCAGTGCGTCGTGCCAGGTTTCAATGCCGCCAATGCCGCTAATTGGCACACCGACGTTGGGGTTTTGAGCCAGTTGTGACAACATGTGCAGTGCGATCGGCCGCACCGCGGGGCCGCAGTAACCACCGTTGGTACTTTTGCCGGCGACGTACGGAAGGGGAGTCGCCCGTTTCAGGTCGACCCCGATAATGCTTTTTATCGTGTTGATAAGGCTCAGCGCGTGCGCGCCCCCGCGTACCGCGGCTTCGCCGGGGCGGTTGATGTCGCTGATGTTGGGTGTCAGCTTTACTATCACCGGAATGCTGGACGCGTCTACCGCCCAACTGGTTATCTCTTCGCAAACCTTGGGTTCTTGACCGACCGCCGACCCCATTCCGCGCTCGCACATTCCGTGTGGGCAGCCGAAGTTGAGTTCCAGGCCATCTGCGCCAGTATCCTCCGAACGACGAATAATATCGCGCCATTCATCGCGTGTTTCCACCATCAACGACACAATAACCGTATTCTTGGGGTATCGCTTCTTAACCTCGGCTATTTCCCGGAAATTTACGTCAAGGGGGCGGTCGGTGATGAGTTCGATGTTGTTAAACCCAATCATGGCCTTGCCATTGTAACTTAACGAGCCAAATCGGCTACTTACGTTGACGATCGGGTCACCAAGTGTTTTCCACACGGCGCCACCCCACCCATGGTCGAACGCACGCATCACTTGGGCGCCGCTGTTTGTGGGTGGAGCAGATGCCAACCAGAATGGATTGGGGCTAGTAATTCCTGCAAAATTAACCGACAGGTCCGGCATGCTTAGTCCTCCTGAATACAACTTTAATAATGTGACTCGTTTGTCAGTTCTGCTCGGGTATTTCTATAGAGCGTCCGGCGCTGGGATCTAGCCCGCATCTCTCACAAGTTTGAGGCTACTAGGTGTGCGGTGTTTTTAGATGAATTCCACGCGCTGGCC
>JABWCM010000023.1 GCA_013360285.1 Myxococcales bacterium
AGAGGGTCAGCGGAAATATGTCCATGTTTATATTGACTTGATCTTGTTTGTGTGGTAGAGTGGGCCATGAACACTGAATCGTTGTCCACAGTCCCATCTTCTATCGAGCTCGTCGCGGGTACGGGTGGGCATAAGCGTCGAACGGGTAAGCGCCCTCCTTGTTTTCTACCGGATCAGTCGAAGCAACTCGACCCATTCCATGGTTGCCCGGATTTTCAGGTGCCTCAGAATCATCTTGCACGGTCCGTACTGAAGTGGGTCACAGAATTGGACACGCGTTCGTTGGTGGAGAAGGGATCCGCGTTGGGTCGTCGCGGCTATGATCCCTGTGGCAAATTGGCGGTTTGGTTGTACGCGAGTCTGATAGGGGTGCACCACGCTAGTAAGTTAGCGGAGCGTATGAAGACCGATGCGGCGTTTTTGCTGTTATCGGGAGGCTACCGCTACTCCGCCACCACGTTACGCGAGTTTCGTCGCGACCATGGCGATTTTTTTGAGGCTGCGGTTTTGCAAACCGTGAGTTTGGCTCACGAGCGAGGTCTTGTGGACCCTTGCCAGGGCGCCGTGGACAGCATGAGGCTCCGTGCTCATGCTTCGACCGCGAGCATCCGAACACGCGAACGTTCGGAAAAAAGGTTGCAACACCTTCAAGCGGCGGACTTGTCGAAGATGTCTGAGGACGAACGGAAAGTTCACGCAGCCAAGGTTGCCAAGCATTCCCACGCTGTAAAGCACTGCACGAAGGAACAAAGAAGTAACTTTAGCACCACCAACGAACTTGCGGGATTGTTGAAGTTCCCGCATGGGGGAGCGCTGCCGGGCCATCGCATTTCGGTGACGGCGGTGGGAGTGCAATTGCGACTCATCGTCGTGGTGCTTGTCACTTCTGCCGGACATGACTATGGGCACCTCGAACAGTTAGCGCGCAAAGCCCGCGAACAGTTTCTGTCTCTAGGTCTGCCGGAGACGATGGTTCTTCAGATCGCAGCCGATGCGGGGTATCTTTGCTCGGAAGATCTTCAGTTTGCGCTCAACAATCGAAATTGGGTCGATGTGTTGATCCATGAATCGTCCAAAATGAAAGCCTCTTCGGAATCGAAATACTACGGTCGCGAGCAATTCGTGATTCACGAAGACGGTCGAGCATTTTGCCCTGCTGGAACCGAAATGAAAGGTCCAAAACCCATCGCCGAGGGGCGGAGACAGTGGACTGGTGTAGGCTGCGGCGATTGTGAACTAAAGAGCCACTGTACCGAGGGACAACTCCGTAGGCTAACTCAGGACCCGGAGTTGGACAAAGCCCGCGATGCCATGCGCAAGCGAATGGAAGAACCTGGAGCCAAAGAACGCTACAACAAGAGAATTGCGACAGTGGAGCCGGTATTTTCAGGTTTAGAGGAAATGATGGGCTATCGCCGCGCCAGCTCACGATTCGCCAAGACCGTTCGCGCAGAAATCCTCTTGAAGGTACTCGCGTACAACTTGAGCCGCATCGCGGCAGCGCGCACCGGCTATTTTTCTTTACTCATGACCTATTACACCGTTCTACTGGAAGGCGACCAACTGCGCATTCTGAACGCCTGGGCGCCATTTGACGAAAATACCACATCGGCCCCTCATGACGAAAAAGGTGCCTCCCATGGGCAAATACACTTCATAGGAGCGATGATTCCACAGGATCTCCGCACTTTATTCGCTTTGGAATGATTCCTTATTTCCGCTGACCCTCTAGGGTGTTTTGGAAAAAAATAACGGCGAGCGAGACAGTGGCCGTAGCGAGGCGGTCCTGTCTTAGTCGGCCCATCCTCGACGTGCCTTTGGGCACGCCTCCGGTGGGCTTCGGTCGTCAAGACCCACTTGTTACGGCTATTGTCTCGCTCAACGGCAATTTTTACCAAAACACCATCTAAAAAACACCACACATCTCGCCCGCAAGCTCATGAGAAATCTGGGCTAGTCGCTTGCCAATTCTGCGATTGGCGCGTTATCGTCTTGTTGCGCTAATTTAGCAAGAAAGATAGTAACTATACAACTTGTTAAGTTTCTCTGCAGATTGCGTTTGTGAGTGCCTTGACGCGTCAGCCACTCCGTGCTAGCACCACACTCACGTGGAGGACGGTATGGCGACGCACCTAGATGGTAAACGTGTGGCAGAACAGGTAAAAGCCTCCGTTGCGGACCGTGTATCGCAGCTCAAAACGGTTGGTGTAACGCCGGGTTTGGCTGTGATTCAAGTCGGAGCCGATCCCGCGTCGTCGGTTTATGTGCGCAACAAACGTAGAACGTGTGAGCTTCTTGGGTTTCAATCCATCGCGCATGACCTGCCCGAAGCCACATCGGAAACAAAGCTTCTGCAGTTGATTCAGCATCTGAACGACGATTCACAGGTTCACGGTATATTGGTTCAACTGCCGTTGCCGTCCGGAATTTCGCCCGACAAAGTAATGGAAAGTATCAACCCTACAAAGGATGTGGATGGATTTCATCCATACAATGTCGGGAGATTGGCGCTCGGGAAGCCAACTTTGGTTCCGTGTACTCCGTTGGGAATTATGCGCATGCTTGAATACTATCACATAGTTCCCGCAGGAAAACACGCGGTTGTCATTGGGCGAAGCAACACGGTTGGGAGGCCGATGGCACAATTGTTGTTGGCGGCGGACGCGACCGTTACTGTCGTTCACTCAAAAACACCTGATGCGCAGAGTATTTCCAGAGAAGCGGACATTCTGGTCGTTGCGATGGGTCGTCGGCAGGTGGTGAATCGTGACTGGGTCAAGTCGGGTTCCGTGGTTGTAGACGTTGGGATACATCGCCTGGATACCGGAGGGCTCGTGGGTGACTGCGATTTTGCGTCGGTTCGGGATGTGGCGTCCTATCTTACCCCGGTGCCCGGTGGTGTCGGTCCGATGACCATTGCAATGTTGATGGAAAACACCGTGCGTGCAACGGAAACGATTGTGAATAGACTCGATGTCTCGGGTTCGCCAGAAAACCAACGCTGATAACCGTGGGAGTCAAAAAATGACGGAATATAAACACACTCCATTGCATGCTAGTCATGTGCGACTAGGAGCTCGATTTGTGCCGTTTGCTGGCTATTCGATGCCGGTTCAATATTCCGGTCTTTTAGAGGAACATGAGGCAGTTCGGTCCCGTGTAGGTTTGTTTGACGTCAGTCATATGGGTGAAATCGTTGTTTCCGGTGCCGACGCTTTGTCTGCATTAAATCATATCATTACGAATGATCTAAAAAAAATCAAAGACGGAAAAGCGATGTATACCGCTATGTGTTTCGACGACGGGGGTATTGTCGACGACCTTATTGTATATCGGAAAAGTGAAACCGAGTTTTTTTTGTGTGTGAACGCTTCCAACGTGGAAAAGGACTACAATTGGATCGTCAGTCACTTAACGGGAAATGTCGTAGCAGAAAATCAAAGCGACTTGTGGGCGCAGATTGCGGTCCAGGGACCTCAGGCCAGGAGGCTGGTCGCAGATGTGCTGGGTGGCGCCGTCGATTGGATGCGGTTACCAAATTTTTCGTTTATGGACACGGTTTGGAACGGCGCCCTCATCAGAGCGGCTACGACCGGTTATACAGGAGCCGGTGGGTATGAGTTATACACGGGCGCTGACATTGCGGTCGACCTGTGGGACGCGTTAATGCAACAGGGGCAACCTCTTGGGGTTGTGCCTGTTGGCCTTGGTGCACGCGACACATTGCGCTTGGAGATGGGGTATTGTTTGTACGGTAACGACATTGACGCAACGACCAATCCTTTGGAAGCTGGACTCGGGTGGGTGACACGGCTCGACAAGAATAACTTTGTGGGACTTTCTGCCCTGAAGGCGATTCAGAAAGTGGGTGTTTCGCGGCAGCTTGTAGGTTTCGAAGTACTGGACAAGGGCATTGCGCGGCATGGCTATCCTATTGTTATTGATGGCAAAACCAACGGAATTGTAACAAGCGGAACACGGTCACCTACGCTAAAAGTGCCGATTGGCATGGGTTACGTACCCACGACACACACTGCCGACGGAAGCAGAATATCAATTGACATCCGCGGAAAACTAGTGGCTGCACGCGTATGCAAAATGCCGTTTTTAATGTATTTGCAGAAATCTGACACAAATTAGAGCTATTTGGGTTAGGTCCAACTTGGCTTACAGTTGGTGTTGTGGCGGATCGTTCGCCTCATGCCTGTAATGGTGTTGTTAAATTACTAAACAAGTGAGTCTGTTTTTTTTGATTCACTCAATAGCGGTGGGTGGCAAATCAGTCAAATCACCGATTACCGGGCTGTTGCAGAAAATTTTGCGAACCCGGCAAGGAGTTGTCATGACGTATCCGAAAGAATATCGATACACGCGTGAGCACGAGTGGGCTCGGGTAGACGAAGACGGTACAGTCGTCGTTGGAATTACCGATTATGCTCAAGACGCGTTGGGGGAAATAGTGCATTTGGAATTACCTAGTGAGGGGGATTTTGTGAAAAAGGGGGATACCTTCGGTGTGATTGAGTCCACTAAAAGTGTCGCTGATTTGTTTGCTCCGGTTAGTGGGCGTGTAGTGGAAGTAAACGACGTGTTGGTGGACAGCCTTGAGGTGTTGGGCGAGGACCCATACGAAGAAGGGTGGATGGTGCGTATTCGGCCGACGGACTCCGACGAACTCGACGAGTTGATGGATGCGTCCGAATATGAAGAACTTGTAGGCGAACTAGAGGAGTAAGCGTTCAATGCGCTATATCGCCCATACTCAAGAAGATATTCGGGAAATGTTAATTCGCATAGGTGTTGCGGATGTTGACGCGCTGTTTGAGCAGATTCCAGACAATTCGCGACTCAGCCGACCATTGTGTTTACCTGCGGCGTTGTCTGAACCCGAACTTTTGTCACATATGGCGGATTTGGCACAACGAAACCAACCTCACAGCCGACCGTTGTCGTTTTTGGGTGCGGGGATTTACCGTCATTATTCACCTGCCGTCATCGACCAATTGCTTCTCAGGGGTGAGTTCTTGACGGCTTACACGCCTTACCAGCCAGAACTCAGCCAGGGAACGCTGCAAGCGATATTCGAGTTCCAGACAATGATCGCGGAACTCCTCGGTACGGATGTTGCAAACGCATCATTATACGACGGTTCTACGGCAACTGCGGAGGCGGTGCTGATGGCGCGTCGAATCACGCGTCGATCACGTTGTTTGGTTTCGAGTGGAGTCCATCCCGAGTATCAACAGGTTGCTGCGGCGTATAATGAGGGAAACCATGGGCAATTAGAAGTTATTTCGCTAGATGGGAACGGTACCACAGATATAAATAACGTCCAAAAACAGTTAGATAAAGACGTTGCGTGTGTTGTGTTGGCCCAACCTAATTTTCTTGGTGTTCTTGAAGATGTTGCAGTCTGGCATCAGCTAGCTCAATCTCATGGCGCTATGTTGGTCGTAGTGGTCACCGAACCGTCGGCGTTCGCTGTTTTTGAAGCACCAGGACAATGTGGGGCAGATATTGTGGCGGGGGAGGGGCAAGCCCTTGGGTTAGCCCCGAATTTGGGTGGACCACACTGTGGCATTTTCGGTACTCGCTCGGCGCATGTACGTCAAATGCCGGGTAGGCTGTGCGGGCGAACTGTGGACAAGGATGGGCGACCGGGGTTTGTGTTGACGTTGTCCACAAGGGAGCAACATATTCGTCGCGAAAAAGCAACATCCAATATCTGCACCAACCAGGGATTGATGGCGCTCGCCGTAGGGATGTACCTCACATGGGTCGGGCCGACCGGATTGGAACGAGTCGCGCGTATTAATCTAGCACGAACCGAGTCTCTGAAGCAGAAAGTGGTTGAAATTCCGGGATTTTCTCTGAAATATCCAAATGCTACCACCTACAATGAATTTGTGTTGAAAACGCCAATGAACGCAGACTCATTGGCGGGTCGGCTGCACGACGTAGGGATTGCTCCAGGTCTGCCGCTGGGGCGTTTTTTCCCGGAATTAGCAGACTGTTTGCTGGTTAACGTGACGGAAGTACATAGCGAATCTGATTTAGATCGACTCTGTAATGCACTGGCCATGGTCGTACCAACGTAATCGGTCGATATTTGGGGTGATGCTAGCCGTTGGGAGCTTGACGCCTACGCTATTCCGAAAAATAACGGTGGTGCAAATTGCGTAACGTCAACACGGGTTGGCGCTTTCGTGTGTTCGAGCAATAGCCGGTGTCCGGCTTTATACCGACTTCCCGTTTCTCTCGAGTATCAAAGTTCTACGACATGTCGGATTTGTGACCGCCGTCCTGCCCAAATTCATTCAAAAAGCGTGAATCAAATTGATTGTAATCCGACAAACGGGGTTGAACCTCGTAATGCGGATCGGTACATTGCGCCCCGGAGCCCGAACTGGCCCGCCGCCGTCCCACCAAACCCGGAGTCACCCGTGAAAATGAGCTTATATAATCCCCACTTCTGGATCTGCTTGGTCCTGTTCTGCGCCGGTGCCTTTTTGAGTGCTGCGTGCGAAACCAATTGCGAAAAATGCGCTATTCAAAATCCGTCAAACGGTGGCCAGACAAACGTCGAAAATTCCGAATCCTTGTGTGCCGATGGTATCGATAATGACAATGACGGTGCCGTGGATTGTATCGACCTGGATTGTGAAAAAATGATTGTTTGTGGCGGCGGGGGCGGGGGCGCGGGCGAATCCAGCGTTCAGGCTTGCTCCGATTCCCTGGACAATGACAGTGACGGTTTCGTTGATTGCGACGATTTTGACTGCACAGCGAGTGGCGCGTGCGGCGGCGAATCTGGCCCAGAAAACACCGAAAACGCATGTTCGGATAAATTTGACAACGATGGTGACGGATTCGTGGACTGTAATGACTTCGATTGCGATGATACCGAAGCATGTAAGAACAAACCCATCGAACAGACTGCTGGGGAATGTAGCGATGGTAAAGATAATGACGCAGACGGTTTCACAGACTGCGACGATTTCGGCTGTAAGTGGATGTCTGAGTGCGGAGGAAACGGAATACCGGAAAACGATGCTGCCGCCTGCTCCGACGGATTAGATAACGATGCCGACGGCCAGACCGATTGCAAAGATTTCGATTGTAAGAATTTGCCAGTCTGCACGGGAGGGGGTGAAAAGACACCGGAAAATACTGAGGAAGCTTGCTCTGACACCGTTGATAACGATCAGGACTCGTATATCGACTGTAACGACTTTGATTGCTCCAGAACGATATATTGCCTATCAAAACCGGTCGAAACGCTGGAACCAGATTGTCAAGACGGGAAAGACAACGACGGGGATGGCTTTTCGGATTGCGATGACTTTGGTTGTAAGTGGCTCACTGAGTGTGGTGGAAATGGGGTTCCGGAGAACAGCGCCGACGCGTGTACTGATGGCCTTGATAACGATGACGATGGGTTTACCGACTGCAAGGACTTCGATTGTAAGAACCTCCCGGTATGCACAGGCGGTACGAGTACACCGGAAAACACCGATGCCGCATGTAGTGATGGAAAAGACAATGATCAGGATAGCTACGTTGATTGTGATGACTTCGATTGCGACGATACGTCGTCATGTCAATCAGGGCTAGTTGAAACCACGGCGCAAGACTGTAGTGACGGTGTCGACAACGATGAGGACAGCTATGTCGATTGCGACGACTTCGGATGTAAGTGGGTGCAAGCCTGTGGCGGCACAGGCGTGCCAGAAAACACTCCTCAGGCTTGTACGGATGGCAACGACAACGATGGCGACACCTTCATCGATTGCAAAGATTTTGATTGTAAGTCGTTGCCCGTGTGCAAATCCGCCGCGGAAGATACGGACGTAACCTGTTCGGACGGTGTCGACAATGACGCCGATGGATTTACCGATTGTGCGGACAACGGTTGTAAGTCCTTGCCTATATGCCAAGGTGGGAGCGCGGAAAACACGGTAGCGGCATGTTCCGATGGTCAAGACAACGATAAGGATGGATTCATCGACTGCAACGACTTCGACTGCGACGACACAGCCGCGTGTGCCACTTCTGAAACAGAAACCTCGGTGCAGGACTGCGACGACGGTGAGGACAACGATTCCGATGGCTACGTGGACTGCGATGATTTTGGGTGCAAGTGGACCAAGAAATGTGGCGGCACAGGTAACCCTGAGAATACGGATACTTTATGCGGCGACGGAAAGGATAACGACGGGGATTCGTTCGTCGATTGCAAAGACTTCGATTGTAAGTCGCTGCCGACGTGTCAGGGAGGCGTCGAAAATACAGACGCGAGTTGTTCTGACGGTGCAGATAACGACTTGGATGGATTTACGGATTGTGCCGACAACGGCTGCAAGAATCTGCCGGTGTGTAAGTCTGGTACTCCGGAAAACACCGACGCTGCCTGCGACGATGGTCAGGATAACGATAAAGACGGCTATATTGATTGCGATGACTTCGATTGCGGAAAAACCACGCCGTGCACATCCAGTAGCGGAAGCGAAACCAGCGCCGGTGAATGTTCCGACGGCGTAGACAACGACGGCGACAGCTACGTCGATTGTGACGACTTCGGATGTAAGTGGACCGTTGCGTGTGGCGGAACCGGGGTTTCGGAAAGTGGGGACACTGCGTGCAGCGATGGGCAGGATAACGATGGCGATTCCTTTGTCGATTGTGCTGACTTCGACTGCAAGTCGGCAACCGTGTGTGCCGCGGGGTCGGAAAATAGTGAAGTTACGTGTGGTGATGGGAAAGATAACGATCAAGATGGGTTTACCGACTGCGCAGATAACGGATGTAAGACACTCCCCGTTTGTCAAAACGGTGAACCGGAAAATACCGATCAGAATTGCCAGGACGGTGTGGATAACGATAAAGACGGATTTTTGGACTGTGACGACTTTGATTGCGACGAAACAACTCCCTGTGGTTCCGCTTCTGTAGCGGAAAACACGCAGTCTGCTTGTACCGACGGCAGCGATAATGACGGTGACAGTTACATCGATTGTATGGACTTCGATTGTAAATGGATTCAGCAATGCGGAGGCACCGGAGTTGCCGAAAACACTGATAATGCATGTGCGGATGGTCAAGATAACGATGGCGATTCGTTTGCGGATTGTAAGGATTTTGACTGTAAACCGCTCCCTGTATGCCAAGGCGGAACTTCCGAGGATAGCGAAGATAAGTGCTCAGACGGATTAGATAACGATCAGGACGGATTTGTCGACTGCGACGATAACAATTGCAAGACTACCGTGGTCTGCTCTGGCACGCCGGTTCCAACGGAGACTTCTGCGGAGCACTGCCAGGATGGCAAAGACAACGACAATGACTCGTTTATCGATTGCAACGACTTCGGATGTAAGTGGGTTGTTGCATGCGGTGGAACCGGAGTGCAGGAAAACAACGATGCGGCTTGCTCCGACGGCCAAGACAATGACGGAGACTCGTTTGTCGACTGTAAGGACTTCGATTGTAAACCACTCAATGTTTGCCAGGGTGGTACGCCGGAAAATACCGACGCGGCATGTTCTGATGGTAAGGACAACGATGGCGATGGCTGGGTCGATTGTATGGATTTTGATTGTGACGAAACCCCTTCCTGCGGCGGTAACGGAGAAGTCGAAAACTCAGATTCGTTGTGTTCCGACGGTGCAGATAATGACGCTGACGGATTTACCGATTGCGAAGATCTCGACTGCTCCCAGACAGATTTGTGCGCGGTTGGGTTTACTGAAGGGTCCGAAGCCGAATGTACTGATAACAAGGATAACGACCAGGACTCGTTCATCGACTGCGACGATTTTGGATGTGGGTGGCTGGTACAATGTGGCGGCACTGGTGTGAAAGAAAACAATGACCTGAGCTGTGCTGACGGTCAGGACAACGATGGAGACGGTTTTACCGACTGCAAAGATTTCGATTGTGGGGACACGATACCGTGTACGACCGCCGATGAGCCGGAAAATACGGACAGCGCCTGTGACGATGGTAAAGATAACGACGGAGACGGAGTGGTCGATTGTGATGACGATGACTGTCTTGACACCGCGCCGTGCACCGGTGCGGTTGGTCAGGAGAACACGGAAGCTGCGTGTTCTGACGGGTTTGACAATGATGGCGATGGGTTTGTCGACTGCAACGATTTTAACTGCAATGCAACGAATGTGTGCAAGGCGAACAACGAAGCGGAATCAACCCAACAACAGTGCGTCGATGGGATCGACAACGACAATGATGGCTTTTTGGATTGTAAGGATTTTGGGTGCAAGTGGTTGGTGGCGTGTGGCGGAACCGGTATCGCGGAAAACACCGACGCGTTATGTTCGGACGGAGTTTCGAACGATGGCGACAAATTCATCGATTGTGACGATTTTGACTGTTCAGGCACAAATGTGTGCCCGTAGCGGACAATAGCCCGCCAATTACCTCCTTCTCTTTCTTCAAATATCTTGTACGCGCACCCCACAATATTAACCCGGATTTTTCACGAGCTTGCGGGCGAGAGCGTCGAGGCGCCCGCAAATTCGGGGTGGTGGGTCGTTTTTGTCCGGAAGCATGCCAGGCATGTTGAGGACAAAGCGGTCTACCATACCCGAAAATGCTTGCGGATCGGCGCTCGTAGTCTCAAGCTTGTGAGAAATACGGGCTAGGTGTGTGGTGTTTTTTAGGGGAATTTTTGGCCAGCGGAATTTGAGCCGGATCGTCCGGAAAAATCCTGAGAGTTTGTGAAAAAATATGGGGACGGACTTGGACGCGGGGATTTTGGCCCCGATGCCCGGAAGAAAACTGAGTCATACAGCTATTTTTTCACCGACTCTAAGTCATATCCGGGTAGTGGCGCAGGGATTTTTGCGGGCGAGGCGGCCAAAGGCGGCCCGGGTGTGGAATTCATCTAGAAACACCGCACACCTAGCGGCGGTGTGGCAATGTCCGCACACCCGGAATTCGTAAACATGTCGGCGGCTTTGCTGCGGATTCTGATAAGAAATTCACGCTAAGTTACTGGTTTGGAGGGTTTGAACGGCTAAGTTATCGATTCAGCGGATTGGATTCGAATCGTGACTGAAGTTTGTCCAGTGCATTTTTTGTGGTGACCGTGGCGTTTACGCGGGCCGCGGTGATCCACGACAAAGTCGACGGATGATTGACCAGCAATATACTCTTCAGTGCTGCTTTCTGGCTCGGACCCGTAAGTCGAGTGTACGCGTTTACCAAATGTTTGGCCGAAAGTGCCCGCACTTCCTGTTCCTCAGCGGGTACATCTCCGGGTGCCGGTGTTTCCCATGCCCAAACATTTCCCACGTCGCCCAGTGCTTCAATGATCGCTAAGTTAAGGGTCTCGTTTGTTGGCTCGGTAGAATCCAATAACGGTCCTAGTGTTTGGACAATGGGCAATCGCCGACAGGAGCCCATCCCAAAAATGACTGCTAGCTGCTTTGAGCCAGGAGTCGTTGCCATTTGAGTCAGCGTGTTCACGGCGTGGTCTGTGCTTAGTTTGCCGAGCGCCTCGGCCGCTGCACGGTTAACATAAAACTCCTGTTCTGGCGACATCAGGATCGCTTTGTAAACACTTTCACCACGTGGATCTCGGGTCGCGCCTGCGGCTTCTATCAGCCCTGCACGCCAGGCTATCCACGCTGATTCCGTCCATTGGCGGCGGCCGATGTCCGAGAACACCAACGCATCCAAAACTGGCAAGATCACCTCCGGGCCAATGTTCTTCAACGACATTGCGACCGGTGCAAAACGGCCTCTTTTGGTGGCGTCCATCGTTGCAACTTTTGAGCGCACATCTGCAACGCGGTCGAACGCAGATGGTAGAGTTTTTCGGGCTGCAGAGATGTCTTGCGCCAACAAAGTACGTACATCGATTGGTAAGGATTCCGGAGACAGCACGGCGCCGGTTTGTGCAACGACATCGTTTATCGATGTGACGGTGCAGAGTCCGAGTACGAGGGCAAAAGTCATAAATTGAAGTCGTTTCATCGTCCTGTCTCCCACCATTTTACGGTCGGTATTTCCCGCGTTGTGTTGGTTCCACAATGAACTTCGCCCAGCAAGGCGTGATAGAGGTTCCAGTTTTCCACGTAGTGGACCGTCATACCAATTTTGGCCAACTCCTCTGTCATCTGTTCTTCAAAAATGTCCACACCGTCAATATTTGGGCCGTGGGGTTTCGGGGATGCGTAGTGGGTTCCATCAATAACCAATCCGTTTACCGTTCCCGGTTGATATGCGACGGAATAACCCTGAATTGTGTAATGCAGGAACGGGATTTTTAGGATTTCTTCGTCCGTAATCCCGGTTTCTTCTTTGAGAATTTCGATCTGATCGTCGACTTCGACGATGGCTTCCGCAGAGTCGGCCATCACGTCTTTGTCAGCAAGTACGCCATTGATTGTGATTTCCGCTGGATCATTTTGGTCCCAATATTTGCCGACAAACATTGGCGTGTCGCCGTGCCCGCTCGCGACCGCGTCTTCAAGCATCTGTTTAGCCAATGCGGCATCGTTCGCCGCAATTACCCAGCCCCTGGGAGAGTCTGCCCGAAGAAAAGTAATGGTTTCATCTACATGACCTACCAACAACCAGGACGTATCCACGTAAATTGGCGGTTGAATCAACTGAGACTCCAACATTTTCGAAAATTTGGGATCAGGGAAAAAATTCGGCACGCTGCCACGAAATACTCGACCCAATGGATACTCGACACCGTCCTTTGTGTAGGGTGGGACCGTTTCGGTGTTTCCAAAAGAGTTAAGTGAGTCCATGTATCCGTTATGTTGCAAGTCATAATGCTGAACACCGGCACTGTCTTTGCCCCGAAGCATCGAAAAAACCACCTGACCAGCGGGGCGAAGCGGGTTCGTTTTGTTCGACGCATTGTAGACGTTTGCTGAGCGGTAATTCACGCGCATAACGTGCTGAATGCCACCAGGGCCGGGCATTGACGCGTAGCCGGTTTCAAAGAAGTCCTGTGTCCACTGGTCGCCCACAAACATAGGCACCACATCGTCCGACTTTGACGCTGCGTCCATGGCAGTTTGAAGGTCCGTTCGGAAGTCCACCGAATCCTTGTCGTTAAAACTCGTCACGTACATTTTTTCCGCCGGAAGAAGATGATGATAAAGCATGACCGGGGAAACACGAACTACCGCAGAATCACTGCTGATTTCTTGTGCGTCGGTATTCAGCAGTGCGAATTTAACACTAATATAGCCGTTCCAAACATCGATATCGCGAACGATGTCCTTTGCTTCGAGTCGTAATTCAATTCCCGATTTTAGTTCTTCGGTAGTGAACGTTTGGTTGGCAAAATCAAATAATTCCAACCCATTGGCGGACGGCTTGAAAAAACGAACCATCGAGCTACTTGGTTCATCTACGGAAATACGTCCAGTGTATCCGTCAGGTAACGATGGCAGGGCAACGATGTGTACTGGAGCCATATCCTTGACGTCGTCTTCACCATTGATGACCTCATCCGCGGCGTCATTGCAGGCTGCCAGCGCAACATCTGTGCCGAATTTTTTGCAGGTTTCCTGATCGTCGTCGATGTTTGCCAGCACAATTGCGCCGTTGGTTTCTCCCCAGTCTTCCTCGCCGTTGTCTTCGGTGGGATCGTCAAGGTCGATCTGTCCATTTCGGTTGTTGTCGGTCAACAAATTGGCCTCCAAGTTCCCGGACGGCTCGGTGTCCGCTGAGTCGGCACCGTTGATTGATCCGTCTCCGGATTGGATATCTCCACTTTCGGTCGTGTCATTTGATGTGCTTACATCGTTTTCCGTGATATCCCCTGCTGTATTTCCGCCGGTACCGCCGTTATTTTTGGTGTCGCTACACCCTGTCAACGCTAGACTAGTCACGGCAAGGCCCCATGCTGCTAATTTTATCGCCTCAATGAGTCGATATGTGAAAGTTCGTCGCCGCATCCTCGCTCCTTCAAACGTCTATCCAATGATTTACCCCCAGATCATGATTGTACATGAGCGTGAAAGGCATCGCCACATACAATCATTCCTCAAAAAGGGCACGAATTAGACTTTACCTGGATTTTTCACGAGGTTGGGACTGCGGGCGCCGATCCGCCGAACCGTCAAGCGGAACAAACGGTTTTCGCCGTGTACGGGCGCGGCCATGTTGGCCGGTGAAAATCAACCGTTCCATCTGAGACTCATCAGTTTATCATTTCTATCAACCAGAATATCGAAATTTTCCATGCTTTACTTGCATTTGTCGCAACTATTTGCTTTTTTTCCTTCATAAATATGTATCCTTTCTGGTCGTACGTCAGTATCCGTGTTTTACTAACAAGAAGCCAGACTCCGCGCGGCAACAGTCGATGTGGCCAGAATTCGTGTGCATCTTTAAGAGGGTGTTTGGGAAAAAATTGCCGGTGAGCGAAACAGTGGCCGTAACGAGTCGGCCGGGCCGACCGAGGCCCACCGGAGGCGTACCCAACGGTACGCTCAGGATGGGCCGACCGAGGCACGGCCGACGGAGTAGGCCAATGTTTCGAGTAACGTAATTTTTTACCCAAACACCCTCTAAGGCCTCGTTGCGAATCCTGGTGAGAACTCTCGGCCAACGGTTCAACACGCGCGTCGGTTGAAGAATTGTTTGCCTCAATTTTCGGTGGGAAGTGTGGATCTCAAGTTGAATCTGAAGGTTCTCGCAGTACTAGGCCGTGCGGAATGCTGTCGCCCAGCAGATGTTGTTGCTCTTTTCGTTCCAACGGTACGACGTCTTTGATCATCGTTGTCAGTCGTTCCGAATCTGGTAATTTAGAAAGCTCGGCAAATAATTTTGAAAGAAGATCTGGTTTTAGATCCCGGGAGCGGTCCCCCGTTTTTCTGGCAATTTGCACAATGTCAAGCGCACAGTTGGCGGCTTCTTTCCAGCGGGTGATCAGCAGATCTTCCAACCACCTTCCCGCCACATGCGCCGGTAGTGCGGTATTGATTCCGGCATAAAGCGGAACCCGTGCTCCTATACGCCCCAACGCCCAATAACCAAACAACGTAAGGTCTTTGGACGATAACTGTTTTAGAATGAAATCACCCAGACGAGTTCTAGTTGTCGGCTCAATGCGTTCGAAACTGGCAGCAGCCATCCAGAGTTCCTGAATTTCGGCCTTGTCTGGCGCCGGGCGGCCCAGTTTGAACGTATCGATTTTTTTTGAGGTAATCAGCGGATTGATATCACCAATGAGCTGGATCTGCTGCCCGGTTGTTAATCCTGCGGCGGTTCGGCGCCACATGACCCACCATTCGCGCCACACCTGAGAATCTCGTCGATGGTTTGGGCCTTCGGCGTACACCTTGTTCCAGAGTTCTCGAACACGGAGTTCGTCACCAGGCAGGCCTGTCCCGGGACGGAGACAAAATCCAGCGAGATTGTACCAGCGTGATTCGTGCAGCGCCGATTGGCCACGTTTCGACGCACAATCACGGATCTTCGGCCACAAAGAACGCAACGCACCGAGTGGCCACTCGTCGCGGCGGAGTTCCATCGCCGTTTCCAATTCCCGCATGATCGATTTGGGCTCGATGATTTTCTCAACATAGCATTGCGAAATTACCCGTTGCGCTTGTTCAAGACGGGACTCGTCCAATGTTTCTGTTTCGATTGCCCCTGACGGCTGGGTGTCCGACGCCCAACCGGAACGCAGATCAAATTCCAGTTTCCAACGATGGGGTGAAATCGTTGACGCACAACCGACTGCCAATGTGCCAATCTCGGTCACTTTTGCTACCAGTTCAACCGGCAAAACGGCCTGGGAGCCCTTTTTTCCGTACTGTAGAACGGTGCGAATTGGCGGCAGGGCATTCAAGGTATCCGCGGTGAGCGACACCAGTTGCCCGGGTTCGTCACCAATTCGTGTGCTGGAAGACCACAAGGGAAAACTGACCGGCCGATTGGTAACGATCTGGAAATCCTGGTTGGACACATGAACCTCGCGTCCTTCTTCCAACCCGTGCGGGATCAGACAAACCACGGTATTTGAGACTGTTTTGGCAGATTCGTCGTAGTCCGGGGTTCCTACTCCAACGTAATAGGCTCGGGCTGAGCCTCCCGCAATACGAATTCCAAAACCACGTCGAACAGCGCCGTAATAGGCGGCGCCCAAAGCCACAGCAAGATCGGGTTTCTGATTAGACAGCACTTTTGGTTGGTAAGTTTCCGTGCCAAACCAGTTCTTTAACGAATCGACTATCCGTTGTTGAACGCGGGTTGGCTCGGTGGCTCCGCCATTGAAAAGTACCGCATCTGGTCGAACAAGATCGCCATCACGAGATTGGCTGCGAACGTTGGGCGCCTGTGATCGCAAAAAAGACAAAATATGTCTAGGAATTGCCGGATCGGTTTCATAGGGCAACCCCAGTTCAAATATACCTCCGCGTTTTCTTCCGATGATTTTTTCGGAACGTTCGCATAACGGAAAAAAGCCGTCCAGCAAAAGTTGTTCCGCTTCTCGGTGCAAGAGGGGGTGGGACACGGTACCGCCTATCACCCGGCTGCCGCTTCCTGGTATAGCAACTTTGGCCATTTCTGGCGCATTGTCAGAAAGCAACGTCTCCTTGGCCTCCCGACAACGGTATGTCAGTTGCGACCACTGGCGGGCATCAAGGGCCTTTCCAGGCGGAATCGCGTGTTCGATGTGCCTCGCGAGTGCGATATCCATATTGTCACCTCCCAAAAGAAGGTGGGCGCCGACGGCGATACGTTCAAACGACGGTGCTTTTCCGTTTTGCATGCTCACGTCGATTAGGCTCAGGTCCGTTGTTCCTCCGCCGATGTCGCATACCAACGCGACTCCTCCGCCGGGAAACGCTTGTTCCCATCGCTGGTCGTGGCTTTCGATCCAATGGTAAAACGCCGCTTGAGGTTCTTCGACCAAAGTCAGTTTACGCAGACCGGCACGTTCTGCCGCGACACATACCAACTCACGCGCTACTTCGTCGAAGCTCGCGGGTACCGTGAGTACGACTTCCTGATCTTCAAACGTGGCTTGGGAATTTTCCCGACAGAATGTGTAATTCCAGGCTTCCTTGATGTGGGAAAGGACAAGTACGGCAGCATCGACCGGAGACATTTTGGGTACGTCGTCGGCCCCGGACCAGGGCAACATGGGTGCAGTTCGGTCGACGAGGTCATTACATAGCCAGCTTTTTGACGAAGATACCAATCGACCCGGAACCAGGGCGCCCCAGTCACGGGCCATTTCGCCGACCACGAAGCTACGACTTTTGTCCCATGGTACGGCGGTTGAACCGGGAGGAAGGTCATGGCCACCCGGGAGGTAAACAAACGATGGCAACAACGGACGCGCCTCGACAAAAGACGGTCGCACCAACTGAGGAACTGGAAAGACTTTTACGTCGGGAGAACCAGTCCACTCGTGGCGCATGTCGATGTACGCAACGGCGCTGTTGGTAGTACCCAAGTCAATGCCGATCACAAAAGGCGAACCAATAGTCGACATCATTTATTTTCCTCGGTCGTTTCGCAATAGAACGGATACAGGGTCCAGATGTGTGGTGTTTTTTAGCGGAATGTTGGGCCAGCGGAATTTGAGCCGGATCGTCCGGAAAAATCCTGAGTCATATCGGGAATATGGCGCAGGATTTTTTACGGGCGAGACGGCCAAAGGCCGCCAGGACAGAAATTTCATCAAAAAACACCAGCCACCTAGACGGCAGTTACCGGGTTGCTCACCTTGCGTGAAGGTAAAAATGCGGATTTTTTTTGTTTTGGAGCCAAATGGCTCGCAATCTTATAGACGTTATCCTGCATCTTCCCGGATGTTAAACTCCAGCTTCCATTTTCGTTCACCATCACGGGCGACACACCAAATTTCCAGTGTTCCGATTTCGGTAACATGTGTGCGGATGTGTACCGGAACCACCATGCCTGTATCGTCGCCCGAACCCGACAAGGTCGTTTCGAGCGGTGCCAGATCCCGGATTTCGTCGTCGTTGTAAACGTCGATCATCGCGCCGATAGGGTCGTCACGACGGATGGTTGAGCTGAGCAGTCTGAACGTTGCCGGTTCACCGACGACCAACCCAAACTCGCGACTTGCGACATCTTGAGATGTTCCTTCCTCGGTACCAAAAGGAGCTACGCACAACGCTTTGATTGGCGGAGCCATACCCGGGACAGTCGGTAGGGAAGATTCGATGCCCACATAATAACTTCTGGCTGTTCCACCACGAATTCTGAGCCCGTGCCCCAAACGAACCAGTCCGTAATATGCAGCACCCCGTGCGACCGCTAGATCCAGACTTTGGTGGCGCAGAATGCGGATGGGCTCTGCGCCATCGGCGGTGAGCCATTGGTTCACGATGCTGCTAAGTTTGTCTCGAAGGAGAGTAGCTTCAAAGATACCCCCGTTAAATAACAAAGCTGACGGGCGAATGAACGATCCCGAATTTTGCCCGGCAGAATGGGCGTTTCGCGTCAGAAACTCCGCGAGGTGCCGAGTAACTCCGGCGTCTGCTGCGAAAGGTAAGCCGATTTCTCGTAGCCCGGTCGTTCGTCGTTGTTGCGGTCGGTCGGTTATCGAACACTCTGGAAAGAATCCACGCAACAAGACATCGATGTCTGCTCGGACGAGATCGGTTCGAATCGTTCCGCCGATTAATCGCGAACCCCGACCCAGCACCGAAACGGGAAATGATTGCAAACCGGGATCCGAAAGCAACGCCTCTTTTGCAACTCTGCATGCGTGCCAAAGTTCGCGGGACTGCCAAGCGTCAAGTTGGGTTCCTTGCTGGGCGAGCCGCTGTTGGGCAAGGTGCGCCAATGCAACGTCCATATTGTCGCCGCCCAACAAAATATGGTCGCCAACTGCCAGTCGCTCCAAGACCAGATCACCCTGATGGTCCTTGACCTGGATCACGCTGAAGTCGGTGGTACCGCCACCGACGTCGCAGACCAGAATCACGTCGTTTGCATGAACTTCCTTACGCCATGCGTCCCCCGTAGAGGCCAACCAGGCGTATAATGCCGCCTGGGGTTCTTCGAGGAGTGTAACATGAGGCAAACCGGCCAAGCGCGTTGCTTCAATCGTCAAATCCCGGGCAATCGGGTCAAATGACGCTGGAACCGTAACGAGGATCTGCTGACGCGCAAACTGAAGTGACGGATCCTGCTGCGCAATAACGTGATCCCATGCGTCGCGGATGTGAACGAGATAACTCGTCGCGGCTTCCACTGGCGAGACGCGGCGCATCTCGGTGTCACCAAGCGGTAAAAAGGCTGCCCGCCGGTCTACTTCGCCGTGGGACATCCAGCTTTTTGCCGATGACACTAACCGTCTCGGAACTTTGGCGCCGTGGTCACGGGCGAGGGTCCCTACAGCGAACGACAAGTCTTTTTTCCACGGAAGCGACAATGAGCCGGGAGGCAACTCACCTTCCGCGGCAAGGTACAAAAACGATGGCAGGGTTTTTTTTGCCTCTACGTGGCCCAATCGCGTCAACTGAGGAATATCGAATCCATGAATATCAGGAAGTAGGTTGCTATTAGGCTCAGTTTTCGTCAAATCTACATAGGCAACTGCGCAGTTTGTAGTGCCCAGGTCAATTCCGATCACAAAACGCGACATTTCGGACATAATTAGACCTCTACTTCGGCCGGTGCAATGACCGCCAAATCTTGGCCTGGTGGCGTCGACGGTAGCTTTAATTTGACCACGCGCCATCCGTGATGTCGCAATATGCCCGAAAAGGGCGGATTTCCCACGACATTGCCCACTACGCGAATACGATGAGGATCAAATCCAGACGGAACCTGGTAGGGACCACCTTCTTCGCCTTGTAAGACCGCCTCGACCGTTGCGTACTCAACGATGGCTTTGCGGCACCCCGAGTGAATTGTCCGAACTGCACCGCCCACTTGTTCATCGGTGTAGCTGGAAATGTCCTCTTGGAGAAAATCAATAAAACGCCCTTCTTGCTGTAAGATAGCGAGTAATTTAAGCGCGGACGAATCGGTTCCCTCTTTTTTTTCCGGCGGTTTTTCCGGTGGCGCTACAGTCAGTGCCGGGTCCGGCGTACGCGGTTTCACCGCCGCGTCGGAGGTTGCTTGGTGACTGATTTGAAGGGATTTAGATTCAGGTTCGGCGAATTGTGGCGTTCTACCTGCCTCTAACTGTTGAATTTGTGAGTAACCGGGACCAAAAAGTATTCGAAAAAACCATTTGAACGCCAGTATGATTCGTCCCATAGGACCTCCGACCCTGTTTTCGATGCGGTGCTTGTCGTGTATAGCGGTTGTGCTCAGTTCTTCGCTTTAGAGCGCCGACCGCGCTTGCCGTCGTATCGTTCGGTCACGTTTCGAGTAGGTGTTTTGGGCGTGACGCCCACTCGGGTTCGTGGTGCATAGTGCAACGGACCCACTCCGGTCAAGTACCGCAATCCACAACTATGCACCTTGGTGTAAGCGGGGTCGTGTCCGAGTTGCTTTTGAATTTACCGAGCGGGCAATTTTTGCCGTCGGTGTGCCAAGTCCAAAAAAACCGCGATAAAGTCGGGGTGGGTTTACCGATGTGTGTTGATTTTAGACCTGTCTTGACGATACGCTCTGCGCACCCTGCTGGGGTGGCTTTTGCATAGCCCACACCCGAGTTCGGAGTCATGTCGGTCATGCGATTGAACAGATACCAACCCCGCCGCGAAGAAGAGGATTTTGTGAACAGGCAGCGGTTTTTTGTTACGGTGTGCGCCGTTCTCATTTGGACGGGTGCAGCATGTAGTGAGGACAAGAAAGAGGAGGACAATTCCGGCTTCGGTGCGTCGGGTAATTCCGATACCGGAATTTTGGGTGAGTCTGACGGTTCGGGCGGGTTCGGGGGTACTGGTGAATCGGATACTGCCGGTGCCCAGAACGGAGATTCATCGTCGGTCGCTCAAGATGCTGACTCGGCGGAAACCTTCGGTTGCATCCCCGGTTCCAACGGTGGCTGTTTTGACTCTGCGTCGCGGAAAATTTGCAATGTTGACGGGACCGACTTTGTTGCCGAGGCGTGCCCTGATGGTACCGCATGTACGGCTGGTCAGTGTCTGAACCCCACTTGTACTCCCGGGGAGCCCAAAAACGAGTGTGCGTCCACAACGGCCTATCTGGTGTGCAACGCCGCAGGGACGTTATACGAATCCGTTTCCTGTCCAAATGGCCTTAAATGTAATCAAGGTAAGTGCGAAGACCTGTTCTGTGTGCCTGACACCTCGGTTTGCTTCAGCCCAACATCAATCAAGAAATGCCTTTCCGATGGTTCTGCATACGGTCAACCGGAACTGTGTCCACAGGGGCAGCAGTGCAACGGAGAGTTGGGTCAGTGCGTGGATGCCTGTGACGCCAACACAAAGGCAGGCATTTATGTTGGCTGTAACTATTTCGCTTTGGATTTGGATAATGTCGAAGGTGGAGCGACCGCGGAGGTTGCGGTAGTGGTGTCAGTGCCTGCCACGGAAGACAAAGACGCCACGATCACCGTGCGTGACATGTCAAATGGACTGGAATTGACTGCGGAGCAAATGGCTGTTGACTCACTTAAGATAGCTCCCGGCGGGTTAAAGGTTTTTCTGATGCCGGCCGATGGTACCCAAGGCGCAAATCCGCTGGATGGTTCAATAAAAACCAAAGCAAGTTACGAAATCAAGAGTACTGCGCCGGTTACCGTTCACCAGTTTAACCCACTTAACGGCGAAGGTGTATTCACCAACGACGCATCGTTGTTGTTGCCGTCAAACCTGGGAGGAACAGAGTATTTGGTTATGGGCTGGCCCCATCGAATTTTTCAGGACGACGACCAAACCATTCCTTTCCGAGGGTTTGTAACTATCGTGGCGACCGAGGTTGGGACTACTCAGGTCGTGGTGACCGCTCGCGGTCAGGTTGCCGGTGGAAAAGGGGTTCCCAGTATCAAGAAAAATCAAACCCATATGTTTACGCTGGAACAAGGGGAAGTGCTTAACTTGGAGACCGACGGCGACGAGGGTGAAGATTTAACTGGTTCGTGGATCAAAACCGACAAAAAAGTGAACGTGTTGGCCGGGAGTGAGTGCGCCAATATTCCCGTCGGGGTGGATTATTGCGATCACATTGAGCAACAGCTCATTCCCGTCAATACGTGGGGCAGTTCGTATGTCGCTGACGCATTTATTGCGCGTAACGAACATCAATTTGACATTTGGCGTGTAATGGGGGGGCGCGACAACACAACCGTGACTACCAACCCACCGATCAAAGGATTCGAAGTGTTCACCCTGCATAAAGGGACCTTTGTAGAATTTATCGCCAAAGGAACGTTTGCAATCAACGCTGATGGTCCCATTTTGGTAGGGCACTACATGGTAGGGTCAAATTATCCCGGATATCAGCCGAAATGTGAGTCAGGAAGTGGTATCGGCGACCCAGCGTTTACTCTCGCAGTACCGGTCGAACAACAGTTGTTGTCCTATGTGGTTTTGACGCCACCAGGATATGCAGAAAACTATATTAATGTCGTGTCCGAAACGGGTGTCGACGTTTCTATTGATGACGTTCCGATCACGAATTTCAGTCCCATCGGAACCACGGGGTTTCAAATTGCTCATGTGCCGGTGCAGACGGGAGTGCACTCTATTGTCGGTGCTCAGAAGTTCGGGGTGACGGCTTACGGATATGATTGTGATGTAAGTTACGCTTATCCGGGTGGGCTGAAATTGACGACGGTAAAATGAGTGGCAGTATCCTCAAAATGAGCGTTGGAATAAGTTGTTGCCCGACTCTAAATAATTTGGTTTTGCAAGCATTCTCGATTTGTTAAGTTACGGAGGCACAGTGAAAAGCCGCACGATTAGTTCTCCACAAGTGCTTGTGCTGTTAGTCTTGGGGGCAATGAGCGTCGTTGCCTGCGGTGCGAGTCCACGTGGTGGTACAGGGGGGAATTTTGGTACTGCCACGGACACCGCCGGTGGTGGTAATGGTGGCGGCGGAGGATTTGGCGGTGGGGGGGATTCCGATTCGTCAGGGGGACAAGTTTTCCAGGACGGCAATGGTTTCGCCGATACGTTGTCTGGAAACACCCCGGGTGATGGGATCGGTACCGGTGGTGGTTCTGTCGACACAGGCAACACCGAGCCTGATCCGGGTGAACTCGATCCGAATGGGGATGACGACGGCGACGAAATCAACAACGAAAATGACAATTGCCCCACCAAACCTAATCCAGGTCAGGAAGACTATGATCTGGACGACATCGGGGACGCTTGCGATACCGATATTGATGGCGACAAAGCGCCAAACACCGTCGATTGCGAACCAAGTAACCCAAAGGTACATCCGGATGCCGTCGAGGTTTGCAACACGAAAGATGATAACTGCAACGGCACCATCGACGAGAATACCGATAATTGCACAGATTATTTTATCGACAATGATGGTGACGGGGCCGGTAAGCCGGGCACTGGGGTCTGTTTGTGTGGTCCCAATACAACGTATACCACTCCTTTTGGTGGTGACTGCGATGATTCTGATGCGACCGTCAATGCGTTTGTGGAAGAAGTCTGCGACAACAAAGACAACAATTGTAACAACCTCAATGACGAGGGTTGTGACGACGACGGCGATTTTTATTGCGACGCTGACATGGTCATGGTTGGACAGCCATCCGTGTGCCCATTTGGCGGCGGGGATTGCGCCGATTATTCGGCGCTGATAGCTCCGAATGCTGCCGAAATTTCCGGAGACGGCCTCGACAACAATTGTGATGGCACGATGACCGGCGAAAATGATGGCGGTATCTACCAGGGAAATTGTCCGGCTGACTGCTTGGGGCTTGGTAAAACGGTCGAAGGTTATCTTTGTGGTATGGAAATGTGTTTTCCAGAGTTGATTTCTTCTGCTCAGTTCCACAGCCCCACTGGGGATAACCTCACCACTGCGTGGGCTATTGTAAGTCGATTTGGTTCGGTATCCAACGATTTGTCACCGTGGGCCGGCAATTCTTATAGTTTATTGGCCACTGGACCAGCGACAGGTACGTCACATTCCACCGATTTGCCCGGCGGCAGCTCCAAAACCGATCCCTTTGATAAAACGACCACCTATGATAACGTCGAATTCCAAGTGAAGGTCAAAGCGCCCAAAAATGCGATCGGATTCCAAATCGATTACATTTTCTTCAGCGAAGAATATGAGGAATACATCGGGACTCAGTTCAATGATAAGTTTTATATTTTGTTGAAAGCGCCTCAAACCACCTCTGGTCAACAAAAGATCATTAACTTTACTGCATGCAGTTCTTCGTCCTACAAAGACTTCATCGACCCGGAAACGAACAAACCGGCGTGCTACATAGCCATCAACACCGCATTTAGCGAAAAGTGCCCATCGGTCAAAACAAACATCTCCGGTACCGGATTTGAGTGTGCGCCGTCGATCTTTTTGGACTCGTCGGCAACCGGAAGCAGTACTGGGTGGTTGACGACGAGTTGGCCTATCGCCCCGAACGAAGACTTTGAGTTGATTTTCCATATCCACGACACCGGTGATGGTGTATATGACTCCGAAGTAATTTTGGACAACTTCCGATTTGTTACCGAAGGTTCCGAGATCAAAAAGGGCACGACGACCGCCCAGTGATGTTTTTTCGCCGAACCTGCGGTCTTCACGATGTCCACACCCTGTTCCCCGTCGTTGTATCAAGTGTTTGCTGTGGCTGCAGTTGGTCTCGAAACACTGGTCGCCAATGAAATCAGGTCGATTGCGGGAGTCCCTACCACGGTGATACCTGGCGGAGTTGCCTTCGAAGTCTCTTTGGCAACTTTGTTTCAGCTCAATCGCACGTCGCGTCTTGCAACACGGTTTCTGGTGCGTGTTGGCAGCTTTCGTGCTCGTGCATTGGGTGAACTGAAGCGTAAAGTTGTGTCGCTTGACTGGCGGCCGTTTTTGGAGCCAAACCGAAGTATCTCGGTGGTTGCGGCTTGCCATAAGTCACGTATCTATCACAGCGGAGCGGCCCAGCAGCGGGTTGCTGAGGCTCTTGCTGAACTTGGCAACACCGGTCCGGTGGGTACGGAATCTGCAGAGCCTCAAAAAATATATCTGCGTATCTTTCACGATGAATGCACAATGAGTGTCGACTCTACGGGCGACCGACTCCATTTGCGAGGGTATCGACAGAACGGAGGAACAGCGCCTATCCGCGAGACTCTTGCTGCCGCGGTGTTGTCATTAAGTGACTGGGACAAATCACAAATTTTACTTGACCCAATGTGTGGTTCCGGCACTTTCGTCATTGAAGCAGCATCGGTGATTGCAAATCGTGACTCCGGCGAATTGCGGGACTTTGCCATGATGCGGTGGCCTGCTTGGACGGGAATTCACATCGTTACGGATAGATGCGAACAGCCGATACTCTATCCGGAAAGGCCGCAGTGTTTTGGTTATGACGCAGACGCTGCCATGATTACAAAATCGGTGAAAAATGCGGAAAATGCGGCCGTTTCTGGATGGTGTCAGTTTTCTGTTGGTAATATTCGCGATTTATATCCGCCGGACGGCAGCGGTCTCATCGTTTGTAATCCACCTTATGGTTGGCGGTTGGGCTCTGCGGCCGATGCCGCCCATACATACACGACACTTGGTTGTACGTTGGCGCAACGATTCGGGGGATGGTCGTACGCAATTTTGGCACCGAACGCCGAACTTTTCCGGCTAACCCGTCTGCGTTCGTCCCAAATAATCCAGCTACATAATGGCGGGCGGCGTATCATTTTGGCTAAGGGACGGATCGGGTAAAATTCAGATTCTGCGTTCCAGTCGCAACGATGACTCGATGGATAGCAGGATTATTGAAGTTCACCACTTCCCGGAACCAGTGTGGTCGGGTCGATTCCCACCTGTCTTAACGCCAGGTCCCAGATCTGGTCGGCCGCCGGTGAGAACACCAATTGGGGATCCGCTTCGCTTACAATCCATGCTCCTTGTCGAATTTCGGCCTCCACTTGCCCGGCACCCCAACCGGAATATCCACCGTAAATTCGTCGCTGGACCGTTTCCATGTTGGCTAGGGTATCTAATGCTTCTCGCGAGATCGTGAATTGGCAACCGGGACCTGCCTCCGTGGTTCCAGGAACATCCAAACCGCCATTGTGGACGATCCACACCGAGGTTGGGCGAACCGGTCCGCCGATATAAATGGGAGCAAAACGATCTCCTTTCCATTCAATATGTTGATTTTCACATAGATCGGACACGGTTAGCGGACCAGGGCGATTGATCACAACCCCAAAACAACCTTCTTCGTCATGCTCCAATATCAAAACCACTGTCTGGCGAAAATTCGGGTCGGCCAAGTGTGGCATTGCGATTAAAAACCTTCCTGTCAGCTTCAACCCTCACCTCCACAAAATAACACCCTTCCAAGAATGCCACTCGTGAAAAAAAAAGTCACTCGAAGCCGGACCGCTCGTTGCCGTCCTGATCGCGTCTGGATGGGTTGTGGACATAGAATTGAGGTTCGTAACCGTTTTAACCATTTTCTAATAAGTCGTGCATTTTCCACTAGTCAACATGAAATGGGCTGTTATAATGACCCGGTAATTGAATGATGCCGTCTTGTTCACTCCAGGTGGCAGTGGATGTGTAACCGGGACCGGCTGAAAAAACGTGTGGGCGTTTGGTGGTTTGGTGTAAGACGCGGCTCAACCGCGTCGATATACGCCGATCATCTAATCGAGCGTTTTGAGCCGCTTGTTGGCGTGTTGTGCAAACGTCATGTTTGCACGAACGACAAGGCAGGATGTCCCACGAATGGGTTGTCTGTGGGACACAGCTCGAGACATCCCAAACGAACTGGTCATTCGATTCTGTCGTGGGGAAAGACTGAGTTATCCCCAAGTGAGTGTTTTATGCACCGGAGTAGACCACAAGTTAATTTAGAAGCGATTCACGATGGTATGCTGCGCCTCTCGGTGGTGGATGGCGGACAACAGGCGGATATTCAGACGATCACCGTCCGGATTGAGCCGCATGTTCACAACAGTGGAGATGATCGTGCGTTGTCGGCCTATTTAGCGATCAAACGTGCTGTTGATATTGTTGGTGCGTCCGTGTTGCTCGTTGTTTTGTCACCGCTATTTGCATTGGTGGCGCTGGCGATTTTTTTTGAAGATGGCGCTCCCGTTTTGTTCACGCAAGATCGCGCCGGCAAAGGGGGGCGGCCGTTTCGTTTGTTTAAGTTTCGCACGATGCGTCGCGACGCCGAGCAGCGTAAAGCGGCCTTGCTGGCTCAAAACGAGTCGGCCGACGGGGTGATCTTCAAAATGCGCGATGATCCGCGTGTGCTTCGCATTGGCCGGTTTTTGCGTCGGATGAGTATCGACGAGCTTCCGCAGTTACTTAACGTGTTGAATGGAACGATGTCCTTAGTCGGCCCGAGGCCGCACCCCGTAAATGAGGCGGCAGCATATAATGAAGAGGCCCGTTTTCGGTTGACGGTGACACCCGGAATTACCTGTTTGTGGCAAGTGATGGGTCGCAGTGCGATTCCATTTGGTGAGCAGGTCAAAATGGATCGATTTTATATTGAACATCGATCATTGTGGCTTGATGTGAAAATATTATATCGGACCGTTTGGGCGGTGTTATCGGGTCGCGGTGCCTATTAAATTAACGTCGATATTGATCGCATACTTCTTCGTAAACCTTCACGATTCCATCGGTAATTTTTGACCAATCGTATTTTTGTGTGACCTCGCTAAACGCCTGCTGCGCCAACGATTCCCTTAGTTGTTGGTCCGTTAAGATTCGTCTTAGGTGTGCTGCCAGCATTACGCTGTCCCCGTCCGGCACCAACAGCCCCGTTTTTCCGTTCGTCACAAACGATGGAATCCCACCGACCCGAGATGCAACCACTGGAACCTTCGCCGCCCAAGCTTCCAAAATCGCGACGCCAAAGGGTTCGTGTCGGCTGGCAAGTGCGACGACATCGGAAGCTGCATACGCACGCTCCAATTGAGAACCCTGAAATGGGAAGGCTCCAAGCCAATGGACATGGTTTTCCAAACCATTATTGTAAACCTTAGCCCTAAGACTGGCAGCATATTCCGCGTCGGTAACCGGACCGGCAAAAGCAAGATGTGTATCGGTCAATCCAGCGCCCAAAAGCATTGCTATTGCATCAATAAGCCGATCCTGACCCTTTTGCGGATCAATTCGGGCGACACACAAAATAAGCCGTGCATTCTGTAGAATACCGTATTCCTGGCGAAATTGGGAGCGTTCATGTGGATTGATGTTGGCAAATCGAGCAACATCGACTCCATTGGGAACCAAGCGGACCATTACATTCGGATTTTCCTGTTGCGCTTTCTCAAATTCGTCGGCTGCAAGACAGAAAATCGCGCCCGCGTCCGCCAAGTAACGGCGTTGGCCAAGCAGCGGGTCAAGCCATTTCCCGCCGTCAATGGTATGACCACTTTGTGCTCTGAGTCGCCGTTTTTCATCCGGTGGAACCGCATAGTATCCACCGTGTAACGTAACGACATAAGGAACTTTTCGTAACAAACATGCGGTACGAACTTGCGCGCCCAAACGCCCCATCGTGTGGCAACTTACAATGTCGAGAGCTGGTTCGTTCAGAATACGTCGAAAAAGCCCCGGACAAACCGGATTTCCACCTTTCTGATCCAAGGCGGCAACTACTGCGGCCTGTGGCGGTACCCTTAAGTAACTATATCGGTATCTATGAATCGAAACGTTACCAATACGTTCCGGGCCAGGAGCATCCAGTGCGCTTGTACACAGGACCGGAGAAACCATTCCGCGTTTTTCCATCGCCGTGGCCAGAGATAAGACCACCGTCTCAATTCCGCCCCACGTTTGTAAGTTAAAACGCCGGAGTACTTGAAAGACTTTCATCGGCTGCCGCTAATCCATGGGGTCTGTGGGAGGGGTCGCCATACCCCCAAACCATCGTTCTCGAAGCAATCTCATCGCAAATACCGGGTTTCCAATGATGTATCGTCTGAACAATCGTCGTGGTTCCAGGCCGAATCGAAAAGCCCATTCCAAACCATAACTTCTCATCCACTCCGGCGCTCGTGGAACGGTTCCGGCGACATATGTCGACATCGCACCAACTGGCCAAAACACGGGTACATCCGGCAACTGGAATCGGTAACGTTCAATCCACCGTTCCTGGACAGGCGTGCCAAATCCAACACAAAGCACGTCGGGTTTTTTGGCTCGAATATCGGCGATTGCCTCCTGGTCTTCTTGCTGATTCAGGTGTCCGCGGAATGTCCCGACTACGCGAAACCCAGGATAACGTATTTTGAGTGCCTGGGCTGCAGCTTCGGATAACCCCGGTGGGCCTCCAAGCAGATAGATACTATGCCGACCATCACTCCACGCCAACGCGAGGTCAAAAATCAAATCTGCGGCAGTTAACCGTTGCGGAATCTTGTGCCCCATTACACGGACCCCAAATGTAATGCCCGCACCGTCGGCGTACACAACATCAGCCCCGCGGATCCAATCAAATAACCAACGATCTCGAGCTGTTTGGTTGAGTGTATCCACATTGAGAGGCTGAATTACCCTTCCAGGGCCACGCTGGATTTCGCGCTCCATGATGGATACAAAATCTTCGTAACGTATCGGATCAATGGGCAACCCCATCAACGTGACCCGCTTCATGGAGCCCCCGCAGCCCGTCCGAGACCGGCCTGAGCCCGCATTAAGTCATTTAGATGATTGATTCTGTTGACATCGACGGGAGGGTGATGGGACGACAACAAAACTCCGTCTGAATCCGGGTCGTCTTCCGAATATCCATGCATCCCGGCTATCGTTCCCAATCCCATGTCGCTTGGTACAATCAACACGCCGGGATCACAAAGAAAAATCGCCTCCCCATATTTATTGCCGACAAAGTGTAGGCCCATAGAAACAAGCTCATCGTGTGTAAGATAACGTCCGCAATCGGCCGCTTTCAGCGTATCTTCGATGATGCTGCGTGCATTGTCGGTAAGATACCATAGCCGCACCATTGTGGAGTCATATATCGCGGCATAGTCTTTGCCCCAGATCAACCCCAATGATTCCACAAGCCCCATCAAGTCGACCTGACGTGTTACATTGGCCATGCCATGATCGCTGAACACCCAGATGCGTACTTCGTCGTGAACTTCCTGTGCTGCAGCAGCGATGCTCCGCACTGCATCGGCATATTTTGCTAAATGTGGAATACTGCCTTCCTTTCCGTATCGATGTAATATGGCGTCGAATCCAGGCAGATAAATGAAAGATGTTCGTAACATCGGATTACGAACCGCCTGTCGCGCTAAAACGATGTTTTTTTCTTCCGCGAGCCGCCAGTCCGAGACAAAAAAGGGGATGTTTGCTTGTCTCCACGCATCAAAAATAGTGGGGCAACCGTTGATTCCCCCCGGCGCAAAGAGGTCTTTCTTTTCACAGTAATTTAAGCGCGGGAGGCGCTTAAATGACGCAGCGTACAAGTTAAAATAACCTGTATATCCTTCGATGCGCCTTACCAGGTCGCTGATGGGTCTTCGGAGCCGATGATGCGCGGCCAAACGATGCGGCAAAAAACCCAAAACCCCAAGATATCGGAATGGCGATTGGTCCGGGTCCCAATAAAAAAACGACCACTGCCCATGAACATCCGGCAACACACCTGTCAATATCGTGGGCACTGCACCCGACGAATATCCGAGCACTGTGCGTACGGGTTGCCGCGTCGCATGAAGCTCCGGTAAAAAGGCATTGGGTTCGGAAACAGTCCATCCCAGCGCGTCCACAAAAATATTCAAATCGAGCCGCTGAGACACATTATTCTCCCTGGAAAATAATCCCGTCGGCCGCGCCAATCAAATAACGTGCGGAAACCGCTGCTTGCAGAGTAGGGAGCAATTGTCCCAACACATCATTCCAGTCCTGCAGTTCAGTCGTCGTGACGAAAACGATGTCTCCCGGTCGTATGGCTACATCATTCCGTCTTCCGGCGGCGATATCCTCGGCGTCGATCAAATAAACATGTGGAGCCGCCAACGCGCCGCGGATAACCCGGACCGCTGTTTCTTTGGCCGCCACCCTGTTTACCCAACCGGCCGCCGCCAAGGCGCGCATTACCGACATGTTCGGGACAAACTCGAATACACCCGGGTTTTGTACTTCACCCAACACAAACACTTCACCGGCATGACGTGCGGGGATGTACAACATATCACCGGGGCGGATATAGACATTGTGTTGATAATCTCCGCCAATAAGCCTATCGAAGTTTAATGGGACCACGGATTTTCCCCGGACCAAATAAGCCCGTGACAGGTCGGCCAATGCACGACCCGTTTCTCCGACCAGTGCTACTCCCCCGGCGAGGCCAAGGGCTTCGAGCACGGTGATTGGGCCGGACAACGGAAATATTCCCGGGTTTTGAACAGCCCCCAATACCAAAAATCGTTGACTGCGTGCCTCGTCCAAGGAAACGATGACCTGTGCTTTGGGCAGAGTTGGTAAAAGCCTCGTTTCGATTTCCCGCGCAGCACGTTCTGGGCTCAAACCCGCCACCACCGTGTCTTGGAGCAACGGCAAAGTGATTTTCCCGTCTGGTCGCACAAGCAATCCACGTCGCGACAGCTCATTGACTCCTGCCACTTCCACCGAAATTCGGTCACCAGGGCCGATAACATAATCGGGTACCAATGGATCGAGGTAAGGCGACATATCAGCAGGCAAATTCCGTTGCGGATGGGCTTCGATATACGCGGCATTGGCCTCTTCAAGTGTTTCTGTAGCTTCAATCACACTTGGCGTACATGCCGCCGTGGCTCCAACGAGTACCAATAACACCATAATCCAGGGTGAATTCATGTTGTTGTCACCTCACGTTTTCCTTTTTGGGGCACATCCAGCAAAATCGCTCCGAGGATAGGTTTACCAATGTTTTGAAGCTGTTTTCTGGCAGCGACGACGTCGGTGGACCGAGTAAAATAAGAACGAATCACCAAAACCGCATAATCAGCCTGTTCGGTCAACATTTGTGCGTCGACCGACGGAAGTAACGCAGGCGCGTCCACCAGCACGTGACGGAAATCCGTTCGAGCTATATCAAACAATTGTCGCAGCCGTCCCGCTGCCAGCAAATTCGCCGTTTGTTCACCGGCACCTGCCGACGTCATCGCCAACACACCGCTAGGCATTCTGACCAGCTCCATTTTAGCGGTATCTCCGCTAAGATACCGTTCGAGATAAGGCACATGTGTGGAACGTTCCCTCAAATTGGCGTCAATCCGCAGCACGGCTTCCCCCCACTCCGCCAGCACGTCGGCGGTTGCTCTAACGGTTTGTGTTTTGCCGTCACCGGGATTGGGACTGGTAAAGACCAGGCAACGTGTTTCACGCCCGTCAGGAAGTCGCCTTAAGAGCAGGGCGAGTTGTTTGATGGCTTCTTCGTAGTCGGCACGGTCTGCATTAGCCCGATTGGGAATATTGGCGATCACCGGCACACCAAATCGTTCTACTTCCCGCGCGTCGTGGATAGTCGTGTCTCGCAGTTCCAACAAAAACGCGGTGGCGACCGACAACAAACCAGCGAACATCGCCATTCCGATCAAGATTAGGCTCGTTTTGGATCGTTTGGCTTTCTTAGGTGGCGGTGGGCTCAATACCGTTTCGTAAACCGGATTCGGAATATTTCTCACACTTTCCGTCGTCGCCAACGCAGCCAATGCCGTGCTTAATTGTTCGGCGGCAAAATCCCGCTCGACGGTCAGCCGCTCCAGTTTTCGCCGTAAATCCGACAAGCGGCCATGTTTCTGGCCCACGGCCGCAAGCCTTTCGGTGGCATCTTCCAACTCCACTTTGAGCGAAACGATCAACTGTTCCTGCTGTAATCGTGCCAGAAACAAAGTTTGGTGAACAGGATTCGGTGCTTTGCTTATATTACCGGATTTTTGCCGCTGCGCTTGCTGTTGCGACTGCGGAACCCACGCCAGCAATGCTTCGCTCGCCTCCGGACTCAGTTCCATAAGCGGTGTTCGGAATAACTTTGCCGACCCGGAAACCGTTGTCGTTCCCGTGGCCGACTGACGTTTGAGCGTCAACACTGGATCTTCGGCGCCCAATTGCTCTTCGAGTGTTTTTAGCTGTGCTTCGGCGGCTTTGATCTGCAACGCCAAACCATCTTTTAACTTACTAAGCTCGGCAACGTGTGCCACTACCTGCATCAGGTCCTGGTCATCTTCGAACCCGTGGTATCGCGCAAACTCAACCATCGCCTCCTGAGCGGTGTTGAGCCGTGTTTGTGCTCGCTCCACCTCGCCATTTTGTACCAGAAGTGATTCGTCGAACTGCCGGTTCAATTGTTCGGCGTGCTGTTCCATCAACACCCGCAAGATGGTTTCGGTGATACGTAATGCATGTTTGGGATCAGCATCGTCGGTACGCACAAATACCATTCTGGCCCGTTCCTCGGCACCAATAATCACCGCATCTTTGAGTGTTTCCCCATCGGGAAATCCCAACTGCCGCGCGGCCTCGTCTAAAACCGCCGGCATTTGCAGCAATTCCACGGTAGTATCGATCGACGCGTTGGCCAAAACGCTAGATGCCAAAGGTGTACCGGCAAAAATATTCCGCGAATCCCTCACCAACAGCCAGGACTCCGCTTCATAAGCGGGTTTACGCAACAACAAAAACGGAGTCGCAAACAATGCTGTTACCACGATGGTCTGTAAAACAATAAGCCATCGACGTTTAAATATCCCCTTCGCAATCCGGATGATATCCAGTTCAGAGTCGGCGGGGTTGTCCGTGATATTGGATAGATCTCGTTCGGGGTCACGCACAGTGATCATTGGGGTTTCCACCCTTTTTTTGATGTTTTGGCGGCGTGAAAACATCGCAGTGTCTGTTCCGCCGTACTCTCCCACGTGAAACCGGCTGCATGTGAAAGGCCTCGCTGTGTAATGGTTGCGGCCCAATCGGGATTCGACAGAATCGTGAACAACTGATTTTCCATTTCCTGAACATTCGTCGGATCAAATACCACCGCTGCGTCCCCGGCAATTTCCTGAAGCGCTCCACCAGTCGATGTGACTACCGGGGTGCCGCAGGCCATTGCCTCCAACAATGGCAATCCGAACCCCTCGTAAAGTGAAGGAAATACCATACATTCCGCCGCTGCGTACAGTGCCGGAAGCCAGTTTTGCGAAACATGTCCAAGATAGATAACCGCTGGTGTGTAATTTTCGATCGCTGACAGAATCGGTTCAGCTCCCGGCCACAAGGCACCGCTTAACACCAGGCGATGACGATTGCCGAGCCGTTTTCGCACAGTCATAAACGCTTCAAACAACCGCAAATGGTTTTTAGTAGGATGTTCAAGCCGTGAGGGGAAAAAAACAAAGGGATCAGTCAGTGAAAACTCTTGAGCGACCTGCGCTCGGGCCTGTTCCTTATCGCCGGGAAAAAAACGCCGATGATCGATTCCCTGATAAATGATCGAATGTTTACGAGTCGACAGCCGGGTAACGTCGCTCAGATCCGCGGCAGTTTTTTTGCTGATAAAAATGGTTTGATTCAACAGCGCAAACATTGGCACGACTACCCGCCGTAAATAAAGGTTTCGCAGCACGCCATAACCACGTAAACCACGTAATTCTGCAAGATCGTGGACCGTGCCAACTGTCGGTATCCCTGGTATATAAGCAATTCGTCGATTGGCGACCGGGAAATGAACGACGTCGGGTTTGTATTTACGGGCCAACTGGAGTGCCCAACTGGTCTGGTGCCATATGACGTTGGCGCTGCGCGTTGTCATGTTGGATGGCGTCGGTACAAAGACGACTTGTGCATGGCCCTTTGTCAGTCCACCAAGCCACGATGTCATGTCGTGGGGTCCAAAAACGGTCACCCGAGAGATATCTGGGTGCCGAACCAATACTTGGTAAAGCTCACGGATATAGGTGCTTAGCCCAGACATTCCGCTATCGGCACCCTCTACCGTCACTGCGATATGCATGTGTGCCTCTTGGGGTGGCTGGTTGTTTTCTTGATGGCTTCCTCCAACCGTTCCAGAAACCGTTCCATTGTAAAATAACGAATGAATCGGCTTCGTGCAGCTTGACCCATCGTTTCTCGTCGTTCGGTTTGTGTTAAAAGAATTCTCAAGGCGCGCCCCAGACCAGGTACATCAAGAGGTTTCGTCAACAATCCGGTTATTCCCGGGTCGAGCCAGGTTCGCACCCCTCCGGCGTCCGTTGTGATCACCGGTCGACCTGCCCGCATGGCTTCCAGCCCTACCAAGCCAAATGGTTCCGGCCATCGGTGTGGCATCACGACAACTGCGGCGCCGGCGATGATTCGTGCAACATCATTGGGTGTCTGTTTGCCATGCCAAACGGTTTTTGTATCAACCCCCAGGCTGGTTGCGAGAGCTTCGAATTCGTTACGCTGGTTGCCGTCGCCGACAATATCCAGTCGTTGTATGGAGGGTTCTTGCGCAACGGCCCGAAGGAGCAAATCGAGTCCTTTGGTTCGTATAACCTGGCCTATATAAGCGATGGAACCCATTGCCGCCTTAGTGTAGGTCTCCGGTAAATCCGGAATCCCGAGCGGGATCGTTGTGATGTGGTTTGAATCGATTCCATGGCGGCTCAATTCGCGTTTCATATAATCGCTGGCCACCCAGACACCCGAGACAGCATGTAACGTACGTGCATCCCGGATCCTGTGCCAAACCGGGCGATAACGAATTCCCAAAGTGGTTCCACGTTTCCGTTCCACGGCCAAACCACAAGAAAAACAAGCGGAAATCGACGCCTGTCGTTCACAAATTTTCCCCGTAATAGGAAGATAACGATGTCTTCGAATGCAGATCCAATCGTGATCGTGGATCATCACCACGACCGGCGGGACAACGGATTCCAGTTCAAGTTCAAACAAACGTTCCGCTTTATGAACAATGACCAGATCCGGTTGAAATTCGTTGATGGCCTGTTTTAGTACGGCAGGAGAAAATGGTCGGCCTACAAAAGTGGTCGAAAACGGCCGGGCCAGTGCCGTCTCAAGGTGAGGGTCACCCGAAAGAAGGCCCAACGTGTAACCGCGCTGGCTCAGCCCGGTCGCGCAATCACGAATGTGGGCCTCAATTCCACCGACCGTTGACCCAACCTGATTGACGTATAAGATGCGCACGGTCAAATTTGTACCATGATGGGGGGATTCTGCCAATTCAGAGATCAAGATCGATTTCTTTGTATTGAGTGCTGTTATGAAGTTTTGCCAGTCGCCGTCTGTGACCGTTGTGATGCGCGCCAGAAATGATATCGGAATCATTTCGCGGACTTTAGCTGCCGTCGTACACCAAGTTCCGAATGATTTTGAACTATTGGCATTTGACAACGGTTCGACCGACGGAACACGAGAACATCTTGTTGCCGCCGGGGCCATTGTTGTCGATGTTCCAGCGGGTCAATACAATCCCGGACGAGTCCTCAACAAAGGTGTTGCGTTGGCACGGGCACCGATTGTGGTCTTCCTCAATAGCGATACAGTTCCCGAAACACCTGACTTTTTCCATCGGCTGACCGCTCCGATTCGCGAAGGGTCGGCAGAGGTTTCTTATGCTCGGCAGACTCCGCGGCCGGATGCAACGCCATTGGTACGGCGGGATTATGCTTGGGCGTTTGGCGACAAGCCGCCTCCGTCGGGCATTTTTTTTTCGTTGGCCGCCAGTGCGTTTTTGAAAACCGAGTTAATTCGGCAGCCATTTTCCGAAGAAATTCAATATAGCGAAGACTTGGCGTGGTTTGTCTTAGCAAAAAAACGGGGAGTGCGTGTTGTTTATGCCGCTGATGCTCGGGCCGAACATTCCCATAACTATACGCTGAAAGAAACGTGGAAACGATTTTTTGAAGAAGGGCGCGCTGACTCAGTGATTTTTCAGGATGGTTCAAAGCCTGTGCGCCCAATTCGTGCGGCAATGGGCATCGTAGCCGACGTATTACGGGACATTCCCGCATGCGTCGAAGCGCAAAATTATGCCGCGTTGGCCGAGGCGCCATGGATACGGTTGGCACAGCGTCTGGGGTATGTGTCTGGTCGCCTGGTGGGTCCTAGACGTCATTTGAATGCCTGAACTGGGGTTCGAAAATGATGGGACAATTGAATCGATTCTCTCGTGTCGTTGAAGCAAATCATCTCCGAATCTAAAATATGCCATCTATTGTTTAATCTTCATCCTGTCGCATTCAATTATTCGCTGCTTAACGTCAATCATGTTTGATTCAGGTTAAATCATATTGCTCCGAATTGGAGCATCTATCATCCGAATTGGTTGACCTTCGCTCCGAATTGGTTGACCTTCGCTCCGAATTGGTTGACCTTCGCTCCGAATTGGTTGACCTTCGCTCCGAATTGGTTGAC
>JABWCM010000286.1 GCA_013360285.1 Myxococcales bacterium
GGGGGCTGGGGGCGTGGAAAAAACTATCGTTTCAATTTGCAACCGCTCTGCTGATGGCGGGTTTTGGGTTTGTGATTGACCGGATCTCAATCCCTGGATGGGGCGTCGTGGTGTTGGACCCCATCACGGGAGTGCTGCTGTCGATATGCTGGTTCGTAGTATTGATGAATGCGGTCAATTTAATCGATGGTCTCGATGGGTTGGCTGGAGGGGTAGCGTTTTTCGCTGTCGCCACGTTGTATATTGTAGCCAGCCTGGATTCTTCTTCCAACCTGTTGACCACCTTGTTTGCGGCATCGTTGGCGGGCAGCGTGGTTGGTTTTTTGTTTTATAATTTTAATCCGGCAACGATTTTTATGGGTGATGGCGGAAGCCTCTTTTTGGGATTTGTGATTGCGGCGGTGAGCATTCAGACCCAGGCAAAAAGCAGCACCGCCATCGCGTTGTCGGTATCGGTTTTGGCCTTGGGATTACCGCTGTTGGATACGGTGATGTCGGTGTGGCGGCGGATTCAACGGGGGCAACACCCGTTTCGGGCAGACAAGGGGCACATTCACCACCGGTTGTTGGCGATGGGGTTGACCCCACGGCAGGCAACCCTGGCGTTATATGGATTGTGTGCCGTGTTGGCGGTATTGGCGATCGCCGTCAAACTGCAAACAAACAACGATTTACGAATGGTATTGGTCATATCGGCGGTGGTAGCGATTCTTGCGGCTCTGGTACACCTGTTTCGCTTTCGTGAACTGGCGGTGCAGCGCCAACGGGCGCTGTTGTTGGAAGACCAATTGGCGTTGCCCCCCGATGCCCGCCTATGGGTGCGGGATTGGGCGCGTACCATTCGCACCACCCCGGAAACCTCTGCGGTATGGGACCGGTTATGTGAAGCGGCGGCGGCATTGCAGTTGCGGTCGGTGGACTTAAAACTGTATCTTCGCCGCGATCCCCAACAAACCAATCAACATCATTACTCCTTGTTTCGCGACAATGAAGACCTGGCCCGCCTACCATACGAAACCGAAGTGGTGTCGTTGCTGGGTAAACAGTTTTGGTATGGGGATCTTGCGGCCACGTTTCGCAGCGGGTCCACCGCCGATGACCTCGAGAGGCGGGTACTTATCCGCATTCTTGGGGAGGCGGTCGCTGAACATATCGAAACCCACCAACTACCGAATCTGCGTGACCGGTTCGTGGTGTCACGTCTGAGGCTGTGAAAAAATATGGACGTGACCCAAGTCAGCCGATTTTGCGCCCCACCGGCTCTGAAAAAGTTGAGTAATATCGGATATCAGCTTTATGGAACACCCTCTCAGACTAAATCGGCGTCGGGGCAGCAGTCCCCATGAGCTACGCCGACTCAAAGTTGACGACCCTGTTGTGTGAACTGGTGGCGCCGGGGCCCCACCCTCCGTCGGCGGATACCATTGGGGCGTACTGGGCGTTGTCGCCCCATGAGTGGGCCCGCTTTGAGCAACTGACGATTCACCATGGTTTGGCGGGATTGGTATCGCGGCGGTTGGAAGATTTGGGGATAGGGGCGCCACGGGTGTTACAAACCACTGCGCGGCGGCAATGGGCGAAAAATCAGGTGCTGTTACGAACGCTGGGAGAAATTGCGGTGTTGTTTCGGCAGTGGGGAATTTCCCCCTGGTCCCCCTTGAAGGGGGTGGTGGTGTTGGCGGTGGGTTATGAAAACCTGGGGGATCGGGCGATGCACGACATGGATATCCTCGTGCCTCCGACACAATACGCCAAAACAACGGCAGCCCTGTTGCGGGCGGGATGTCATGTGGTGGAAAAAGACCCGCACCACCCGTGGTCACAATGGGCGTCGTACGAACGATCGTTGGTAACTCCATCGGGTGTGGTGATCGATTTGCATCGGGCTTTGGGTTATCAGGCACGGGTGAAGTGGGATGAGATGGGGAGATGGGATCGAATGGTACGTTATCCCCAACTGGAACGGTGGGCGCCGTGTGCCTTGTCGCCCGAGGATATGTGGTTGCATCTCGTGGCTCACCAGGCGCAGGATGGGTTGTGTGGGCCGCTTCGGCAGTGGGTGGATGTGGCATTTTGGGTAACTGCCACCCGTCCCGATCCGGCGGCAACTGCGCAGAGAGCAAAATCGATGGGAATGGGGACCCTTTTTGAGTGGTCGGTGGACAAGTTGAAACAACTATGGGGAATCGATGTGGAACTACC
Source organism: Myxococcales bacterium (assembly GCA_013360285.1). GTDB lineage: Bacteria > Myxococcota_A > UBA9042 > JABWCM01 > JABWCM01 > JABWCM01. Next base: position 2,203 of record JABWCM010000286.1, read on the forward strand.
ACGTCGTAAACCGATTTTGGCCTCCAGAGTAAGGCGATTGTTGCTGGACTGGTCATTTCCAAGGTCTCGGCTGCTTTCAGACGGATCCGGAAATCGAATCGAAACGGCAAAAAGATGGATGGCTTATGCGGGGGTGGATTCGTCGTGGCAGACGATGCAGTTGGGGGCACGGTTTTTGACGTGGCGTACAGTCGACAAGATATGGAAAAAAACAGGTATCCACAAAAAAAAATGACAATTGTTGCGTCCTTTCGGGAGTACCTCTGTCTTTATGAGTGGTACGGAAAGGGGCATCAACAACAAAAAGGAAAACACATCATGAGTCAGACCAATAGTGAACAAATTCGTAGTACCGTTCGACAACATTATGGACAAATCGCAAAAACGACTCCAACTGCCGGTTGTCAGCCGGGGTGCTGCGGGCCGTCGCCGCAAGATTCGTTGAAGTTGGGATATTCCGAAGAAGACCTTGCCGCGGTTCCGGATGGGGCCAACATGGGTCTTGGTTGCGGAAACCCGCAGGCGATCGCTGCGCTGCGCCCCGGAGAAACGGTGGTAGATCTTGGCAGCGGCGGGGGGTTTGATTGTTTTCTGGCGGCACGTCAGGTGGGTGGGTCGGGCCGGGTCATCGGGGTGGATATGACGGCGGAGATGGTGAGCAAAGCGCGGGCCAACGCCGAGTCTTTGGGAATCAATCACGTGGAATTTCGTTTGGGAGAAATCGAACATTTGCCGGTGGCCGATGGAACCGCCGACGTGATTTTATCAAATTGTGTTATTAATTTGTCCCCCGACAAAGAGGCGGTTTTTCGGGAAGCATTTCGGGTACTCAAACCCGGGGGGCGGCTGGCGATTTCCGATGTGGTGGCGTTGGCCCCCCTGCCGCCGGCCCTTGCTGCCAACGCGGCGGCACTGTATGGCTGTGTTGCCGGTGCGGCGGGGATCGGCGAGGTGGAAACGATGTTGCAGAAAGCGGGTTTTACGGAGATTTCGGTGAACATTCGCCCGGAAAGCCGTGACTTTATTCGGGAATGGTTTCCCGGAACCGGCGCGGAAAACTACGTAACATCGGCGACCATTGAAGCGACTCGGCCCGGCGCAAAAAGTTCCTGCTGTGCGCCGTCGTGTTGTGACTAGAGAGTGAGGACCATGACGATGGGGAATGTGGCGACAAACACACCAAAATGGGGGGAAGTGGCGATGCGACTGCAGCCGTTTATCCGGGTTCGGGTAAATCAAGAAGCGGACACGGACGATGTATTGCAGGAGGTGTTGTTGCGGATGGTTCGGGGATTACCCGGGCTGAAAGATGAAGAACGGTTTGTGTCGTGGATGTACCGCATCACACGGACGACGCTTGCGGATTATCGGCGCTGGGGGGCGCGATTTCCGCAGGCGGCGAATGATGATTGGAATGACATCCCGGCCGAATCAGTCGCCGATCCTACGGAATCCGGGCCGGAAATCCATGAGGTGGTCGCCCAATCCCTGTCGTTATTTATCACGTTGCTGCCGTCACCTTATCGGGAGACGATGACGTTGGTAGAACTCGAGAAACGTAGCCACAAAGAAGCCGCAGAATTGTTGGGAATTTCGGTTTCGGGGGTCAAATCCAGAGTGCAACGTGGCCGTGCTCAAATCCGGGCCATGCTGCATGCGTGTTGCGAATTGGAATTGGATGGGCGTGGGCGGATTATTGCCTGCGAACCACGTCCGCTCAGCGAGATTCCAAATGATTGTTGCGGTGGAGACCAGTAACTACCGTTTTCGCCTTTCTCGCCAAGCCGTAGAGTTTGGGAAAAAATATGGGGACGGACTTGGACGCGAGGATTTTGGTCCCGATGCACGGAAAAAAAACCGAGTCATATCGGGAATATGGCGCAGGGTTTTTCGGAGCCAAGCCGCCCCAAAGCCACCGCCCAGAGGCCGCGCAGCTATCTTTTCACAAACTCATAGCCTCACACGGATGAGTTGGCCGATATAGGGTTGCGAAATCCGACCTTTGGCGTTACCGTTGGCCCCCAATGAGGTTGGTGGGGACGTTGTTTGGGATGTTCACAGACGGAGGAGAGGCATGATACAAAACACCTGGATTTTAGGAGTGGTAATGATGGCGACAACGATGGGAATGATTCAATCCGCAACCGCGGAAATCAAACATGTGCCGTTGGAGTACGAGGCGACGGGGATTACGCTGAAGGGTGACCTCTATTATGATGATTCCATAAAAGAAAGGCGCCCGGGAGTATTGGTGGTGCACGAATGGTGGGGACTCAACGATCATGCAAGAAATAGCGCGAAAAAACTTGCAGAAGCGGGATACGTGGCGTTTGCGCTGGACATGTATGGAAAAGGCAAACAGGCGGATCATCCGGATCAGGCGGGTGCATTTGTGAAGGAAGCCACCAAAGATGCCGCCACAGCCGGTGGGCGGTTTATGGCGGCGGTGGAGTTGCTGAAAAAACAGGAGCAGACCGATCCGGGGCGAATTGGGGCCATCGGTTATTGTTTCGGCGGCGCAATCGTGTTGGAAATGGCGAGAAGAGGGACGGACCTCCGTGGGGTCGTGAGTTTCCATGGCAGCTTAAGCCCGTTTGAGGCGGCAAAAGCCGGGGAGGTGAAAGCCAAAATATTGGTATGCCACGGCGCCAAAGATCCGTTGATCCCGGCGGAAGCGGTGTCCAATTTCATCGGAGAAATGGAGCATGCCGGCGCCGATTATCAGTTTATTTCGTATGGCGGCACCCAACACAGCTTTACCAATCCGGAAGCGGACAAACGGGGGATTCCGGGTTTGGCATACAACGAAGCATCCGCCAAAAGATCGTGGGATCACATGACGATGTTCCTAAAAGAAGTGTTTGCCCGATAAAAATACCCCCGTTCCAATCTTCTTCGAAGGTTCTTTTCAAGCCGGAAATGATCATAGGCGAGCCGATTTTGAGTCGGGTTGTCCGGGGCCGGACCGAGGAATATCGGGAATATTCCGCAGGGCCGGGACTGGAAATTCAGCCACTTTGATTGGCGAGGCATACGTCTTTTCCCTCATGCGGAAGAAGCTGCGCGCCGAAAAAATATGGCGCCTGACCAGGAAATTGAACCCGGGTTAAAAGTTGGTGGTGTTACCCCACTCGGGCAGACCCGTCATGGCGCCGGTGGTCGACGGCGCAGTCCCCCTCAAGCCCCCTATCGGGTCTTGATCTGTACCCACACGTATGACCCATAAATCGAAATCGTTTCCTGTCGGCTGCAATCGCTGTAACCCAACCGAACTCACCGTCGGGCAACTTCCGAAAAAAGAGTTGACCCCGATGTTTCCGGTTGCAAGCCGTTCGAGAGTATGGGATGGTTCCAAACAGGTTACGCAAGTAATCGAAAACCAACCACAAACGATTGAACTTGGTTCAACAAAGGAGGTGCCCCGTGAAGGATTTGAATCTGGATGAGACGTCACAGGGAATGAAAGCCATGACGACCGGTGATCGGCTCGTGGCTTTTAAGCAGACCTATGCGGCGCTCACGTACTTGGCGTTGATCGAGGCGCTTATCGCCCGGATCGACGCCCTTCCCGCCGCGCTTCGGGGCAGACCGTTGGCGGATTTGTTATTCGACTCCGATGTCACGCGGGATAATTGGCTGCGAGCCTTGTGGTATTATTGTCAGATGGTGAAATTCTGCCCTACGACGACGGAGGCAATGCGCCAGGCGGCCCATTCGCTCACGGAGCGTTTTGGAATTTCCCTATCGGACACCCGGGACACGTACGCGGAAAACCAGGCCAAAGCGGAACAACACGAGAAATGGATAACGGTCGAAGGCCCTATACTGGCTCAGATTTCCACTCCGGACCAACGGACATTGGCGGCCTGGATGGAGGATTTCATCCAATCCGGCAAGGTCTTCGGGGTCATGTTGGGCGAACGCGGGGATACCATCGCCGAAGCCGACCGCAGCGCCGCGATGACTCTGCGCGGAGAAGCTTTGGGTTTGCTGACCGAATTGCGCACGGTCCTTCGCCGAGAAATCAACGCCCGCCCGGAACTGCCCGCGAACCTGGATATACCCATTGAACACCACGCCGACATTCTGTGGTTAGCCAACTGGGGATTTTTCCTGCCGCCATTTATGGAAATCAGCGACACCGCGATGTGCAAAATGCCCTATGACGTAGAGATCATTGGGATCATGTCCCACTATCATAAGTTAGGTACCAAGTTTACAGTCGACGCCTGGACGCCAACGGGCACAACGCCAATCTACGAAGACGATGACTCGGCGCACCCCAAGTTCCAGGAGTACTTGCCGCCGATATCGTTGGCAAAAGGCGACGGCATTCAATGGACGTGTACATGGAATAACACCAAACCAAAGCCGGTGGGGCCTGGGAAAAACTCGACTGATGAAATATGTATTACCTTTGCGTTAGGTTACCCAAAGAACACGTTAAGTTTCGATCCCATCCAGTGTAATATTACCAATTAGCCATTCGTCGTGACCCCCTCACTTGACGTTCGTCAATCCCATCGCCGTGCCGTCAACGAATGCTTGACGCACCCCATATTCCCTGGAATAGTTGGTGTTGTGTGACGCCATACCGTGAGGTGTGGCCTAGGTGACTGGTGTTTTTAAATGATTTCCGCGCCCTGGCCGACTTTGGCCGCCTCGCCCTTAAAAAACCCTGCGGCATATTCCCGATATTCCTCAGGTTTTTCTCGGACGATTCGACTCAAATTCGGCGGGGTCGCGAAAACCCCTAAAAAACACCAGCCACCCAGTGCGGCGAGTTGTTCGAGTTATTGTCGTTAGGTGAATGCGGCGTTTGTCCACAGCCGCGATGGAGCAGTAGTCATGGCGTATGCGTTGGCACCCAAATCCGACCCCAAAAAAATAGTTCCCGCGGCAACTTCCGCAGAAAAGGCGACAAAAAACCCAGCCAAGGGTTTAACGTTTGCAGACGGTGCCCAGGCGTTAAAGCCAAAAGCCGCACCCACGACGGGTGAGGAAACCAACGTCCATTCGGGCGGTTATCCAGAACCCAAAAAACGAAACAAGAATAAGAACAAAAACAAAAACAGAAACAACGTGGTACCCGCGCCGACGACCCAGCAGAACGGCACGGCTCCCGTATTGGCCCCGCCCGTTGTGGAGCCGCCGAAACCGCTTGATCCGCTGTTGGACCCCGCCCACAACCCCGACCCCGTCAACGAATACGCGCCCAATGCGACCTATGCCAAAACCGACGGCGTGGTGGCGGTCAAAGGCGAAGGCGAAGCCCACGAGATCGACCCGAGCGACGTGGAGCAAGGCGCGTTGGGGGACTGTTATTTTGTGGCCCAACTCGCAGCCCAGGCCCGTACCAACCCAAGCCGGATCCTGGAACTCATTAAAGACAACGGCAACGGCACGTTTACAGTGACCCTGTTTCTGAAAGACAAAGCCCAGCCTTGGAAACGGGTGCCGACACCCATTGTGGTCAATAGCGAGTTTCCCCAGAAGGACGGCGGTGTTGCGTATGCCAAACCAGGCGACAGAAGTACCACGGGTCCTGAGTTGTGGGTGATGCTCATTGAAAAAGCATTCGCCAAACACAGCGGTTCCTATGAGTTTATTCGCGGTTCCAAAACCAAGGACGGGGACGTGTTTGCAATGATGACCGGCGTAGCTTCCCGGTCCTTCCGCCCCGCATCCATGAACGGCGACAAACTGTTGGAAACCTTGACCAAAGCCCTTGCCGCGGGCCAGGCGGTAAGTTTTGGCGCCAAATCCAAGACGAGTGCCGACGAAGCACTCCAAGCCGAAGCCAAGACCGAAGGCGTTGTCCTGAACCACGCGTATTCTTTGATTGCAGTCGATGCCAAAGCGCGCACGGTCGATTTGCGTAACCCCTGGGGTGTAAAACACCTGATGGGTTTTTCCATCGACAAACTGATCAAGTTTTACGATTCCTGCGACGTGGCCGCGAAATGAGCCGCGTCACACGTGTTGTTTTAGCGTTAGTTTTCACGGTGGGGATTTTGGCCTGTGGTCAAAACGTGAACAAAGTGCGCAACGACACCACCAAGGCCGATCCTGCCCCCACGACAAAATCCCCCACTCCTGCTTCGCAACAGCCGCGAAGCACGAATATCCAGGAGCCTCCCATGACCACAACAGGTCGTACCGTTCGGATTGAAGAAACCACCGTAGCGACGATTGATGACTGGAAGGTAACAGTAGCCAACATCCTATCGGTCGTTAACCCCGAACAACCCAGTCAAAAAAAAATCACCGCCCAGGTTGGC
>JABWCM010000024.1 GCA_013360285.1 Myxococcales bacterium
CGGATCGTCCAAAAAAATCCTGAGTCATATCGGGAATATGCCGCAGGGATTTTTGTGGGCGAGGCGGCAAAAGCCGGCCAGGACAAAAATTTCATCTAACAACATCAGACACTTAGAGAACCGGAACGTCGATATTGCCGCGAGCCAATACCCGGCGAAAATCACAGAGAAACGACGATCAGTCGAGTACCGGCAACGCGAAATGAGGCTGATGCAGAGTGTGCGCTACATTCAAGTAGGTACAAAGACCGAGAGCATCCGGTCCACAGGTTAAAGATTCTTAAACGGCGCTGATGATACCAGCGCCGTTTTTTTTTGTTTGGGGGACTACTGTTGCCCTGGTTTCAGCGTGCGTTACGTACGCAAAACCGGATCGAAATTGGAGGCCGTTCCTTGAGACAGACCATGGTTGCCCTTAGGGCCGTGCAGACCATCGACAATGAAATTCACCACTATAACCAACAACGACAGGAGCTGCGGGATCGCCTGGCGCGATTGGGAGAACTTCTGAGCCACGGTCAGGCTGAGCTGGACGAAAAGCAGCAAAAACTTGCCAATGTCGAGAAGTTTTATCGTGAAAAAGACATGGAGCTGAAGGCCGACATCGAACGAGCGGCGAAGGCTAAAAACAAACTGTCGTCATCGATGAAACAAAAAGACTATTTGGCGGCCCAGAAGGAGATTGAAAATTTGCGCCGAGCGAATACCCAAAAGGAAGAGGAAATTCTGAAGCTTTTGGAAGCAATTGAAGAATATCGTAGCGGCGTTCGGGTAGATGAAGCAAAACTCAAAGTGTTGTCCGACGAACTTAGCGCCGAAGAAGCGGGCAGTGCTGAGCGGCTCGCTGAATTGGATCGTTGTATCGCAGAAATCGAAGCACGTAAGTCTGGGCTGTTGGAGATAATTCCGCGGCCAATTATGAGCAAATATGCGCGAATATTGCTGAATCGAGACGGTTTGGCGGTCGTGGAGGTTCGTGACGGTACGTGCATGGGTTGTAATTTGCAGATTCCGCCGCAAAGTTACATCCAGTTGTTGCGAGTCGAAGCGATTATGAACTGTCCACAGTGCCAGCGGTTCATCTACGCACCGGAGACGATCGCGGAATCAGACTAAGAACACGACGTCGCGACCCCACGGGGTTGCCGTATCGACCGGTGGACGAGGGACACAAGAGCAGGTGGCCGCTGCGCCTTTTTGGCGGAGAGGAAAGTCCGAGCTCCATAGGGCAAAGGTGCTGGATAACGTCCAGTGGGGGCGACCCCAAGGAAAGTGCCACAGAAAATAGTCTGCGATCCCAGATCTTCGGAACTCGGGTCGCGAGGGTGAAAACGTGCGGTAAGAGCGCACGGTCACGGCAGGTGACTGTCGTGGCGGCAAACCCCACCTGGAGCAAGACCAAATAGGGAAGCGTCATGTTAAAGCATGACACGGGCGGCCCGTCCGCGCTTCCGGGTCAGGTCGCTGGAGGAGCGTGGTAACACGATTCGTAGAGGAATGGTCACCGCCTGTTTGATGGAGACATCATGCAGGAACAGAACTCGGCTTACGCGTTTGTGTCTACTGGTCCGCCGGTCCATACGGCAACTCGGAACGGCTTTTTTACAACCATATGTTTGGCCGGATTTCAGTGCTGATATCGCGCTGCCGTGCCGTTGTGAATGTCCCACTCGACCAACGGCACAACTTCACCCGGTCGGACAACAAAATTGTCGATTTCGGGTAATTCGATTCGTTTTCCGTAAAGATAAAGCCGCACCCATACCCGTATCGGGAACTGTCCCCCGCCGGATTTTTCAACTGCAACCACCGATTTTCCCGGTCCGATGACCGCTGGGTCCACCTGCAACAATTCCAGCGGCAGACCATCGGGTTGAGCGATAATACGTGCCGCCTGTTGCCCCTCAAATACGGCCCATGACGGAACAGAATTTTCCCAGAGTGGCGGATACTTAGGGTGAGCCCACGATTCCAAAGCCTGGGCAGGTATCAGCTTTAAGTTAACATTTTCGCCCGGATCTTCCCACCTTAATTCCATGTGAACAGCCGACTGCGGTCGTACAGTGATTCGTGTGACCGCATCGTGTTGAGATTGTTGAGATGTTTTGTAATCAAACACTCCGAGGTGAACGATATGTTCTCCGGCTGTATAGGCTTTCCATTGCGCCACCGTAGATGTTTTGGAAATGCCTGGCCTCGGATTACCATCAGGAACAGTAATATTCCATTCGTATTTGCTAATATAAGACGATTCGTCGGTTTTGGGTGCCACGCCGATGCTGGATGCGCCGTCCACGGTCAGGATCGTGGGTATGTCCTTTAGAAACACTTCGGTTTTGTTTGCGGTGATGAGCGGATGGGGGCGATTGCCCTCCAGGAGGAGGTAGGTTAGCCCCCCGATCATCGACCCCGCCGCGCAGCTCTGGTAAGAAAAAGCGTCCGCCAGTAATAGAGAGTACAACGATGCCCCATCCGGGCCTGTGCCCCAAGCGGTCTGTTGCCCGGGCAACAAAACCTTCGACTGGGTAGCGATTCGGATTCCTTGCTGTGCCGTGCCACAAACACCGGTTCCAACACAGCCATTGAGTCCGACCCACGCTAACTTTGTGATGAAAGGACAGTCCTTGTGAGACCCACAAACACTGCGCCATAGCGCTGCGTCGTCCAGATTTCCCGAGTAAAGTGCCCAACGCCATCCTTGCGTTGAACCCGCAGGTCTGATCATGGCGTAGCGATCACCAAACGTACCGAAATAAGCACGGATGTCGATTTTCTCTCCCACTTCCACGGGCATCGTTGAGTCACCTGGTAGCCGATAACATAAGGATAAAGGAGCGTTGCCGCGATCAAAATGTTTGGATGTTGTGGGGGGCGGTGACAGTAATTTTAGAAGGTGGTCGTTGGGTTCGCACCCATCGATATCGGGATTGGCGATGCTGTGCATGACCACCGTTGCGTCGTATAACGTCACCAATTGCCCCGATGTGATTTGGGGAAATGGTATTTCGAGACGGACCGTCGGCCCAATTGGCAAAGGGCACGACGCAACGTCGATCCGACAAACACCGTCGTTGCTGCATCGTTCATTGGCGGCACAGTCCTGGTCCCAATCACAGCGACCGGTTGTTTCCAATACCAGGTTGCGCGCCTCCCCAAAGTACAACGGTGTTTCCGAGTCACATGGGAACACCGCGGCGACAGAAAACACGAACACACCAGCGTCGTCAGGAATAGCAACCCCACCGAGACGCCCTGACTCCCTGTCCAACGTAATGCCCGAGGGAAGGTGACCGTTGGTCAATTTCCAACACACAGGGATCGGTGGTGTCTCGAGGACTGAAAACTGTTGCGAGTAGGGTACTCCCGGTCTGACTTCGGGCAACGTGGCTGCTTTTGGTGTGATGGTCAGCGGAGTCGATTTGGTTTCCGGTGTCGACGGGGTCGGAGGGGTCTCTAATGGACCGGCAGGGGTATTTGCAGGCGGAGTGATATATTCTTCCAACGTAGTGTTGGAAAAGTCGCCGCAGCCGACGAACAACAAACAAAACGCTGCAATATAAACGAATTTTCTGGATCTAACCGGTGTACCCCAGCGATGTCTACGCCGACTAGCAGTGCTTGGTACTTGCGAAAACCACACAGCCCGCTCCTGATGATCGCCTTCCGCGAATCGTGCCGCCCCGCGCCACGATGTGATTTTTCACTATAAAGGCGGGAGCGCGCGGGAGCAAGCTCAATCTGTGTTCTGTTATCGGACAGACGGGCGTCGCAACGCAGTCGTCGACGGAGTGAATGCCTTTGACATGTGCTCAGTTTGTGGAGTTGTTTAGTAATATAGTGATCGCCGGGTGCGGCGGCCACGATTTAGAACCGTGAACTACTTAACATGCGGAGATTCATGGGAGTGCAGTGGGTTCCTAATGCTGCTCGGACTCCCACACCGAACGGATTCCCTCGCGGTATGAAGGGTAGGTTAGAACCACGCCCAATTCGGTGTGAAACCGGTCATTTCGAATCCGCTTGCTATCCATGACGAGTGATCTCCGAGACGGATCCCACTCCTTTGTAGCTTGGTCAACAGACAACGGTTCAGGAAGGGCAATTCCGAGCAATTCGGAGCAATACCGGGCGACGTCGCTCAGCAGTGCCGGTTCGTCGTCAGACAATAGGTACGTTCGACCTGTACGCCCCCGATGTAATGCGGCCACCACTCCCTGGGCGAGATCGTCAACATGGATCCGATTGGAGTAGGAATTGTGGCCATCAATCAACTGGAAGCGTCCGCAACGAATTCTATCCAGCAAACTGCGGCCTGGCCCGTAGATTCCTGGCAGGCGAGCGATTATCACTGGAAAATGAACTCGGTTGTATAACGAAAGAAGCAGATTTTCAGCGTTCAGTCGGCGAATACCAGCGGACGATGAGGGTGTGCATTCTGACTCTTCGTCAACCCACGCACCCTGTTTGTCACCGTAAACCGAAGTGCTACTTAGGTAGACCACCCGATTCAATTCAAGTGATAACAGCACTTTGGCAAGATCACCTGTCGGATCGTACGGATCGTTCCATGGTGGACCGACACAAATGACGGCATGATCTATGGAAATAGGAAGACGTAAAGGCTCAAGGTCAGGTTGTATACGATATAGGAGCGGAATCGCCCCCGAACGCTCAATTTCCGAGAAGCGGTCTGAATTTTGGGTTGTTCCGACAACGGGGATACCGCGCTGGGTCAGCAAACGGGCTATCGCCATCCCCGAATAGCCGCAACCGACGATCAGTACACCTGATGGCGTCCAGTCGCTGGACGGGGTAGATGACACTCAGATGTCCCACAGTCTTGTCGAAAAATAACGTTCACCAATGTCACATAACAGTGTCACAATCACACCTTTCTTGATTTCTTTTGCAACATCGTACACCCCCGCCATGTAGGCTCCTGAACTTTGTCCGGCAAAAAGTCCGGAACGGGCGAGTTTCTGTGACATTTCCCATGCGGTGTCCACGTCGCTGGGCCACCGCCTGGTGATCACCGATTCGTCGAGGATCTCTGGAACGATGTCCTCCGGGCTGCCCAGCGGTTTTAGTCCCTCCACCCCCGGGAATGCGTCGGGTATGATGCAATGAATCTCAATGTTGGGGTTGAGTTCCCTGAGGCGTCGACCGATTCCGGTGATCGTGCCGCCGGTTCCGACCCCTGCAACAAAGTGCGTTATCTTACCGCCGGTCTGTTCCCAAATCTCAATTGCGGTTGTGTCATAGTGGGCTCGCCAGTTATTTGCGTTGCCATACTGATCACAGAAGAAATATTTCTCAGGGTTTGCTTTGTATTTTCTTCGCACTTCACGCAGTGCTTCGTCGTAGCCCAATTGCGCATCCGTGAACGTGATAGACGCGCCATGTGCTAGGATACGGCGTTTGCGTTCGCGACTCGCGTTATCCGGGACGACCATTTCCACGGGAAGCCCCATTACCCGTCCAATCAACGAATAGGCAATTGCTGCGTTTCCGCTGGATGAATCCAGAATGGTTCGGCCGGGATGAAGCTCGCCGCTAAGATAGGCGTCGCCAAGCATTCGCAACACCGGGCGATCCTTTAAGGAGCCGCCAGGGTTGAAGAACTCGACTTTGGCGTACACTTCCAGATCCGGAAACTCATCCCGAAGCAGGTCGATACGAACCAGCGGGGTGTTGCCGATAAGTCTTAACACCGGGAATTTTTCAAATAAACCGTCAAACGTTTTGGTCACGGTATACACCTTGGCGCGGTATCGGGGAACGCGATCCTTTCTCCCGTTTTGGAGCGGGACCGCTTATCCCGGGCGAAGATGCAATTCCATAAAAGGGCCTACTCAGAATGTCAAGCGCGTCAAATTGTGGGAAACCATGTTGGTTTGGGTCGACCAATCATCAAAGTTGTTAATTGTGTGGGCTGTTGATGGTGGGCTGTTGCGTGTTTCATTCGTTATTTGAATGATGTGGAAGAACTCATCGCGCAATTGCCTGACGGGTAACCGCTTCGGTCGCTGTCCCCTCGTTGTTTGTTGCGCCCGGTCGTAAGACGAAGCGCACTTCTTTGGTTGCGGCGTGCACTACGTAGATCCGTTGGTTATTGCTGTTGGGATCGACCGGAAACAAGAAAAATCCCGGCCGGTTCTTGTCAAAGCCCTGGGTGTAACCCCACAACTCTTCGTCGTCTTCGAAGCGCACGACTGTTTTTCTGCCGTAGCCCAGATTGTGCTCAAAGTCTTTGAGTTCCCGGTGGGTTGGTTCGCCGTGGAAATCACGGACAAAAAACAGAGCTTTGCACTCATTCAATCGAAATACGTGCACCATACCCGTCCTTGCGTCCGCTACATTCACGGTGTCGTTTCCCTGTCGGAAGTTGACTAATGTGCCTTTTAACAGCCGTCCATCCCGAAATCGCACTACAACTTTGTTCATCATCGCTGCCTCCCCTCCGTGGGTGTGTGGTGTTTGGGGTTCCGGCGACCACTGATCACCAGTTCGTTCCCTTAAGAAATATTTCAGCAATATTTAGGCCAAAATTTGAGGCTTAATTCGATTGGTTTTCAACTGGTCGGTGAACGAGAACTGTGTCACTTAAGATCTCAAAAACAAAGGCTTATCCGCCAAATGTTGTCGCGTCATTGTGTGGGCACAACCGTCCCCACAGTGACGGATCGGGTGTGACATTTATGACAGCGTTACGGAACTGTTACACTGTCACATAACGATATGACCTGATCGGGTGGTATCTGACGTTTTTCGTGGCACTCCGCGTCGGATGGTCGATCAGTAAGTTATAATACATCCCGTGTTGTGGGGTCTTGCATGTGTGGTAGAAGGCGACTTCCGGTTGGCCCTCATTTGACACCATCTTGTGGTAGAGCGAATCTATGAACTCCGTCAACCCGGCGCTTGTACTTGTTGCACATGGATCTCGTTCTTCGGAATGGAATGCCCGGATTCTTGATTTGGCCGCGTTGGTTGGGCAAGACCCGACGATCAGACGGGCCTTTACAGGTGGGGTGGCCGCGGCATTTTTGGAAGGGCACCACTTCCCTATTGCACCAACGATTTCGGATCTATTGGCAAAAGGAGCAACAAAGATCGTTGTAGTTCCGGTTTTCTTGACCGCATCTGGGCATCTTGAAGATGACATTCCGACAATTTTGGGACTCAAAGACGACAAATCAGCTCGTACAGCACTTGTGGCCGAGAATGTGTCAATTTTACCTGCTGGTCTACCGATTGTCCTGGCTCAACCCCTCGCCGCATCTACCGTCTTGCCGCGTACTGTGGCGAAACGTGCGGCGTTGCTGGTGCCTCCACAGAACGAAGCGGGTGTCATGCTGGTGTACTACGGATCCAGTAACTATGCTGATCGATGGACGGCGTTGTTGGAGGTTATTGGGGCACATCTTGTGTCGCTGGGGTATGGAAGTTGGGAACACGCGGCTGTAGGGCACGTTGTTCAGGGAAGCGCCGTGCCTGTTTTTCTTGCGATTCGGCGGCTGTTGGAGCGATGCCGAAAAGTGGCAGTGGTGCCCTTGTTGGTCAGCCGAAGTGGATTTCAAGACGTCGTGATTCCGGAGGCGTTGCAGAAGCTCGAACCAGACCATCGGGAACGGGTGTATTACGCGGCGGATGCAATCTTACCCGACCCGGAAATTGTGGATTGGGTTGTGTTGACGGCATTCATGACTCTCGAGAAGGGCTAGCCCGGATTTTTTACGAATGACCCCACACCCGCTTTACCAAAGGTTTCACGGCGAACCGTTGTTCGTGATGCGGGCAAAAGCCGGGGCGGTTGCACCCAGGATTCCCGCACTATTCCCAAGAGAACCGGTAAAGATTTTCACATTGGAATGGACGGCTCGAAATGAGTGGGACTCCATCGTGTGGCGCATTGGGACTTCAAACAGAGGAAAAGCGGCGGCTACGCCACCTCCGAGGCCGATGTGCTTGACGTTCAATACGTTTAATAGGCTCCCTAGGGCCAATCCTAAGGCATATCCCATCGACTCGAAGCACTCCAAGGCTGCTTCATTGCCGGAAACGGCAAGATCAGCAACAAATTTGGGCAAGTTCGGATCGTTGATCCAACGCGATGCGTCGTCGATTTCCAGTTCCCGTTCCATGACTGCCCTCCGAAGGCCGACCTGAGACGCGTATTGTTCAAGGCAGCCAAAACTGCCGCACCCACACGGATGGCCGTGGGGAAAGACCACCATATGACCAATTTCACCTGCCATACCGCTTTCGCCGCGCCACAACTCTCCGTTTAAGATAAGTGCACCGCCAACACCAGTTCCGAGTGTCAAAAAAATTAGATTGCGAATTCCTTTGGCGGAGCCGAACAAAACTTCGCCCAAGGCGACCGAATTTGCATCGTTTTCGATAAAAATCGGCACATCTACCCCTGATTCGGAGAATTTCTGAGCAAGTGCAAAGTTGTCCCAAAGAGGAAAATTGGGTGATTGGGTTACGATTCCGGCTTGTGCGTCGATAACGCCTGCGACTCCGATTCCCACGGCCGACAATTTTTGTGTGGTTCCGCACGCGTTGTAGAGCTCTTTAAGGGTACGAATCAATCCGGTTTCGGTGCGGATTTCTTCCCCAACCGCTACCGAGACTTCGTCGCTGATGTGACCTTGTAGGTCGACAACTCCGGCTTTGATGTGGGTACCACCGATGTCGATTCCAAGTACCGCGTAGCCCTGGTTCATATTGTGGATGTTCCGTAGTTTCGCTGCCATAATTGAAAGATAATGAGCGACCAAAGTAATTTACGGTGGTCGGCTCTGCCGGATAGGTGCTCCTGAAATAACATCTCGACATATTCTGGGCGGAAAAACCGGTCGCGGTTCAGCTCCGAGGCGGACAACAAGTCCTTTGCCCACGAGAGCAGTGGCCCCTTGAGCCATTCGGCGATGGGGATTCCAAATCCTTTTTTGGGCCGATCGAGAACTGCATTCGGAAGCCGATTGCGCAGCATCTTTTTTAAGAGGTATTTCATGGTCCAGCCGCGGAGTTTCAATCGAGTTGGCAATGCTGCGGCAAATTCCACGACCCGATAGTCCAACAGAGGGGCACGTGCTTCCAAGGCGTGGGCCATGGTGGCGCGGTCCACTTTGACCAGGATGTCGTCGCCCATGTACAATTTGCTGTACAAGTAACTTAACGTATCGAAATCATCCCGAGCAACGAGGCGTAATCTATGTTGTTCGACATCTTCGAACAGATCAAGATCCTTCGTGGAATCCAATACGTCGTTTGTCAGAAGAGACTGTTGGCGGATCGGGTCGAAGGCGCCAATCCAGACAAAGTGACTATTTAGTGGTCCAAACTGAGCACCTAGGAGCAGTCGTTTCACTTTGTAGTCAAAGCTGATGTTGTTGGTGGATACCGGAAGCTGGCTTGCTAACTTAGGAAGCAGGGAAGTGGTCACTTGCTTTGGTAGATGCCGCAGAAACGTGGCAATCTTGTGGGCCAGAAAAGTCGGATAACCGAGAAACAACTCGTCTCCGCCGTCCCCGCCCAGGGCGACGGTGACATGTTCCCGAGTAAACGCGCTCAGCAAATAGGTAGGAATCAGCGATGCGTCGGCCATGGGCTCGTCGAGTGTTTTCAGAATCCCCGGGATCATTTCGAGCATCGTTTCCGGTTCGAGTATCCGTTCGTGATGCTGAGTGCCAAAATGATTGGCCACGAGTCTCGCGTAGCTCGATTCATCAAAACTTTTGTCTTTGAACCCAATGCTAAACGTATGTATACGGTCTGGTGGCATCTGCGCGGCCATCAACGCGACAACACAACTCGAATCAATTCCGCCGGACAAAAAGACTCCGAGCGGCACGTCGGAGCGAAGGCGCAAACGTACCGAATCCATGAGCAATTCCCAAAGCGTTTGGGCAAGATCGGCTTCGGACTGTTGGGGCGCTTCCGGAAATCGTATGTCCCAGTACGGTTGGCATGCACGAATTTGCCCATTTTGCCACTCAAGATACCAACCTGCCGGCAGTTTTTTTACCGCGGTCAGAATGGATGCAGGCGACGGCACGTAGTCGAACAGAAGATATTTTCGTAAGCTACCAAGATCGATGTTGCGACTGATCCAGGGATGAACGAGCAACGCCTTTAGTTCAGAACCAAACACAAGGCCGTCTTTGGTTTCCGCGTAGTACAACGGTTTTTTTCCCATCCGATCGCGTGCCAACACAAGCCGTTTTCGACGATCATCCCAAATAGCAAACGCAAACATGCCGTTGAGGCGGCGGAACAATCCGGTATCCCAAGATTCGTACCCGTGAACCAATACTTCTGTGTCGCTGTGAGTGCGAAAAGTGTGGCCACACGCTTTTAGTTCTGAGATCAATTCGATGTAGTTGTATACCTCGCCGTTAAATACAGTTGTGATGACGTTATCTTCGTTGTACAAGGGCTGATGACCGCTAGCGAGATCGATAATGGAAAGCCTGCGATGTCCCAGAAATACTCCGTTCTGAACATGAAACCCTTCGTCATCCGGGCCACGGTGTGCGAGGGTTCTTGTCATCCGGCGTAGGACATGTTCGGGGGTTTCAGGACTCTGTCCAGAGACAACAAATCCGGCAATTCCGCACATGCTATTGTCCCAAGGATCCTCGATCCTGGTTGCGGGGCGAGTCGATGTTCAGCGTGCGCTTGACGATGAACGGAGGCTTGTTCTGACTCTCGTAGTAGGTGCGAACGTTGAGTTCGGCCAGCAACCCGATCAGAATTACCTGCATGCCGACAATTCCAAAAAAAATAGTTGAATAGAAGAACGGGTCCGTGAACACCGGTGGGCCGCCCCAAAATTCCGGACCACCAAACGCTTTTTTTCCCACGACAATGAGAGCGCTACAAAGCGCCGCCAAAAATCCCAACATGGCAAAACGCCCAAAGAAGTACAGCGGTTTGGTGGCGTATCCGACGAGAAGCCGAACGGTCAATAGGTCTAAAATTACCCTAAACGTCTTTTTCAGTGTGTACTTGGATTGGCCAAACTTGCGCGGATGATGAGTGACCGGTATTTCGGTTACACGTCCGCCGGCCCAATGTGCATACACAGGAATAAATCGATGCATCTCGCCATAGAGATTCACGTTTTGCATTATTTCCCGCTTGTACGCGGTTAGTGTGCAGCCGTAGTCGTGTAAGTTTACGCCGGTGAATCGCGAAATAATGCGGTTGGCGATTCGGGATGGAAGTGTCTTGGTAAGATAGGAGTCTTGTCGTTTGAGGCGCCAGCCCTTTACGACGTCGTAACCTTTGTCGATTTCTGCCAACAAGCGTCCGAAATCCTTGGGATCATTTTGTAGGTCTGCATCAATCGGAATCAGGATGTCCCCCGCGGCGAACTTAAATCCTGCGTCCATGGCTGCGGTTTGACCAAAGTTTCTTCTGAAAGCGACAACCTTTACGGCGGAGTCTTTGGCGGCCATGTCCTCCAGAATGGCCAAGCTTCGATCTGAACTTCCGTCATCACAGAATACCATTTCGTAGGATTTTCCAAGTGCGTCCAACTCTCGTTTCAACGCCGCATACAGCGGTGGCAAACTCTCTTCTTCGTTGAACACCGGGACCACCACCGATACGTCTATTTTCATTGTAAGATCTCGAAAGTATTGATAAATAGCAAATCAGCATGAACGTTTCGGGATCTTACTTCCGGGGTCGTTCCGGGTCAACCTTTACGTAAATGATTTTCCAATATGTGTCATGATGTCATTCGGCGTTCGACGTGATGTTCATTTCACGTTCGGAATCGGGTGGCTGTATCGAAACACACTCCAAGAGCGGCCTGAATTGTTAAATGAGAAACAAGAAAGAGAAAATTGAGAGTTTAAGCGGTAGTGGCGGCCTGAATTTCCGAAAATTCAGCTATTTGTTGATTGGTATCTTCTGTGTGGCTTGCACGCAATATTCTGACTCGGATGTGAAGGCGCGGGCTAGTTCGGTCTCCCGGGACACGGATTTAGCAACCTCCCAGGTTGAGCCACTACGTGAGCGTTCAACGTTGCCGAATATGGCACCGACGATGGGGTCATGGGTAACCCAGATGAATCGGGAACCCACTGCGATTCATATGACGTGGTCGCAGCCGGATGCCGCTGATGGGATGACGTTTAGTTGGTCTACACGAAACGCGGATGACGACAATTATACACCGCGTGTGTGGGTCGTACCCAAGGACCTAACCGTTTTGGATGGCGATACTATTCAAATGCCGTTGTCGCCGGAATTTGTCCATGATGGATACGGGATCGTGTACAAAGAGAATCTGCTCGGAGTGGATTTCGGGTTGAAACGATATGTCGTTTGGCACGTAGAGGTAGACGGCTTGGAACCGGATACCGAATACGTTTATCGAGTCGGGACGTGGGCTGACTTCGACGGTACTCATTTAATCGCGCCCGATCTTTCGTTAGCGATGTCATTTCGCACTGCGCCCCAAAAAGGTGTTCGCCAACCGCTCAAATTTATTCTGGCTGGTGACAGCAGGGGTGGAACTTGGGAAATTCACAAACATATCGGCAAAATGAACGAACATAAGGTGCTGGCATGGTTCTTTAACGGCGACATGACGCAGGCAGGGACTCAATCTGAATGGGGTCAATGGTGGGATGCGATGTCTCCGGTTACCACTCGCGGCTCGCTTATGCCGGTGCAGGGTAACCATGAAGTATTTGCCAACGTTTTTTATGAGCAGTTTGTGCTGCCACGGCATTCGGAGCTTCCTTGGGAATGGCAGGAGCATGGATGGGCTGTGGACGTGGGCAATGTGCATTTTGTCGGGTTGGACTCCAACTCCGACTATAGTGTCGAGGCACTCGTTGGATGGTTAAGAGAGGACTTGTTGAAGGCGCGCAACGATCCAGACATTGATTGGATTGTTGCGATGATGCATCACCCGGCCTGGTCCTCTTCCAAACATGGGTCTACCGACCGGGTACGCCATCATTGGGTGCCACTGTTTGATGAGGCGATGGTGGACGTTGTTTTTGCTGGCCATGACCATAATTTCGAGCGCACAAAACCGCTGCGTGGTTTTGATATCGTCGATTCGGACCAAGGCACTATTTATGTGGTTGCAGGTGCTTTTTTCTCACCTCCATATCAAAATGGTCGGAGTTGGTTTACCGATGTGTCGTTTTCCGGTGAAGGAGGAAGTTACGTGGTGATGACCACGACCGAATCTACGTTGGAAATCCTAACCTACAGTGGAAACAGCGAAACGGTTTTGGACCGGTACGAAATCCGAAAAAAGAACATTCCTCGAACGACATATTGAACGGGAATCGTTGAACTTATCGCCTTTTTTGTTGCGAACCCTGGTGAGAAGGTCAGTGGAAATAGATGACTGGATCTGGAGCGGCCGCTATTTGCCGATTTGCCCGGTCCCGTCCTTGCGGAATATTCCCGATATTCCTCAGTCCGGTCCCGTCCAATTCAGCGCTAAATTAGCTCGCCCAGGGTCACTTCCGGCTTGAAGCTGACCCTCTGAGAGATGTGGGCTGGGAACTGTTATTTTTTCGTTGTTCCTGGCTGAAAATCGCCGTTGCCGGTGTTTTGGGCACTTGGTTCGACAATCGGAAGGGTAACAGTCACCGCGTTGGACGTGTTTCCGTGCGCGTCATCTGCGGTGAGATGCAGTTCCACAACGCCCGGATCGGGAAGCTGTAGTGCGAAAGCCACGACGGCTTTGCCTTGTACTAGACCTTCTGCTCCTTGAATCTCGGCTTCGTTGGTCATTGTTTCCAGACCTTTGTCTGTTTTGATATGGGCTTGTGCGGTATGGATGTCGCCATCGGCGTCTTGAAAATCAAACGTGATTTGGAGAGTTTGTTGGCTACCGCTTGTAACTTGCTGCACGTTTGCTTGCGGATTGGAGATAATCGGTGCTGTGCCTGAACCGCTGGTGGATTGGTCGTCTTCGCATCCTCCCGCTGTGACAAGTGTTGCCAAAATAAGTAGTGCCCAACGTGTCTGCATTTTTTTCCTCAAGATAAGGTTGATTCTATTTTCGATACCGATCCCTGATTACCAGCATACGGATTTCTGTCATTTCTTCCATTGCGAACCGCACTCCTTCCCGCCCGAGTCCGCTATGCTTTACGCCACCGTACGGCATGTGATCGACTCGCCATGATGGGACGTCGCCAATAACCACCCCGCCGACCTCAAGCTCATCCCAGGCTTTGTGCACCTTGTAGATGTCGTTGGTAAAAACGCCGGCTTGGAGCCCATAGTCGGATTCGTTAACCATACGAAGCGCTTGGTCAAAGTCGTCGTACGGAGCCAGAACCGCGACGGGTCCAAATACCTCACGGCACACGATGGGTTCGTCTGTGGGTACGTTTTCCAACAGCGTTGGCGCTATCATATTGCCGTTACGTTTGCCGCCACAAAGGACCCGCGCTCCTCTTCCGATTGCCGACTGAATCCAACCCTCGACGCGTATTGCTTCTTCTTCGGAAATCAGCGGTCCGATGGATGTGGCTTCGTCTTTGGGGTTCCCGACCACCAGCGCCTTGGTTTTTTCGACAAGAGTGGTTTTTAGAGACTCATAAATTTCTCGATGCGCGAAAATTCGTTGTACGCTGATGCAGCTCTGTCCGGATTGATAAAACGCTCCAAACGTGATCCGCTGAGCGGAATCCTCAATGGCGGCGTCAGAATCAACAATAACGGCAGCGTTCCCACCCAATTCCAGCGTTACTTTTTTGTTTCCGGCGCGGCTTCGTAAGTCCCATCCAACCTGTGGAGATCCGGTGAAGCTCAGGAGGCGGATCCTGGGGTCGGACGCCAATATTGAAGCGGAGTGCCGATTCGCCGGCAAAATGGAAAACGAGCCCTCGGGGAGGTCCGTTTCGGCGAGAATTTCGCCAATCAGGATGGCACCAATCGGAGTAGCACTTGCCGGTTTCAACACAAACGGGCAACCGCTGGCAATTGCGGGCGCAATCTTATGTGCAACTAAGTTAAGCGGGAAGTTAAATGGTGAAATAAATCCACACGGGCCTATCGGGACCCTTTTCCACATGCCCTGATAGCCGCGGGCTCGCGCGCTGATTTCCAACGGCAACACCTCACCGGTTTGACGAGTGGACTCTTCCGCGGCGATTCGAAAAGTGTCGATCAATCGTGTTACTTCGCCGCGACTATCCCGAATCGGTTTCCCAGCTTCAACACACAACGCCCACGCCAATTCATCTTGCCGCTGTTCAAAACGTTTGACACAGTGCAGAAGCACTTGTTGCCGCTCATAAGCTGCCAAATTACGCAGAGTGCCTAACGCCGCGACCGCGGCACTGATTGCAGATTCAATCGTTTCTGTAGTGGCCAACGATACCGTAGAGACGATGGCCCCCGTCGTCTTGTCCGCAACCGGTAATGTGTTGCCGGCTTGCTCTGGAAACACAGGGCGACCGGCAAGATAATAGGGGTACTGGGTGGCCAACATCGGAGTCCTGGCGTCTGCACCTGCGACGACTCAAACGGATACCTTCGCACAGTGAGAAATGTGGACGACCCTACCGGTGCCGCGGCGGGTGGTCAAGAGTTCGAAATGTGAGGGAAGTAAGATAACGATCTCAGGAACGTTCAGAGGGGCAGCGGAAATAAGGAAGTGTCCCTGGTCGAGCCGAATTTAAGCCGAATTGTTCTGGACCGTCCTTACGGTATATCGGGAATATTCTGCAAGGACGGGACTGGACAAATCGGCCAAAAGCGGCCGATACAGGGACGTTTATCTATTTCTGCTGATTCTTCCAGCATTCTATTTGAGATCCTTAAACTTCGTCATGATGTTTTTTGCCTGAAACTGGTTGATTGTCACGATCTGCTGAGCCCAGTCTACCTCGGATGTCGCAATGGCATAGTTGTCATTCTCTTTTGTACTTTCGCTGATAAGCAGTTCGTGTGTTGTTCCCGATTTCATTGTGACCAAGACACGGAAGGCCGTTTCTGTCAGTCCGGCTTCCTCGCGTGTCATGTCGCCGACAAACGTTCTGGCTTGGAGGTTAGTTAACGAGTTCAGCATGGTATTTAATGCTTGCTCTTTGGGTTTATCGACGATCTCGGTTCCGCGTTTGGCCAAAAATGGTGTGTCCGTGCCAGTAGAAGCGGGATTTCGCTCGATCACATAACTCTCGGCGGCAGAAATCACTTCCACCTTATCGATGTCGTCTTTTACAAGGTCAAAAATCTGTTTGTTACGAAAGTCGTCTGCGGTTTTGCCGACGAATTTTTTCGCCATAAACGATGTGACTTTCCAAATTTCATCTGGTTTTGTGTCACTTTGAGCCCAATGAGAACCGTCTCGTTCTTCGCCGATTGTGAGGCGAACGTCTCCGCGACTTGTGCGAAAGACAATTCGAGTGGCAGGTGCTGCTGGTCCTAAGCCTTTTGCCTCCAATTCAAGGGGTTCTGCGAATTCTGAGACAGTCCACGTTTCTATATCCCGCAGCAGTGCTTCTATTTCCGTTTTCCCAACCTTGTATGCGTTTGCTGGGTCGAAAATCCACTCCTCACCACTGCGTACAAGTCCAAACCCGGAGGTTTCAAAACGGACACTCTGGATGTCTGGTCCTTGAAACGACAACACGTTTTTCTGGCGTAAGTCATTGACTGTTTTCTTAAGACTATCAGCAGTGTATTTGTTCAGCGCAAACACTTCGTCGCCGTCTCCCAACATCGCATAGGTCTTTTCACCTTCTGTGTTGCCGAGCTTTAATTCAAAGGTTTTTCCATCAAACAGCTCTGCGCGAACGACGGTTGGATTTGCTGATAGCCCGGTGTCTTTACCTTCAACGGAATCCAGATACTCGCTTACGCGCACACCCGCAATTGTGCCGGCGAGTGCGTCGATTGTGCCGGCTTCAAATCCCTCCGGTTTGACAAATACCCACTTTGCGACTCGGGCTGATTCTTTGTCCTCGCCTTCTTTTGCATCTGGAGCTGGTGGTGGCGCTTTGTCCTCGAGTACGATTTCCGGGTGGGTTTCGTTGGCGGGATTTCGTATCTCGACTCGGCGGATTTGATCCCGTTCAAAATCAAACAATTTCTTTGCTCGAAGATCACTTGGTGACACATCGAAAGGACTGTTGAGGTCTTTGCCCCCAACCAGGAAAATGGTTTGTTCGTCGGCCGCCAACACCCAAGTGTCGACATTGTCCGGACCGCTTTCCAAGTCGTCGTCTGATTCCTTTTTACCGGCGATAAATGACCCCAGCAAAGCACTATCTCGATAATACTCGACTTTAATTCGTTCGTCCTTTGCCAAGCCATAATCGGCTAACTCAGATTCAACTACGGACTTGGAAAATTGGCTCTCGCTCGGCGTTTGTAGAGGCAACATCATCGTACGGATCCGGAATTCCTCTACCTTGGACTCCTTCGGCGCCTTCATGCGCCAAGTTTCTCCGTCGCGCTCCAAAACCGTCGTGACACCTTTGCGTTCAATGACAATCTTGGTGAGGCCATTTAGTTTGACCTCGCCGCTGCTCTTGGTGGCGACTTTTGGGTCCTCAAGAAACCCCGGGAGCGACAGCGACGCTGGTTGTGTCGGTTTCGTTGTGTATTTGATGTACAATACAGTTGCCAACAGCGCAACGAATAGTCCCAAAACCATCAACGTTTTTGTGTTCATGGTGTCACTCCTTTGTAACTTAAACTGAAAGGCGGCTCTTTCTGGATTTACGTACGGCCATTGCCCCTACTCCAAAAAGCACAAACAGAAACGGGACGCCGATGATATTCGCGTACTTGGTGATGCTCTGTGTTGTCTCGGTCACGTTTTTGAGCGGCCGGTGTAGGTACCCTTTAGAGCGGATTTGAACCAGCGCATCGTTTTGCACTCCCCAATCCATGATGTTGAACAATAAACGCAGGTTATCCTCAACCGTCTCGCGGATTTGTGTGATGCGCAGTTGCCAGTTCTGGTATTTTGCCTGGTAATTTTGCAACTCGTTAATAAAGTTCATTCCACCTTGCGCGACTTTGGACATGTCGAAACCTGCCAGTATATCTTTGGCGTTGATTCCGCCGATGCCGAGATTTGACGCGATCACCAGGATACGTATCGTTCCCTTTTCGACGATTTTACGTGCTTTGTCCTCATCCGCGGCTTTTTTCTTGTCTTCTTCGGTTGCGTCTTCTGCTGTTGGTTTTGTTGGAATTGTCTTGCCGACAAATGCACTTGCAGCTTCGCCGGTAACCAGGACGGCAACTGGAACGACACCGGTTGCTTGAGAGGATCGGGCGATGTTGATGGTTTCGGGCGGAAGAAGTGGAAGACCTCCGGATGAGATGCCGGCGGCGTCACGGACAACGGCGTTTGCCGACGACTGTACCAGTACGTCTGCCGTAACCCCTGGTTGTTTTTGTGCGTCGATGCGAATGCTCGAAACATACGGCAGTGTTAGATTATCGACGCCGCGTAACAGCACATGCTCACTGTTAAGGTTATCGAAGGAAGGTAAGAGAGGATAGGGAAAAGCCCTCTGAGTCTGCCACCGAAGCCTGCTGTTGGCGGGACCGGTTGTGACAGTCAATACGATCGGATCGTGGCTCACCGGCTCCATGATCAGGTCGTTTTGAATCGTTATACCAAAATGCGTAAGGAAATCATTGAGGTTGTGCGGGTTTTCGGTGATGGCTGTATATTCCATGTCCGGTTCATCGCCAAGATTCGCACCTGGTTTGATGTTCAGCACCGAGATGTCCCACACGTTGGACAGAACCACAATGGATTTGCCCCTCATTGCGAACTGATCTAATTCAAAGAGTTCACGGTCGTTTAACTTCTGTGTCGGTCCAAACAGAACCAAGGCTTCGATATCGTCTGGAACTTGGTTGTTGAGATCGATCTTGGCGATATCAAATCCGTTTCGCTTAAATAAGTTCTGATTAATACCTTGATTGATTT
This sequence comes from Myxococcales bacterium, assembly GCA_013360285.1. Lineage (GTDB taxonomy): Bacteria > Myxococcota_A > UBA9042 > JABWCM01 > JABWCM01 > JABWCM01. The sequence goes on from JABWCM010000024.1 coordinate 18,959, forward strand.
GATTGATAATTTGTTCGATTTGTTGGGCCTGCCCGATGATTTGTTGCGTCATGGGGTTGTTCTGACCCAACAAAGCGGCCATCTCGGGGCGCACCAACTGTTCGTCGTTGGCAAAGGGGCAAAATTCCCCGTGTCCGCATACGAAGCCGATTCGTTTCTGGCCGGGGCTGTTTACGAGGTTGTTGTGGTCGTTGTCGACTTCTTTGAATACGGTATCAATAACAGTACGCAGCTCGGTTGCAACGGTGGCATCAGCAGCCTCGGTGGAGTCCAGCGCTTTGAGAAAAGCGTCCAGGGTTTCCATGAACTGGTCGATGTCGCCCAACAGTATCTCTACGTATTCATTTTTGTGTTTGCGGAGATCGGCGTTGTGCGCCGCCATTTTGTCTTTTGCAAGTTGACATGATTTTTCAATTTCGGGCTTTTTGGACCGCATTTCCGTAATATCTTTGGTGCGTTGTTCTGCCGCAGCCATTAGGCCTTTCAGCCCGTCTTCTCCCCCGTCTGCATCATCTTTTACCGTGGCCTGCACAGCTTTGTTGCATGATTCCACTGCGTCAAAGACTTCTTTTCCTTTCGACAACATGTCTTTCATGAGAAGGCTTTTCTCGTACTTGTCTTTCAGTCGGACCAAGATTTTCGTGATGTCGAACTCAAATGTGGCCGGGTCGATAGCCAGTGGATAAACCTCTTTTACGTTTTTGTAGTGGAACGTTGCCCCGAGTGCGTAGCGTTCGAATTCAAGACGCCCTTTGTCGACTTTTGCTTCTTCGCTTGTAAACAAGGTGAGTTTCGCTTTTTCGGCTTCAGCTTCGACGTTGTCGGTAACATAAGATATCGACATTCTGCCGTCGGAAAACGCTTTGTATTCCTCAAGTATGTCACGCAATTTCAGGTCTGCGCCTCGAAGGGTTCGATTTTGGCCATAACCCAGTTTCACAGAATCCGGAAGCGGCTCCGAAATAAAAACTCGGACGGTCAAATCATCTAACGCCTGCACAGCCGACTTCGAAGCTTCGCTCAACGTGTGTATCTTGTTTTGGGTGAGATCCGCCCGAGCGAAAAAATGCGGTGCCACAAAAAAGTTGATGAGGATCAGGATGCCAATAGCCGCCAGCAGCGTGATTAGCGCATTGGAGCCCGAAATTATTCGAGATTTTTTGTCCACTTGTTTTGCCATGATCCAACTTCCTCCCGTTGTGTTTACGCCTTCCACTTGCGGCTTTGAAGTGAATAGGTCGACAGAAGCACCGCCAAGACGATTAGGGATAAGAAAAACACCAGATCGCGTGAATCGATTATTCCGCGCGAGATGTTCTGGAAGTGATATTTGAAGCTGATGAGGTGGAGGGTCTCGCGTGTGCTTTCCCAGGCGGCCCCGATTAAGGTATCGACAAAGTAAAAGCCGGCGCAGATCAAGACACCCAGAAGAAATGCTACGATTTGGTTTTTGGTCCATGTGCTGGTCATCAGCCCGATGGCGCAATAACACGCACCCACAAGCAACAGACCGAAATAACCACCAATAATCGGACCTGTGTCGGGGTTTCCAAGCATGTAGACGGTAACAACATAGGGCAGGGTAAGCGCGAGTGCGACTATTAAAAACATCAACGCGGCAAGGAATTTGCCAAGAATAACCTCGTGGTCCCTTACAGGAAGCGTAATGAGTAACTCCATGGTTCCGCTGCGTTTTTCGTCGCTCATCAACCGCATGGTGATCGCGGGTAGGAACACGACAAACAACAGCGGAACGCCTTCAAACAGCACTCGAAGGCTTGCTTCGTTGGCTTCAAAGTAGTCTGTCGCGCTTGCGTAGGGATCTATGGTTAACCAGCCGAAAAAGAACTGAAGGCCGGTGAGTACCAGAAATACCGTGATGGCGATGTACGCGATAGGTGAGCTGAAGTAACTCATGAATTCGCGTTTTCCGATGATCCAAATCTTCTGCATACGTGTCTCCTCGTGGGACGACCGGTGCCCAGTCAGTGCGTCGCCTATACGGCCTGAGTAAGTTTGCGAAAGATGCCTTCCAGATCGAGTGAGTCCCGCCGAAGTTCGACCACTGTCCATCCTTCATCAACGGCCAAATTGAAGATGTCGGGCCGAACGTCTGTGCCAATGTCTGATTGAATTTCGAACCGAATCGATTTGCCGGCGCCTGGTGCCACGGCCACGGAATGAACATGTGTGATTCGACTCAGGCGATGGCGTGCAGCGTCCTGGTCCATCGGACTGTTTTCCGGTTGAGCGACTTGGAGAAGCACCCGCGCTTCTCGGGCGGCTGAAGCTTCCAGTTCGGCCGGTGTGCCGTCGGCGACGATGTTGCCTTGATGGATGATGAGTAGGCGGTCGCACGTTTGGAGTACTTCCGGAAGGTTGTGAGTAGAAAGTATGATGGTGTGGTTTTTTCCTACTTCCTTGATTAACGTACGAATCTCGACGATCTGATTCGGGTCGAGCCCGCTTGTCGGTTCATCCAAGATCAATATTTGTGGTTCATGGATCATCGCTTGCGCAAGACCCACGCGTTGTTTTTGCCCCTTTGACAACGTGCCAATTTCTTGGCCAATGAATTTGGTGGCGCCACATTGTCGGGTGATTGTTGCAATACGATCATGGCGACGGCTTTTGGGAATTTCCCGCATTTCAGCGACGTACTGCAGGTAATCGTATACGATCATGTCGGAATACAGTGGAGTCGACTCGGGTAGGTAGCCGATTTTTTTTCGCACTTCGACCGGATTGTCATACACGTCATGCCCATCAACGGTGACCGACCCCGCGGTTGGTGACATGAAGCACGTTAGGATTTTCATCGTCGTGGTTTTCCCTGCGCCGTTTGGCCCAAGGAATCCGACGATTTGTCCCCGTGGGACCTCAAATGAGATCCCTCGTAGGGCTTGGAAGTCTCCGTAGGATTTCTGTAGATTGGCAACTTTTATCATGTTTTGCCCCTCGGCTTGATTTTGCGCGAGAAAAAACCCAAATCACACCACCCTATTCCCGGTGTTGAGGCATTGCCCCAAAAAAATCGTGGCGCAATGTAGGACAGGAAAATATTGTGTCAAGTATACAGGGTGCTCAACATAGCCCACTTCGTGCTTCCAGACGAAAAACGTTCGACAGTCAAATCCACGGCCGCTTCGGTCATGTTACCCACAAGCTCGTGAGAGATGTGGGCTATGTGTCTGTCTGCAGCGCATTGGTAAGTGATTTTACTAAGTTGATGGATTCCTTTCTAAAGTAGGCGGTAGCGATTGCCGCATCTCTTCGGCTGAGTCCTCCTGCGAGCAATGCACGCAGGTCGTTTTGGATTTCTTCTGTGCCGGGAGAGTCGTTCCTAGTCGTGAGATTGAAAACAACTGTTGCTTCTCCACGTAGCGCGGTTGGAGCGATGCACATTTGACTTGCTAATCCCCGATGAAACGTCTCATACACTTTTGTCATCTCCCGGGCCACAACAACGTGTGCGTCTGGCCAAACGCCGGCTACGGCGTTCACAAAGAGCTGTGCATCTCTGCCCGGCACGTAGGCGATGTAAGTGCCCGAATATCTTACGCGTTCGTGGAGCCACCTCGTTAATTTACCGGGTTTCTTTGGAGCAAAGCCGATAAAATGGAAGGGTTCCGGAGGTAATCCCGATGCGATCAGTGCGGTGATTGCTGCATTTGGTCCGGGAATGGGCTCTACCACAACGCCGTAAGCAATTGCCTGTCGAACGAGTGCAAATCCCGGATCGCTGATCAGGGGTGTTCCTGCATCCGAAACGAGGCCTACGTGTTGCCCCGACCGTATTCGTTCGATCACTGTTTCTATTCGGGTGTGTTCGTTGTGTTCGTTCAGACTCAGGATTTCTTTTGCGGAAATCCCATGCGCGGTGAGTAATGCTGCCGTGTGGCGGCTGTCCTCTGCGCAAAGTAAATCGACGATACGTAGCGTTTCCAACGCACGAAGTGTGATGTCCTTTAAGTTACCAATTGGCGTGGGAATAATAGAAAGCCGTGACATAGTCTCGACTAGGGTTCGATCTGGATGCCGAGTGCCTGCCGAAGTTCCTGGTATTTCGGGCTGACAACAAATACCACGAGGTCTTTGGCCTGATCCTTTACCGGAAGTTTGGCAAGGGAGAAAATACCCGACTTCAGGGCAGCGAGCGCAGCACCGACATCGTTGCACATCAACATGCCTGCATGGTTTCCGGTTAGTTCGACGTTGTTAAGCCATTGGCTTAAGTTAACATCAGTCTTACTTGCTCTTTCCAGCAGTTCGGTTAGCTGTTCCCTCCGGCCTGGAGACAGGTTGCGACTGATTTCCGTTGCAAGTGCGGTGACTTCCGGCGAATCAGGAAGGTTCATTTTTGGTAAAGCGACTTTCATTGCCGCCACGAATAACGTTTTCAGTTCGGGCCGTGTGTAAATCGCCGCCATGATGTGCACAGGCAAGAAGTAAGTTAAGCACTTCCCGATCAGGAATGCCAACTCTACTTCATTACGCCCTTTCAGCATGTCCGCACCAATAACTATCGCTGGAGGACTGAGATTTTCGATGCGGATTCCCAATTGTCGCGGTGAAACATAGATTTTAGGCTCCGTGACACCAAGTGCCTTTGTTATCTTAACAAGTACATTTGCAAACATGGTGCCGTCATCCAGCGACATCTGGTCTTTCTTTTTGAGATCCAAGTCTTTCAGCGTTGTCGCGCGAAGCTCGTTACCCAGCGCCTCATACAGAATCTGGAAAATTTGCCCAATGAGCACATCCCCGGAATCCGCAAATAGGTTTGTTTGCCAAAGTTTGCTGTCAAGAGGGCGCCTGGCGTTGGCCATCTTCGGTTCGGCATACTCTCGGTAGAAACGTTGAAATTCATCGTCCGCTGGTGCCAATGCGGCGATAACCCCAGCCGTGCACCATGCGCTATCTAAGTCGTCTAACTCTCGCTGCAAACGGAATAATGCTCGATAGCTGCCGATTCGTTTGTCGGGTTCCAAAAGAATCAGATGACGATGCGCGGCAATTGCACGTTCTTTGGACCCCGACGAAACTTCGTGCAACTCAGCCAAGATCTCATAGACCGCGGTATCGTTGGGTTTACGTTCTGCCGCGAGTTGGAAAGCCGAAGCCGCGTATTCGTAGTCTTTGAGGCGGGTTCGGTATATTTCGCCTAGCCCGCGGTACAACTTGTACTCCAGGTCATGCATCCCGCGGTTTGCAATTCGTTCTAACATACGCCGGTACGCACGCTCTTCTTCCTTCCATGCTTTTTTGCGAGTCCATAATTCGTCTAGCGCTCGAAAAGCCTCCAGACGGTTCGGATCGAAATCCAGCGTTTGGTCAAGGTAATGCGCTGCCTGGTCCTCGTCATTCAGTTCGTCTCGGTATACCGCGGCCAGCATGAAACTGTAGTTGGCTTTGGTTTGTGGATCATCTTCACCTTCGAGGAGTTGTTGCAGTGTATCGATTGCCTCCGTAAAGTCGCGACGTTGCAGAAACACTTCGAGCAGCTTCACAAGGGCTGCTTTCGAGTTTGGTTGTGTGTCGAGTGCGTCTCGCCAAGCCGACACGGCGCCGTTGATATCGCCGAGCTTTTCCTTGTAAATGTCGCCGATTTCTAACTGCAATGCCAGTTTTTCGATTGAATCGGCCTTTAAGCTGACAATTTCCTGCTGGTAACGTACGAGGTCCGACCACATTTCGTTGTCACGCGCGATCTGAATCAGGTTCGACAACGCGTCACTGTCGTTGGGGCGCAACTCAACTACTTTTTCGAGATATTCGATTGCTTTCGTGTCACGGTTGGTTGTAACTGCAATTTCCCCCAAAGCCATGTAACAGTCAGCCAATTCTGCATCACCGGCTTCGTGTCTGATGCGCTCAACCAATTCGAGATAATAACGTTCCGCGTCGTCGTAGCGCTCACGTTTTAGGTTCAACCGCGCCAAACCGCGCAGAGTTGGGACGTGATGTGCGCGTCGTTCGTATGCCGATGAGTATGCACTCAGGGCAGCTTGAGTGTCTCCAAGGCTTTCTTTGCTTCGACCGATAAGATAGTACAACTCCGCGGCTTTTTCGGGATCTGCTTCGGATTGAACCTTACCGACCATCATAGACAACAACGGTTCTGCTCGTGCCCAGTTTTCCTGCTTGATGTAGATTTCGGACAACGGCACGGCCGCTTCCGGAAAATCCGGGACTCGTTCAAGTGCCCGTTCGTAGTATTCTACCGCGTGGTGCACATCAAGCAGGCGCTCTCGGTAGACTTCAGCAATTCGAGAGAGGGTGGATGCCCGCAGTTCGTCGGAAGTGTGGAGTTCCTCCTCTTTCAGCAGTGCGTTGACTACCTGTTCCCAGTCGTTGGTTGCCGCGTGGACCTGTTGTAGCGCATGGACCGCCGTTAGGGATCGTGGCGCTTCCGTTAGCGCGCGATCCAATTCCGACACCGCGTCTTCGGGTGACAACATCTTTTCGGAGTAGACCTCCGCCTTTTGGCACCGCAAGGCTGTGCGTTGTTCACCGCTCGCCGTTTCCAATTTGCGGTCGAGAACAAAGATGACCTGTTCCCAGAACCCGTTATCGCGGTATAGCTGCTCCAGGGCATCCAGCGCTGAAGCATGGGTGCGATCAATGTCCAAGATGCGTTCGAACGTTCGAATCGCGTCGTCTAGGTTCATGACCTTGTCACGATGGACCGTCGCCATTCGTGTAAGCAAAACGGTTCGTGCCTGATCGCTGGATGCGACCTCGATGTGACGCTCCAATGTTTGCACTAGATCGTTCCACTGCTCGACCTCTTCGTAGATTCGTTCGAGGTTCGCGAGGGCGTTTTCATCCATTGGATCGATGTTCAAGATTTCGTGAAAATAGTCGGCTGCTTTGAGTTTGTTGCCGAAAATTTCTTCCTGAACCAGCGCAATCTTTTCGCAAAGCCCCTTTTTGCCCTCATCCGAATCAGTTCCTGCCAGCAAACGCTCGTATACTTGTACCAATCCATCAAAATCGTTGCGTTCTCCATAAAGTCGCTCCAATTCGCCTAACGCGTCGGCGTTAATCGGATCGACCTCCAATACGCTTTCATACGCTTCGATCGCCTTTGTTGCGTCTCCCAACTTGTCGAAGTAGGTGGTTCCGATCCGCAATCGATACGAAAGTTCGCGATCCGGATATACTCTGCCCAACATCTCCAGGATCTCGATCAGTTCAGGCCACTGCTGGCGCGATTCATAAAGCCGTTCCAGGGCGACGAGCGCTTGATGCTCCATCTCATCCAGATCGAGAACGGCACGATACGCCTGAATTGCAGCTTCGGTGTCGCTGAGTTGTCGTTCATAGACGTCGCCGATACGAACCGCCAGGCGAGTTCGTTCGTGGTAGTCGGCTGTAACGTCGGCCAACGAGCGTAATGCGGTGATAAGTTTGGGCCATTGCTCAAGCAGCGTATATAACTCAACCAGTGCCTTAAGTGCCTCTTCGTGATCGTCTTGAAGTTGGAGAACGGTTTCAAATTGGACAACCGCATCTTCCAGATTGTCGACCTCGTCGCGGACAACGACACCTAACCGGAATCGGTAGTCTGCCTGAAGCAACGGATCTGTCATCCGTGGAATAACCTCGCGCCAGACGGCCGCCAAGTCCTGCCAAGCGCTGATTTTTGCCGCTATTCGCTGCAATTCGGTCAAAGTATGAATATTCTCCGGGTCATCGTGTACAGCACGCTGTAAGACCAGGAATGCCGCGTCGTTGTCAGTAAGTTTCGTTTCGTAAACACGGGCAAGGTTTTGTAAGATAAGGACCCTATCAACTGCATCGGGCGTGTGGTCAACACGTGTCAACAGGAGTTCACTCAATTCCGTCCACTTATCACCGGATTCATAAATGCGTTCGAGTTTTGCTCCTGCTTCGAAATTTGCCGGATTCCGATGCAAAATAGCCTCATAAGTAACCGCTGCTGCACCGGCATCGTGCAGTTTTTCGAGTTGCAGCTCCGCAAGCTGCATTTCAATATCTGTCGCTTCTTCGGATTGACCCTGTTCGTGCCGTAGTGCCGATTTTCGACGTAGGGTGTGTGCTGTGTCGCTCCACCTGGATTCCGAAGAATACAAACGCTCAAGCATCTCCAACGCCCGTTCATTTGCGGTATCCAGGCGCAGAACCTCCTCCCATGCCTCAATCGCACCGATGGGCTGTCCGAGCACGTCTAGGCGCAATTCCGCCAGCTCGATCCACAGGTCGCGTAACGCGTCTCCAGAAAACGAGTCCGTAAGCACTAGCCGTTCCAAGATATCGACCAACGGCTCTAATGCAGATGCGTCGCGGTAGATCTTACGAAGGCTCACCAGAGCCTCCTGGTCATCCGGTGCCGATGCCAAACACTGTTCCCAATGATGCTGCGCAGAAAGAGGATCGTTTAATACATCACGCCATAACCGGCCGAGCTTACGGTGAATGGCTTGGCGGCGTTCTACTTCGGAATCAGACAACAAGGACAATTCTCGGTCCAAGGCCTCCGCTAGAGCGTCGTTTTTGTCCAGATTCTCAAGAATTCGCTGTTGTTCCGCCAGTGCCGAACGTCGAGTTGGGTCAAGAAGCAAAATCTCTTCCCACAACTCTGCCGCTTCGTTGGGTTTGTCGAGCTTCGTCTCTGCCAACCACGCCATACGTTCGAAAAGAACGATTCGTTCTTCGACGGTAGGAACCAGTGCGGACAGTTGACGGTAGGTGCCAAATAGGGGTTCCCAGTCGTCTTCACCGGCTTCGTATATGTCGGCAAGAGCACGTAATGCAGGCATGTCGCTGTCGTTGATGTCCAAAATAGCCCGGAATGCAGCAATTGCCTCGACGCGGTTGTCGAGTTTGTCGCGATGTAATGCGCCTAGTCGTGCCAAAAGACGAATACGATCATCGTCGTAGTCCGCACCGGAGATTTCCCGACGCAGGATTGGTTCCAAGGCATCGTAACTGTTGCCCGCCGAATAAATTTCGTCCAAGGCGATAAGCGCATGGCGGTTTTCTTCATCCAACTCAAGAATCTGCAGAAGCAACAACTCTGCTTCCGTTTCCGCCGAGAGTTTTTCCCGGTAAATCACTACCGCGCGGTGCCACAATGAGATGCGTCGTTCGACGTCGTTGGTGAGGTCGGCTGCACGCAGAAGAATTGTTGCAAAATTACTCCACTCGTCCGTTAACTCAGCAAGCTCCTCCAGTTTGGCCAGGACAAAATCGTCTTGCGGATCAATACAAAAAGCCTCTCCGTACCAACGAATTGACTCGTCCGGTTTGTCCAGCTTGTCCAGATTCAGATCCGCCAACCGGCGCATTAAATCGCCTTTGTCCTGCGGGTCTTTTGTCTCTTGTAGACGGATTTCGTACAATGAGTGTAACGATCTCCACGCTTGCCGATCGAGGTACACCGGCTCCAATATCTCGGCGATTTCTGCTCGATGGTGACCCGCCTCACAAAGTCTCCATAATTCGGAAATAGCCTCGTCGTTACCTGGAGACAGGTACAGCGTTTCTCGGTAAGACTCAAACGCAATTCCGGGATTGGCGAGATGATCTTCGGCGATTTGAGCAAGGCGGAAATACAACGATACCTTTTCATCAACATTGTTTGTCTGCTCGATTTCCGCGCGCAGAACATTCGCTAGTTTCGGCCACGCCTCCGATAGCTGGTACAACTCATCAAGGGCCTGCAGTACGACCGTGTTGTGGGGATGGTCCGCCAACAACGCCTCATAACGTTCAATTGCCCGGGGTGCGTCACCGAGATGATCTTTCAAGATTGCGGCGACTCGAAGTCGAAGTTCCAATTCTCGGACTGGATCACCCAGAGTTTTTGTTGCCGCAGTGAACAATCCCTGCAACTCTTCGTAGAATCCGTTTTCCGCGGCCAACCGTTCAAGCTCTTTCGAAACCGCCATATCGTTGGGGTCTTCCCGAAATGCTTTGGCATAACCTTCGAACGCCAGCTTTTTATTGCCAAGTTGATGTTCCGCCAACTCGCCCATACGTCGCAGTAACTTTATCTTACCGACAGAGTCGTCGCGCTGCTCCACCATAAAGGAGTGAAGGTCATATAAACGTTGGTGTTGATCGGAGATTTCCAGTACTGGAACCAGCGCTTCGAACGCCACTTCCCGTTCGTCTTTGCTGAGAATAACGTTTTCTAGGGCGTTGATCGTACGTTCGTCGTCGATGTGGTTTGCCAATAACAAACGGTACGCGTCAACAGCTTGGTAGTTATCATTTAGTTCGTTTTCCCAGATTTGCCCGATGCGAAACTGGATATCCGCCCATTCTGCAGGTGATACCAGAGGTTGAATCCGTTTGAGGGTATCAAGGAGGTCTAACCAATCAGATTTCTGGGTGAAAAGCGCGTCCAGGCCCCGTAAAGCGTCAAGATCGTCGTTCTTCCACTCCAAGATCATTCGGTAGGAATCCACAGCGTCATCAAGATCGTCGAGCTGAAGCTCAAAAACCTCCGCGCGCTGAATCGCCAGCGACTTTTTGGCATCGAAATCACTCCCCGCTAAATCGATTTTGCGAGCGAGGACAGCCACTAGTTGTTCCCAACGTTCGACTCGTGCGTACAAACTCTCGAGGGCGTTGAGAACACTTTCGTCGTCAGGACTGATTTCCTGCACACCTTCGTATAGGTCGATCGCTTGTTCTGGTTGATCGAGTTCTGCCGCGGAAATCCGACCAGCCTCCTTCAGCAATTCCGACTTTTCGTCAAAATTTAGCACGAGAGTGGCCTTCTGTCGTAGTATTTCAACGAGTTTCGACCATTCTCTGCTGTTGCGATACAACCGCAACAACGCGTCAATAGCTGGCATGTCGCCGGGCTCAAGATCCAAAACCGCTCGATAATGTTTGATGGCCAACTGCGAGGACACCGATTTTTGATCAGCAACCTCCGCAACAATTCGATGGATTTCCCTCTGCTTTTGTGGCTCGGTCACTGTGTCGACAGACGCGGCAAGTAGTGCAACCAGGTCAGAGTGATTGCCAAGAACATCTGCCAGGCGGAGTAATTCGACGAGTGTGTCGTCGTGAGCCGGGAGGGTCTGGTACGCAGAGCCGTAATATAAGAACGCTGACTCCGGATCACCGCCTTTGCTTTCGTACAGTTCCGCAATGCGGAAATCCAACGCTACGCGAGTTTGTGGGTCCTGGCTTGCTTCTTTTTGTACTTCGTAAATGTCCACTAACTTAAGCCATTCGTCATGGCGCCGATAATACGGCTCAAGCAGTGCAGCGACCGCGACGGCTTGAGTTCGAGCTGCAAACAGACGCTCCAATGCCGCAACTGTTTTTGTATTGTCTGGGTCGATCCCGAGAATCATTGCGTGGATATCAATGGCGCCGGTTATGTCGTCCAGCCGACTTTCCCGGGTGCTCGCGAGTCGACCCAGCAACTCAACTCGCTCGACGTCATTGTTCGCTAGGCGTTCCAGCTCTTGCAGGGTCGCGGCAAGCTCGGTCCATCGTGCGCCCTGCGAATAAAGATATTCAAGGCGTCGGTGCGCAGAAACGCGATCTCGGTCGATATCGAGAATTTCGTTTGCTGTAGCGATTGCCTCATCCAGATTATTTAGTTGGTTCGACCAAATCTGTTCAATTCGAAACAAATAGTCGATTTTTTGTTCAAATTCGGATGCAAGATCCACTTTGCGCCGGTAGATAGCTAGCAGGTTTTGCCACTGCTCTGTTTGTCCGTAGATTTGCTCCAACGGATCCAAAGCCCCGGAATCAGTCGGATCCGCTTCGAGCGCAAGTTCATAATGAAGCTGTGCGTTCTCGAGTACCTCAAGTTTTTCTCGGTAAGTGGACGCGATGGTTAAGCGGATTTCCCGCTGTAACGTTGGATCCTCGACAGCATCCACTTTCGACTCATACAATTCGATAAGTGGATACCAGTTTTCAATGCTTTCCGCTAAGTCTTCAAGTTGTTCCCGTACACCGGTACTGCTCGGATCGAGCAAAAATATCCGCGCGTGGCTTCTAAACGCCCGAAACTCGTCGCTTATGCGATCACGATACAGTTCACCCAAGCCCTGCAACAACCCGATTTTGTCGGAGGCGTCGGTACAATAACCCACCTGCAGTTCGTAGATATCAGACAGGCGCTCCCAATCTCCCCGGCGCCGATAGACAGGACCAAGAATGTTGGTAATCTGTCGCTGTATTTCTGTTGCGGTGATCAACTCTTCGAGTGACTTACGCGCTTCATCGGAATCCGGGTCGCTCTCAAGTGCCTCGCTTAAGTGATGAACAACAGTCTCTAAATTTCCTCCTGTTGCGTAAGTTAGCTGCGCTAGTTGGATGTGTACCGCGGCAAGTTCCTGCGGGGGTGCTGTGATGTCGGAATTCAACAGCTCGAGTTCTTTACGAAGAACAGAAAGCAGTCCATCGTAGTCTTCCTCGATTAAATAAAGTGCCGAAAGCTCCCGATGAACCCGCGCGTCGTCTGGAAAACGCGCCAACAGCTCTTTTAAGACATTGGCAGCTTCTTCGTTGTTGCCGAGTTTGTCGCGCCATACCGCCCCTAACTTAAACAGCACGTCCCGCTCTTCTTCTTCGTGTTGTGCAAGTTGTCGTTTTCGTTTGTAAACTTCAACGAGTAACCGCCAATCCTCCATTTCTATGTACAATCCTTCGATTGCATCCATTGCCCGGTGATTTTCCGGGTCAAGAACGATAGACATTTGAAAGTGGCGCAGCGATTGATTCAAATCGCCGACGTAGTCCCGATACACTTCGGCGGCGCGAAGCTGGGCTTCCAACTTCACGTTTGTATCTGAAATACGAGGAATGGTGTCTTCCAGCACAGCAACGTATGTATCCCAGTTGTCACTTAACGCACACAAACGTTCCAACTCACGTCGGCTGCCTTCGTCGTCAAAGTTCTCTTTGTAAACTTGGACATAGCTGAAAAGTGCTTTTTCTGGGTCGGAGAGTGCATCCTCATACAATCGGGCGAGTTCCAACAACAGGTTTTGTCGTGATGTTGGGTCGGACTCGTCAGCGAGTTGAATTTCAAGGACTTCCGCCAGTTTGTTCCATTCCGCCTCATCTCGGTAGAGGGGGGCCAATCGACGGGCGACTTCGCCGTTTTGGGGATCGATCGCAAGTGCTTGTTCCAGCGTCTTGATCGCTTTCTGTGGTTGTTGCTGCTCGTGAATCAGGAGTTCTGCGCTCTTAAATAAGAGACCGATTTGATCCTCTGGTTTTTCTAGTGTTTTGATTTGTGCGTCGAGTGTGCGCACCAATTCGGCGACAGTCCCATAACGGCGGTAAAACCATTCCAAGCCGTCCCAATCACGAGCTGCGAGATAGTGCTTTCTGAGTTCGTTTTGGGCTTTTCGATGGTCGGGTTGGTCTTCGAGAATACGTTTCCAAACCTGAGTTGCTCTGGTTTCATCTTCAAGGCGGGCAGAAATAACCAAACCCAACTTCTCGAGCAGCGCGACTCTATCGGCCGAATTTTGAGTGATTTCTATGCGCTTTTCGAGGATATCGACTAGCTTTCCGTAGCTTTTCTCGCGTTCGTAGAGCGATTCAAGATTTTCGAGGGCTTCTTTGTGATGCGAATCGAGGGAAAGCATGTCTTCCCACAGCCCGATGGCTGCCGACGGCCGCCTGATTTTGTCCGCCGCAAATCTTGCCAACTCCAGAAACTTCTTACGCCGATGTTCCTCGTTGGCTTCGAGGGCGACCTCCCGCCGGGCGATCTCCAGATAGTTCTCGTAATCTCGCCGTTTTTCGTAAATGTCCTTAAGCTGCTCAATCGCTTCACGGTTTTCTGTGTCCAACTCCAAAATTGCGCTATAGCTCTTCAAAGCCTCCGCGGAATTGGAGAAGCGCTCCATCATGATTTGGGCAACCTGCCGATGGAGTTTGATTAACTCGGATTTCTCTTTTGTGTGGCCGATTTTTTGTTGAAGCACTCGAACGAGGTCCGGCCATCGCTTCATTGCATTGTATTGTTCGACAAGTGCGTTCAACGCCGTCGAATTTCCTGGATCCAATTCCAGGATTGACTGATAGGTCGCACTTACTTTGGTTTCGCTTTTGATGTGGTCGCGAAAGATTTCGATCATTTGGTCGTAGATCGCTATCTTACCGGCCACATCGGAATCTGCTTTGGTTTTTAGCTTTTCCTGAAGAAGTTCAATGAGGCTGTGCCACTTTTTTACTTCGATATAAAGGGAGGTAAGTGCTGTCTCCGCCTCTTCGTCGGCGGGGCGCAGTGCGCGTACGTCGGACCAGAACGCGATCGCTTTGTCGGGCTTGTCCGACTTTGAAGCCATGATGGCCAATTTTCGCTTAACCGCAGCCACCTCTTCCGGACTTTGAGGGTTATTGGCCTGTTCCATTGCGAACTGTTCTAGGCGCCGCCAGTTGCCGCGTTTGGCGTAGAATTCCAGGTAGAAATCGTTGTATTCCTGCTCAAAACCCGCACTGTGACCTTCTAGACGGCGAAAATACAGCTCAGCTTTGTCGCTATTGTCCAGTTTTTTCCAATAAAACAACCCCAGATGCCCGTAAAGCAGCGTAGCAACTGCTTCGTTGTTGCAGGTTCTTGCCCGCAAGTCGACGGTACGCAAAAAAGGTTCGGGATCGACTTGGCCGCTATAGGTTTGGGCCAACTGGCGGTGTAGTTCGGTCAGCCCTTCGAGGTCTCCCGCGTCGGCGAGGGCGGCCTGGAGTTTCTCCGCGGCCTCAATGTTCCAGGGGTGCTGAGCCAGCGTTGCTTTTAGAACGGAAATGTCCATGTGCGGCATGCCTCAAAGGTTGGCTCTCAAAAGCCGGTCGGATTGAACGGGCGGAGCTGCTGTTTTTAGTTGTTCTGGCGAATTTCCAAGTCCGTATCAATTCAATCGTGTCGTGGCTTTGTATTACGTGTCGTCACGCCAAGATCCCGAACCGTGGATTGGGATTCAGTGCTTTCGGCGAAACACTCTGTTTTTCCGAGGAGCACCTGTTTTTGTAACACCAGTTAACATTACTGAGTTGTTTACCCGATAGCCAACGTATCACGTGGTTGTCGGCGCTTCGTCTGACTTGCCTTCGGTCTAACCCAAAGGCCGCATCGTTATAGCATAGGAAAAACAGGGCAACAAGCCACATGTTCTGTGCATAATACCTTTAAATTACAATTGGTTGTGGAGCAATGAGGAGCTGGATTCGTTTCATGCCGTCGAAAATGGCGAATGGAGTTCTGTACGACGGGTGTTTTCTTTGGAACTACGAGTGGCGCAATAGACGATCTCGACAAACTCAATGGATTTCCGGCAGAATGTTATAATGATAGGTGAAAATAGTTCGCATATGACTATGAACTGCTGAATTTGTTCTGTTGCGGGGTAGTTTGCCGAACTATATCCCAGATCAGGTTATGTAAAGCCGGACGGAAGGTTTTGATGGCATCGTTGTTTCGGGTTGGATGAACACGATTGGACAACAAAACCACCGTGGCACAAAGTGATGGAACAATCCACACCGAACACCCGGTAAATCCGAGATGACCAACGGCGTCACGAGGAATATTGTTTCCACCGCTGCTTCCGGTGACCGACGGCGTATCCCACCCAAGTCTCCATGTACCCAAATCAGCGGGCGATATTTTGTTGCCGAAGTGTCCGCGGGTGTCATTTTGTGAAAATCGGCCACCCGTGGTCCAGAATAACTTTACCGTCTCCTGCTTTACAGGGCCGAATCCATAATAAGAGTTCAAGAGGTGGTCCGCCCACTTCCCGACGTCGTCTGCCGTCGAAAATAACCCCGCATGGCCGCAGACACCGCCGAGAGCAAACGCGTTTTCGTCGTGAACCTGCCCAACTATGACACGTTTTCGGATAGGACACAGTTCAGTGGCCGCGGAGAAGTTCGCGAGTGGCGAATCACCGGAAGTCCATTCGTTCGTTCCAACAAATCGAGTCGAAGTAAGATGCCAGGGTGTCAATACGCGCGATTTGATGAGTTCATCAAGACTCTGTTTGAACCTGCTTTCAAACCACCACCCCAGAACGATATAGCCGATGTCTGAATAGGTCGGAGTCGTTGCCGTATTTTGGATTGGTAACTTAGCCACTTCGGACTGAATCCATCCTCTGATAAGCCGCTTTGCCTCATGGCTGCCCGGTACGGTATCGGGATGTTGTTCCCAAAGCCGATGGCCGAGTGGCAACCAGGCGGGTAGTCCCGAAGCGTGCGCCAATATACTTCGGATTGTCAGGCCGG
>JABWCM010000025.1 GCA_013360285.1 Myxococcales bacterium
CTCCTTTGCGGCATATTCGAGCCACGTTTCCTCTGACTTACAACTGGTGGGGCTGCCTAATTTTCCTTCTTCGGTACAGTCTGTTGTAGGGGTGGGTTGGGGTGGGTCTGTCGCTCCAGGAGTGGAGCAGCAAACGTAGTAGGCCATTGCGTAACCACCCGTGTTGGAACACGGAACTGCAACTTCCAGCGCCGTAAGCTCGGCATTTGCTTGTAAACACATTTTGGCGGCGTATTCCTTCCATACCTCCGGTGGCTTACAGCTCGTCGGTTCGCCCATTTTCCCCTCGAAACATGCTTGAGGGTCGGAGTCGTCCGGTGGCGGTTGAGGTGGGGGGGGGACGGATGCAGCACAACACGCGTAATAGGACAAATGGAATCCAGTCCCATCCGCACATGGTTCGGCGGTCGTAAACTTTACAAGGTCGAAACCCTGTTCAGCACAGGCCTTTGTCGCGTATTCCTTCCATATTTCCGCTGGCTTACAGCTATCGGCGCCGCCCATTTTTGCTTCAAAGCATGGGTCGGTTGGGTCAGGTTGGGGTGGTTGCGTTTCGCCACAGCAAATATAGGCAGCAGTGCTAAACCCGCCTGACGCGCAAGGCCCGTACAGATTTAGATCTGCCAGGGACAACCCAAGTTGCAAACAGTCTTTGTAGGCTATTTCTTTGAGTTCACCTTCGTTTTTGCACGTATTCAACGTTAATTTGTGTTCAACACACTCTCCAGGGGGCGGAGGTGGAGGCTGTGGTTGGTCGACGTTACCGCAACAAACATAAGCCGCGATGCTGAATCCGCCCGATGAACAGGGACCGTATAGATTCAGATCAGCCAGCGCCAACCCTAGTTGCAGACATTCTTTGTAAGCGATTTCTTTGAGTTCACTTTCGTTTTTGCAACTGTCCAGCGCAAACTTGTTCTCCACACAGCTTCCAGTTGGGGGTGGGGGGGGAGGGGGCGGAGCTATGTCGGAACTACAGCATACAAATATCGCTCCGGAGAATCCACCGCTTGCACATTGTGCCAAGGGTTCAAATTTTGCCAAATTTTGACCTTTTTCGAGGCACATTTTGGTCAAACTTTCTTTCCACGCTGCGGCATCTTTGCAGGCGTTGATATCGACTTTGTGCTCCGCACATGCCGGCTGGGTCGTCGGTGGGGGGGGAGCGCCAGCACAGCAAGTAAATTTAGCGTAGCTAAAACCACCTTTACACTCACCGCCGAGTTTTATCTTACCAAATAATAATCCTTGTTCCGCGCATGCGAGCGATGTTTGTTTTTTCCACATTTCCTCAGAGTGGCATACGTTTGGACCCCCTGCAGAGTGAACGCTGCAGTCCTGCTCGGCGATTGGTTTGGGCGTATTTGCGGGTGCGTCCGGCTGAGTGTCGCCGGTTCCGCTTTCATTAGCAGAACTTGGGCAGCAAACAAATTCAATTCCCACCAGGCCGGTTTCGCAGGCTCCAATGGGCGCGAACTTGGACAGCGTCAAACCTTTTCCAGAGCACTTTCCTTCAGCAAATGTGTACCATTTTTTTTCTGGGTAACACCCCGCTGCCTTTACCGCAGTCACTTTGCATTGAGATGCACCCGCGAAAATTGCGGCGCTGGTTTCCTGTACATCGTCGTCTGTCAGTTCTTCGCCGACATTCGTTTCGTTTATTTCCGTGTCACCACACCCCGTATGACACAGCCCGGCGGTTCCCAACAACACAACTATCCTTAGTAAGGGCAACTTTCTTTTTTGCATATTCATCTCCTCCATCGTAGTCACTGTACACAGTCGACGATCATGAAGCAATGTCAAGACACTAGGGTACCCAAGAGATTGACCACTTTTGCCGACCGACAAGCACACGTAGGCGGGTCGTTCCGCACAGTTCTGTTCTCCAACTCGGCGATATTCGTTGAATTCAGTGCGGCGAATGGTAAAACTGGCGTAAAAATTAGTAAGTTAGCAGGATGATGTAAGTTAAGCTGATAGAGGCACGTTTCTAAAAGGGACGGGCTTGACGTTTCGGAAAATACTCCGGACCATGACAATGCGTGTTTGAAGACGAAGCCCGACTTGAAGAAGAACGAAAGTGGATTGCGGCTTGCCGAACAGGTAATCGTAAGGCATTCGCCAAGATCTATCATAGGTTCGCCGGCGAAATATTTGCGTCGATTATATTACCGCGGGTCGGAAATCGTGCTGTGGCAGAGGACTTGTTGTTAGAAACATTTCGAACGGTTTGGGAACAACTTCACACTTACAATGACCGCGGGAAAAGCATTTTCTTTTGGATTGCCCGAATTGCTGCCAACAAGACATACGATCAGTTACGTGTAGATCGACGATTTCGTCGTTGGGCCACCGACGTGACCGCGATGTGGAGTTCTGGTCACGCAGCTCTTGAACAAACCGACGCTGACCTAGGTGCGATGGATTTGTTACAACGTAAGGAGTTGAGTGCGCAGGTTCGGGAAACACTACAGCAACTCAGCCCACGATATCGAGAGGCGATTCGATTACGTTTTCTGGAATGCAAAAGCAGACAAGATTGTGCGCACGACTTGGCGATTTCGCTCGGCACGTTTGACGTGCTATTGCTACGTGCGCTGAGGTCTTTTCGTGACCTATGGGTCGTACGAAACCAGCCGACGGAGTGAAGCGTGAACCACGAACCACCGACTATCGATGAAAAAGAAGCAGCGCGGGCATTGGCGGAGGCGCTTGATGGGAAACCACTTGTTCCACAGGAGGTTTGTAAGGACGAACTCGAAATCGTAGGGTTGTTGAACAGTGCTTTTCGTTCAGACCTAAAGGATCATGAGGTTGAGTTACAGTGGCAACGTGTCTTGAAAGCGACTTCGGTCGAGCCACCGGTAACACCGTGGTGGCGTATCTGGCTGGTGCCATTGGGTACTGCCGCTAGTGTCGCCGGACTAATCGTGTTGGTGTTCCGGTGGCAGCCAAGCCTTCCCGCGCCCACTCAGTTGCCGGTTCCATCTACCGAGCTATTGCTGGCCGAGTCGAAACGAACAATGGCAAATGGTTCCGATTTCCGCGCCGACGAATTATGGGAAGAATACGATGCGTCGGTAATGAACACGTTACTTTTACGGTATCGGGAAGTAGAACCGTGAACACCCGCTGCATGTCACTCACTTTGTGCTCAATTTTGCTCATTTTGGGATGCGCTGACCGGTCCAAAACGTCAGAGTGGCTCGAACAGGGAAGGCAGGCCAAGGAGCGGGCCACCGCTTATGCGAAAATAGGGGAGCCGTTTAAGGCAATTGTTATCCTACAGAATTTTGTGGAACTTACACCGCCAGAGTTGATTGCTGCTGATGACGCACGAATCGTGATGCAGTCTACGTTCGAGTTGTTGGGACGGCTGGAATTGGCGGTAAACGATCCACAGTCGGCTTTGCGAATGTCCGAATTGTGCCTCAACGAAGGGCTTCGAAATGATTTGTTTACTGCTCGTTGTTGGGCTCTACGAGGAATGGCGCTCGAACGCATCGGGAACGATCGGCTCGCTTCGGATGCGTATTTGGAGGCGCAACGGCTGAATCTACTCTTGCTGGAGAAACTCGCGAGACACTCGGCCGAAAAAGGAGACAGCCTATGAAACGGCAATGGTGGGTCGTGACATGTTGGCTCAGTGGGGCATGCGCGGCGCAAGCGCCAACCGCTGCGGAGTCGCCAAATGTGTCGGCGATGATTCTTGCCGAAAATCAAACCGCATCATTGTTGCAGCAGCTAGAGAAAACACTAGAAATTTCGCACAGTGACATTGATTGCGACTCGATATGTCATATTTATGGTGAAATTTGCTCTCTTTCGTTACAAATATGTCGGATTTCTGGTGAAAATTCGTCGTGGGCCGACGCACAACAACGCTGCAGTTTGGCGACTCAACGCTGTGAGTCAGCTAGAAAGGTGGCAAGTAGCCGGTGTAATTGTCAATGATCCGCGGCCCGTTCTTGGTCGATTTTTGCGTCACGTACGAAAAAAATGAATGCAGTGCTGGTATTACAAAACTTGCCGTGATAGATCGTGCGCACTTGACAAAGCCGGTATGGCTTATGCAAGACACATTGTCGGTGGGTTCATTGAATTTGAGGCACGTGCGGGAGGCTTCATGTCGGTTTCGGTATCCGAGTTACGCTCCATTCCCCTTTTTCAAGGGATTACTGACGAACACATGACACAGCTTCTTGGGGCGTTTGAGCAACAAACGCTCCAGAAGGGTGATGTCCTCTTTGAGGCCGGGTCTGAGCCGACCCACTTTTATGTGCTTATTAAGGGTGAAATTGCGCTGCGCGAAGAAGGCGAGCCGGGGTACCACCTCCACCCACCCGCACCAATCGGTGAGTTGGGTTCACTGACGGGAATCCGCCGCTATACGACGGCTATTGCGATCGAACCCTGTGAGCTTCTTCGGGTCACCAAAGCGGACCTGATGAACTTTTTTGAAGACTATGGTGACGTTGCCTTTCCGTTTTATCATAACTTGTTGGAAGTTGTGGGCGACAAAATCCGCCGAGATCGCCGTCGTATGGAGGAAATGCGCGCCAACATCATTCGAACGCAGAAAGCTATGAAAAGACTGCGGGATTTGGTGTTGGAAAGTGAGGATTCGGAGCTATCGTCGGAAATTTACGATACTTTGGAAGGGCTCATCGCCAACAACCGTCGCGCGAAATATGTGGTGGAGCCCCCTGCTGCATTGCCCTGCTATGTTCGTATGGACGACGGCACTCAAATCCCGGTGCGCCAGTTATCGGCAGTTTGGCTTTCGGTTCCTGACCTCCCGGGTCGACCTAGCAGTCTGTCGTCATCGTGGAGTGGTGTATTGCTCGCGTTAGACCGAGAAATTCCCCTCAGCGGCACAATCACTCGAATCGAAGAGGGATTAGTTACCATTGAACTCGATTTGTTGATCGACGAATTCGCGGCACACTTAGAAGATTATATCACCAGGTCACAGATGTTGGATGTGGTTGTGTAATTCTGGTCCGTCTGGCGATTGCGTTGTTACTGATCTTTTCTGAATTTCTGCTGTTGCTGTACCGAAATAAGTTTGTTTTTTGCGATTTCTCCAAAAACAGATGCCGCTTCACGCATTACTCTGGTTTTTGTGGGATTGTCGGGATCCACGGCGAATAGCCCCATTCTGATGTCCATTCCGTGGTTCCATTCAAAGTTGTCGAGTAACGTCCAGTAAAAATATCCTCGGACATCGGCTCCCTCCGCGAGCGCTTGGTGAACCCAAGCCAGATGTCGGGTAAGATAGCTGGCAGCGACGGTTTCTCCGTCTCCTGCGCCTCTGGACGATTCTTTGGTGTCGCTTCCGTTTTCAGTAACTATAGTTGGTAACTTTAGATCTTGATCTACGATCTGGATCATCTCGTAGATGCCCCGTGGATAGTCCTCCCAGGGTTCCAATGTAAATGGGTTAAACGTGGCGAGTGGAGAAAGTGCTGGCAATGCAGACGTTTCCGTGCCTTCAACTGTAATGCGTGTGTAGTAATTGATGCCAATGTAATCCATGCGGTTGGCAAGGTCTGCGACGGGTTCCGACACTCCGTCGAGGTTGTCGTCAAGTTGCCCCAATGCGACTGCGTTGAGAAATACCATGTTCCATAAATAGAACACGTTTTTCGCAGCTTCAATATCCAATTGATTCTGTGGGTTTTTCGGTCGCACGGGCGCCATGGCGTAAACCACTCCAACCGATGCTCCTACGTTATCCCCGTTTGCATCGATCGTGTCGTTTTCGTGTATCGCGTCATACATACGTGCATGGGCGTAAATAAGAGCCAACAAGACCGTACGTGCTTCTTCAAGAGCCAACGCGACACTGGGAGGATTCGTGCGATCCGGCTGCGGATAGATGTATCCGGGCAGCACAATGGCAAAAGGTTCATTCAGGGTGGCCCACAAATCGATTTCAGCTCCGAATTCTTTGGCTACAAATCCTGCAAACTTTGCTATTTCGTTGACTGTTCTATCTTTATCTACCCATCCCTTGGGACTGCAGGTTTTGATGTTGTTGTTACAGCCCACCGCATCGTGAATCCAGATTGGCAGTGTGTAGTGATTTAACGTCACCAGGGGTTCAAGTCCGCGACTGCGAAGTGATTGCAATTGTTTGTGATAGTGATCAATTGCGTCTTGATTTGCGATGGCCTTTAAAGCGTCGTAGCCATTCGTTCCGTCGGTAGCTGTAGGAAAAATACGGCTCCACTCAACGCTGAATCGATGTGCGTTATTGTGAAGCACGTCTTTTGCTAGATCGTAGTCGTTTTCGTACAACTCCCAATGTCCCGGACCAACTTTGGCAGGGTCCTGTCCACTAAGATAATTTCCTGGTTTTGCGATGGTTTCTGGGTCCGTGCTGAACTGATACCAGTCGGATTGTGTGTCGTCACATTGTGCCGACGACAAAGTTGGGCACCCCATGTCTACTTGAAATCCAGCAACCGCGGAGCCAAATAAGAACTCTTCGGGAAATGTGCGGTTGATGGCCGGCGGGTACTCATCTCCAATATCTGAGCTGTTTCCAAGGTCGGTTTCGGATTTGATGTCCACTAAGTTATCATCTGTGTCGACTAAAATATCCGGACTGGACGCAACTTCAGAATCAGCTTCTACGGTATCGACGTCGCTGAGCCCGAAGTCGTTGGTGGTGTCGGCATTTGTGATGTCCTGAAGCAAAGAGGTGTTGCCATCCGTGCTGCAGCCGACGAATACCCAAGATGCAACGATAATATGCATACAGATTAACGCCATGACGGCACGGCGTGCACTTCGGAAGCCGGCGTGATGATCTGCTGGTGAATTAATACGCCTGGTGGGTTTCATTGCTGTACCTTCTGAAATATCAGCGTGAGATTATTTACCGGCATCTGGACGACACCCTGAAGGCAAAACCCAGCGGCGGCTGCCGTCGACTCGACTACACGCAAATCGCGAACGCCCCATTGTGGGTTTCTCTCTCTCAGCGATTGGTCAAATTCGGCGTTGCTGGGAGCAGCAAAGTGACCGTTTTCGCTGAACGGCCCATACAAAATGAGTAATCCACCGTCGGAAACAACTCGAGCAGCGCCATTTATCAATGCTACGGCGCACGCCCAGGGCGCGATGTGAATCATGTTGCTGCATAGAACTGCGTCAACCTCGGTCACTGGCCAATCTGGGTTGAGGACATCAAGCAATCGTTGTTGGTGCAGGTTTGGAAGGTTGGTATCTTTACGCCACTGCTCGATGCTTGCGAGCGCTTCGGGGTCGGCGTCGCTGGGGATAAAGTCAAGGTGCGGAAGATGCTCCGCAAAAAATGCTGCGTGTTGACCCGTTCCACTGGCCACTTCCAGCACAACTCCACGTGTCGGAAGCACGGTTTTTAATACCTCCAGAATTGGGCCTTTGTTCCGGTCTGCGGCTCCGGCAAACCGCTTCATGACCTTGCCCTACAAACCCATGGACGCATGTTTATCGCCTGTTGCTGAAGTTTCTGGATTACCGTTTTTGGAGAAGTTGGCGAAGCACATACTGCAAGATACCACCATGGCGGTAGTAGTCCACCTCAACGGGTGTATCAATTCGGCACAGAACTTCGAAGGTTTGGGTTGAGGTGCGGACAGTCAGCCTCTTTCGTGGTTTCAAATCAGTAGCTATGCCGCTGATAGTAAAGGTTTCTTCGCCGCTTAGACCCAGAGATGCCGCATTTTGGCCATCAATGAATTCCAACGGCAACACCCCCATACCGACCAAATTGCTGCGATGAATTCGTTCGAAACTCTCGGCAATGACCGCTCGAACTCCGAGAAGCGCCGTACCCTTTGCCGCCCAATCCCGTGAGCTACCGGTTCCGTACTCTTTACCGGCAACAATGATGAGCGGAATGGCGTCCGCCTGATAACGCATGGATGCATCGTAAATGCTCATTTGTTCGTCGGTCGGCAAATGGCGTGTTACGCCACCTTCAACCCCAGGCACCAGCAAGTTTTTGATGCGGATATTCGCAAAAGTACCCCGCATCATCACTTCGTGATTTCCGCGCCGCGCGCCAAAAGAGTTAAAGTCCTTTGGGGCTACACCGTGGGCGATCAAGTACTTTCCTGCCGGACCGCCGGCGGGAATGTTGCCCGCCGGTGAAATGTGGTCAGTGGTTACAGAGTCCCCAAGCAACGCTAGAACCCGTGCGTTCGTTATGTCGACAGGTTCAGTTGGCTCAGATGCAAGTCCATCAAAAAACGGCGGATTTCTAATATATGTACTTGCTTCATCCCACTTGTACTGGGTTTCCGTCGGAATAGGAAGGTTTTTCCACTCATTATCCCCAGAAAACACGTTCTGATACTGCTGACGGAATTGCGACTCCGTGACGGCGGTACTCATTGCTACGCTGATTTCATCCCGGGAAGGCCAGATGTCGCGTAAATAAGTAGGCGTTCCATCATTTGCATAACCGATTGGATCGGTTTCGAAATCGACGTCCATATGCCCAACCAATGCGTAAGCAACCACAAGTGGAGGTGACGCAAGGTAATTTAAGCGGGTATGTGGGTTTACTCGTCCTTCAAAGTTGCGGTTGCCCGACAGAACTGCGGCTGCGACCAAATCTGATCGCTGTAGCCCTGACACGATGTTTTCCGGCAATGGTCCCGAGTTGCCGATACATGACGTACATCCGTAACCTACTAGCTGAAATCCGAGTTCATCCAGCGCTTCGGACACGCCGGCCCTTGCAAGATAATCAGTAACAACAGTCGAACCTGGTGCGAGGCTTGTTTTGACCCACGGCTTGGTACGCAGCCCCCGTGCAACTGCTTTTTGGGCCAACAAACCAGCGCCCAACATCACGCTGGGGTTGGATGTGTTGGTACAACTTGTTATCGCTGCGATTGTTACTGCTCCTTGTGGCATTTCAAAACTACTGTCGCCGGATTCTACCAGAGTGGTTTTGACGATGGCCGTTAGATCTGTCGAAGGTGATTCGCCATTCACATAAGCGTCAATTTTGTGAGGATCGGCGTCGGTTAACTTCGGTTGAAGTGCCGCAACCAGTGCTTTCCGAAATGACTTTTTTGATTCAGCAAGCGGTATACGATCTTGTGGCCGTTTCGGGCCGGCTATTGACGGGACGACCGTGGACAAGTCCAATTCCACAACTTCAGTGAAAAGAGGTTCCGGGTTTTCCGGCAAATAGAACAATCCCGTAGTTTTGCAATAGGCTTCGACCAGATTGATTACGTCCTCATTGCGGCCAGTAAACCTCAAGAAGTCCAGTGTTAACGCATCAATTGGAAAGAATCCGACCGTTGCCCCGTACTCCGGAGCCATGTTGGCAACTGTGGCTCGGTCGGCAACTCCTAGTTGGGCAATGCCTGGGCCGAAAAACTCAACGAATTTTCCGACCACTTTTTTTCGACGCAGGATTTCTGTAACAGTTAGGACAAGATCGGTCGCGGTGGCACCCGTTGGTAATTGACCAACCATACGAAATCCCACCACGTCAGGAATTAACATAGCAACGGGTTGTCCTAACATTGCGGCTTCCGCCTCAATGCCCCCAACACCCCACCCAAGAACACCGAGTCCGTTGATCATGGTGGTGTGTGAGTCGGTTCCCACCAGTGTGTCCGGATAGGCCCACGTTTCGCCTTCCGGGTCCGTGTCTTGCAGAACAGCCTGCGCGAGGTACTCTAAGTTTACTTGATGAACAATTCCGGTTCCTGGTGGAACCACTTGAAAGCGATCAAATGCGGTTTGCCCCCAGCGCAAAAATTCGTAACGTTCAGTATTTCTTTCGTATTCTTTCCGTTTGTTCAGATCGAAAGCCTGCGACGTGCCGAAATAATCGACCTGTACAGAGTGGTCAATTACGAGATCGACCGGTTGTAGTGGATTCACAAAAGCGCCGTTACCTCCCATGCGAACCACCGCTTCGCGCATCGCCGCAAGATCGACCACGACCGGAACACCTGTAAAATCTTGCAACAACACCCGCGCCGGCCTATACGCAATTTCGCGATCTGCGGCATTTTCGGGCCGCCAGGATGCAAGAGCTACGATATCTTCTTGGTTTACTGTGATTCCGTCTTCGTTACGAAGCAGATTTTCCAACAGTATGCGTAAAGAATACGGTAGACGATCGACATTGCCTATATTGGCTGTGCGCAGAGCCGTCAGATTGGCGATTCGGTACGCTTTGCCTCCGACCATGAGGGTGGTATGGCTGTGAAAACTGTTTTTGCGCTTGGTTGACATCATTTACTCCTCATTTGAGCCGCACTTGCTACGCCCGACACTACACCAACCACCTACGATGTGAAAAGGCGAATCAATTGGCGGAGACGTTTTCGGAGACCATTTCAGGACCGATGCGTTTTCGCGAGGATTCGTCGATCAATTCGATTTTATATCCGTCCGGATCCTCGACGAACGCAATAACCGTCGTCCCGTGTTTCATGGGACCTGGCTCTCGTGTTATTTTACCACCAGCGGCTTTTATATTATCGCACAGCCGATAGATATCAGAGACCCCTAGCGCGATGTGGCCAAAACCTGTTCCCAGATCGTAATGGTTCTGATCCCAATTGTGAGTGAGTTCAATCTCGGCGTGCTCAGGATTGGAACCGTAGCCCACGAACGCAAGCGTAAACCTTCCCGCGGGATAATCTTTGCGCGAAATCAACGACATACCCAGCACATGGGTGTAAAACGTCAACGAACGGTCGAGATCACCAACGCGGATCATGGAATGCAAGATACGCACGGGTCCTCCATGAGAATTCATTATAGGGGATGTATGGTGGAGTGAGCCACAGATCACTTTTAGGAAAGCACTGGGTGCCGGCCTTCGAACTTATCTTAATTTTCGGGCGGCGGTGGTGGCGGAATAAAGATTTCGCGTACCCAAATCGTGTAGCCGGAGTAGTTATTGTCGCCACAGATAGAAAACATGTTTTGAGTATGGGCGGTTGATGTGCCGCCGCATTGTAACGAGGGCGTATCCACCAAGCCAGGGTACAGCTTGTTGACTCCTCCAGGGCCGTCGCTGCAGCCGAACCCCCAAGAAGATAAACAGGCCCCATTACCCTCCGGATTGTCCCCACACAGCAAGGGCAAACCGTTAACCATCCAAACCCCTGCTACCTTTTGCATGGGGCCGCTCCAGCTCCATTGGGCGGATAACTCAGGCGATACGATATGGCCAAATCCTTGGTCGTCACACTTGAGCATTTGCTGCCCCCCGCTAAAAAACGCGTTGACCTGTTCTTCACTTAAATCATTGACTTTTGTCCATCCTCCCCCGGCTGTCGTAAAGTCGCAGGCCGTATAGACCGCGTCGTCGGTACTGCCGCCGTTTGAATCGATCCAATAGTAGCCTATGCCCATGACTACGGTATTTTGTGAGATCTCGTAACAGCTTTGCGCCGCCAGTGCTTGAGTCGAGCCGTCCGGCGGAATGGAACAAACGTCACAAGTATTGACACAGACTCCGTCGCCAGCCTGTCCTCTTCGGAATGTACCGCAACCCCTGCACCCAGCCTCGGCATCCCATTGGCAGGAAGCTGGCCCGCTCTGGCCCAAATGATATGCTTGCTCGCAACTCTGCTGATCGGTGTACTGTTGGCAGGCGTTACTGCCGCCGTACCCAGCGAACACGGTGCGGTTTGGATCGCCTTCGCACACGACGCTCGGCGCACATGTGTTGGTACATTGTCCATCCCCTTCGCGATATCCACCACAACCACGACATTCATCTGTTGCAAAGTCATACCAACAGGAAGCCGTCTCAGCATTCCATGTGTGATGGAATGCCGCGAGGCATGAAGCCGGTTGACCGTTGTAGGTTTGGCAGGCATTGGAATACGGTCCTTTGACATACAGGGTTCTAGACGGATCGTTCTCGCAAACCGCAACCGGAGTGCCGCAGGTGTTGACGCACGCCCCGTCGTTTTCGTTCGAAAGACCACAACCGCGGCAATTACCGCTATCCGTGTCGTAGAAGCAAGATGAAACACCTTTGTTTCCCTTGTGGTACGCGAGTTCGCAGTTGGCTTGATCGTTATCAAACTTCTGGCACGAACTATCCAACATGTGACCCGCGTAAATGGTCCTTGTGGGATCACCGTCGCAGGTGGGTTGATCACAGTCTAGACATTCGCCGCAATCTACGGGACAATTTCCACAGGACTCTGGCGCATCGCAAGTGCCGTTTCCGCACGCGAAATCATCGCCTCCGTCCGTGGGGTCCGTTCCGTCTGCCAAAATCTCCTGTCCGTCCGTGCGCCCGCCGGCGTCGGTGTCGATCTGCGTTGGATCCGTACCAAAAGTTGCGATTTCGTCCCCATCTGCCAGATTGTCCCCGTCAGTATCAGGATTGTTCGGATCGGTTAAGGTCGTTAAGACTTCTTCGCCATCCAGCAAACCATCTCCGTCTGTATCGTCCACCAGCGGTTCGGTACCCAGGTCTTGCTCTTCTAAGTTAGTGAGCCCATCGCTATCGTCGTCCAGATTCTCTTCGCCGCCTGCCAGTGGGTCAAACCCGTTGTTGACTTCGAACCCATCCAGCAGTCCGTCCTCGTCAGTATCAGGATCAAACGGATCAGTTTGGAGTAATGCCTCGTCGTCATCAGACAACCCATCTCCATCGGAATCCACCAGACACTCAATGGACAGAGATGGCTCGTGAGTACATCCTTCCAGTCCACAGGAATCAACCGTACAAAAATCTCCGTCGTCACAACTATCGTCAAAGTATGAGCAACCAAAGTTTGTGTCGCAGTAATCCAACGTGCAATTATCGGCGTCGTCACAGTCGACCGCGTCAAACATGCATCCGAGTACTGTGTCGCAACTATCCATTGTACATGCATCGCCGTCGTCACAAATCAACGGTTCGGTGCCCTGACAGCCCAAGTCAGCGTCACACAAGTCGTTTGTACACGCATCACCGTCGTCGCACAGGTCTGGGTTGTTGATGCATCCGATATCTGGGTCACAGCTATCCGTTGTACAAATACTGAGATCGTCGCAATCGACGGCTTCGTGGCTGCAACCCACTTCCGGATCACAAATGTCCGTGGTGCACGCGTTGTTGTCGTCACATGGATTGCCACCCATAACCGACAGGACTTGAATATCGTCGACAAACCATCCCACGATGTCCTCAGGTCCGCAACATCCGTCTCCGGTGTTATAAACGAATCGGATTCTTGCCGTTGTCGACCCGAGTTCAGTGGGTATTTCGACTGAAACCGGGATCCATTGTTGCTGGATAGACCACACCGGATCCGACGACGAAATCAACACAGCCCAAGACAATCCACCGTCCGGAGAGTATTCAACCTGCTCGGCGTCGAACCCTCCGCTTTCGTTCGACTGGTAAGTTAAGAACGACAACGAACCGCCTCCAGATGTGTTTAAAATGGGACTCGTCAACGCGCTAAATTCATAGCCCAATGTACCACCGTTGTTTGGTGTTCCGTATACCGTTGTGCCGAAGTCCACGGGTGCAAAACCACCAGACGCAGTTGTAAGTTGCCATCCGATGACGCTGCTATTTAAGGTCTCCGTTGTCCAATCAAGTGCTCCGGATTCGAAGTCTTCGAAGAAGTCACCGCCGCTACCCACAGCGTAACACCCAAACCCCGGATCGCACGCATCTTGCGAACAGGCATTGCCATCGTCGCAGTCGATGGGTGTGTTGATACAGCCGAGTTCCGGATCACAGGAATCTACAGTACATGCGTCGTTGTCATCGCAGTCGTTCGGTACATCTGAACACACCATCACTTTGTTGCCTACACATACGCCGTCAGTGCAGGCTGTCGTACCGCTGCAGACCTCGCCGTTATTGCAATATGGTTTGTTGCACAACCGGCATTCGTTTACGCAACCGGCTGTGTTCCAACCTGTGCCCGATTCGTTTCGATCATTACAACCGTAGCACTGCTGGCCTTCCTCATCCCAGGCGCACGACGCGACTCCCGATTTCCCCATGTGGTAGGCCTTTTCACAATCTTCTTTGTTGTTGAAGTCAAAACAACCACTTTCGTAAGGACCGGGTTTATAAATCGTGCGGCTTGGGTCACCTTCGCAAATTGGTTGCGGGGAGCATGTATCCGTACAGACACCATCGTCTTGATTTTCTTTACCGCATCCTCGGCAGTCGTTGGCGGTGAAATCATACCAGCAGGATGTCGGATTTGGGCCGTAACCCCAATGATATGCTTTCGCGCAATTGACGGGGTCGTTGGCGTACGTGTGACATGGACTATCGTACATCGTACCTACAAAAATGGTACGGCTGGGGTCATTGGGACACGGCGGCGCCGGGGCATCTGCGGTGACACACGTGTTGACACATTGTGTGTTTCCGCCATTGGTGTTTCCTGGTCCGCAACCATAACAGCCGCTGCCGAACCAGTGACAAGTGGTCGCTCCGTGTTGTCCGACGTGATAAGCAGTCAGACAGGTCGCTTCGTCAGTAATCGTATCACACGCGTTGGCATTGGGTCCGCCTACAAAGAAAGTGCGAGTTGGGTCTGCACAGGTTGGTACTTCGCACAGTGGGCAAGGACCACAATCCACCTCACAGTTACGACAATGATCTTCTCCGTCGCATGTTCCGTTGCCACAGTAGACGTCGTCCGTGCCGTTGAGCGGATCCGTACCGTCGATATTGACCTCTTCCCCGTCAGTTCGCCCTCCGTCATCCGAATCGGAGTCCGCGGGATCGGTGCCGTACGTAATCACTTCGTCGCCGTCACTCAGGCCGTCGTAGTCGCCATCTGGATTAAGCGGGTCGGTGGTTGGGCCATATGTACCGTTGATTTCCTCGGCGTCGGTTAAACCATCGTCGTCAGTATCGGGGTTGTTGGGATCCGTGCCGGCGGCTTGTTCTGCTAAATTGTCGAGTCCATCGTTATCTGGATCATTTCCTCCATCGCCGGGATTTAGAGGATCAAAACCATTTGCAACTTCAAATCCGTCCAACAACCCGTCGTCGTCTGTGTCTGGATCGTTTGGATCCGTGCCATAGTTGGGTTCTTGGGTGTCAGAAAGCCCATCTTCATCGGAATCAACGGCATCGCAATTGATCTCCAGCGCGACGTTGTCGAGGAAAATACCTTGACCGCTGTTGCTTGAAGAATTCTGCGTGTCAAAGAACCATCGGAAACGAACCGTTTTTCCTTGGAACGCGTCCAAAGAAACAACTTGTTTTCGCCAAATCTGTTGCGGACCTTGCGCAAAATAAGTTTGTTGCGTCCATACCTCAGTCGAAATGTCCGGAAGATTTGGCCCCTGAACCTCATCTACAAACAGCGTTAACTTATCATAAAAGGTGTCTATGTGAAGGCGGGCTCGGAAGACAAGTCGACTACCCTCATAATCGGCAAGCTCCATGTATGGAGTTGAAGCACTGCCATTCGTTGTGCCGTTGTTGTAGTTTAACGTTGCCGTATTTCCATAGTACAGAGCGTTCGGCGCCGAGAACGCCAATCCCGTTGTAAATACCTGCCATTTAGAAAAGTCGTTGTTGTTTTGAACGACGAAATCCGACGCAGTGTCAAAGTTCTGAGCATAGTCTTCCACCAGGCAACACTCAGGCGTTTGCTCGAACATGTAACTACAAACACCTTCCGAACAGCCATCAATTGTACAATCATCGTTGTCCGAACAGTTCATTGGTGTAAAAACACATCCCGTGGTGGAATTACACGTGTCGGTTGTACACAGATCGTTGTCGTTACAGACAGCCGCAGTGAATTTACACCCTGTGAGCGGATCACATGAATCGGTAGTGCATGCGTTGTTGTCGTTACAAATGATTGGGTTAAAGACACACCCAAGCGTCGGGTCACATGAATCCGTGGTGCATGCCGTGCTGTCGTTACAAACAAGGAACGTGTTCAGACATCCTATTTCGCCTCCGCATGTATCAGTGGTACACGCAGTCGCATCGGCACAGTCGGAATCCTCCGTGCAGGGAGTTTCCGGACATGAAGCGGTGATCAAGATATCGTCAACATATGTCCCCTGCCCGCTGTTGCCAATTCCGTCGACAGAGTTAAAGAAGAACTCCAACTGCACGGTTTTGCCTTTGAATCCGTCGAGAATGACCTCTTGCTCGCGCCATTGCGAAGGACCACCGCCGTTAATATAACTTTGTTTGGTCCATACTTCTGTTGTGCTCCCGCCTAAAACCTTAACGCGAACACGTAGTTGGTCGTATGACATGGTGTGTTCGGTATCCATCCATACCCAGAAAGTCATCCGGTTGCCGTCGCGATTAGGCAACGTGATCAGCGGCGATCGGGCCGTTCCGCTGGTTGTCCCACAGTTGAAGTTGTTCGTTGCAAGATTTCCATACCACAACGCGGCGGGTTCGGAGTGTTTCTGACCGGTCGTTCGAACTTGCCACGTACAGCCGCCGCCACCACCCTCAAAGGTGTAGCCTGCGTTGTCGATACCGCTGAACGGTTCGTCGTAGTTGGAAATTGCGCAGCAGAATGGGTCAGGGTCTTGCTCAAGTACACAACCATTTTCATCGCATACTTTGATAACGCATGTGTCGGCTTTTTTCGGATCGGTGAGGAAGATGAAAATCTCCTCGTAGTCAGTTAACGTATCGCCGTCAGTGTCCGGATTTTTGAGGTTCGTTCCGTATTGGACCTCTTGGTTATCCAACAGACCTTCACTATCAGTATCGGTCGACAATGGGTTGCTGCCGTATGTGTTGACTTCCGTTCCGTCGGACAACGTATCGCCGTCACTGTCTTTTACCAACGGATTGGTGTTGTGTGTGTTGACTTCTGCACCATCACCCAGTCCATCGGCGTCGGTATCAAAGACCTTCGGATTTGTTCCCAGTCCCAATTCGATATTGTCGTTCAATCCGTCATTGTCTGTGTCGACTTTTGTTGGGTTTGTTCCGTGTGTATTGACTTCCAGCCCGTCAGACAACGTGTCGCCGTCGGTATCTGGATTGTTTGGATTGGTGTTGTTTTGTTGTTCCTTTAAGTTAGTAAGGCCGTCGTTATCAGGATCCAATAAGCCGTCACCGGGCACCAGCGGATTGAGCCCATTGTTGATTTCGAATGGATCCGTCAATCCGTCGTTGTCAGTGTCAACCAACAATGGGCTTGTGCCGTGAGTGTTGACCTCCGCGCCGTCCGTTAATGTGTCATTGTCGGTGTCGTTGTCCAACGGATGTGTACCGGCCGACTGTTCCCCGAGATTATCCAATCCGTCGTTGTCAGGATCTTGCCCTTCTTGACCTGGAACCAGCGGGTTAAAGCCATATGTCACTTCAAATCCATCCAAGAGCCCGTCGCCGTCGGTGTCGGAGTTGAGTGGATCTGTTTGCGTTGTCAGCACTTCTACGCCGTCATTGACCCCGTCATCGTCGGTGTCGGTATCGTTGGGGTTGGTACCAAGGGTCACCTCTGTTTCATCAACCAACCCGTCTTTATCTGCGTCGTACTGAAATACGACGCCGTTTGATTCAATACCCTCGCAGGTTACGACAACCGGCCCAGACGTGGATACGGGTGCTTTTACAACCAATTTGATCTTGGATGCGCTGGTAATGTTGGCTGTTATTCCGTTAAATGTAACCGTATTATTATTGGCCAACGGTTCCATAAACTTACCGAATATTTCTACCGTATCGTTTGCGGCGCCAATCATTGGATTGATTTTCACGATTTCCGGGTCGTTTACTGCCGGCAAGATTGTAACCACGACTGGAGCGGATTCCAACGCGTTGTCGCCAAAATCGTAAGCGGTAGCAATCAGGGTGACTTCGATCGAGGTAGCAATGTTTGGCAGGGGAATGACACCGGTAAATGGTGCCTTTGTGTCTGTTACGGTGATATCTAGTGTTCCGTCCTCTGAGAACGCGTGGATTTCAACCTTTTTGACTGCCGTTTCGTCAACGGCATTAACACCAACGCCCAAGGCGTCTAAGCCAAACAAGGCTATACTTGGCAAAATATCAACCAACTGAGATGGATTGGTCACCTGGGTAAAAACCCCGCCCGTTTCTTGCGCCATTTGAGACAGAATCGTGGAGGAAGCACTCGCACCCACCGCAAAAGTATTGACAATAATTCCGCCGTCTTTGGCGCGGGTGAGTTCGGCGGTCGGAGCGGTTGCGGAGCCGTCAGACATGAACAATTGAACGGGAATGGCGCTTCGACGGCCATTTAGGCCCACCAACTCGTTGGTCGCTACTTGCATTGCGGCTACAAAGTTTGTTCCACCGCTGGGGCCGCCGGACAAAATTAAGTTCAGGGCAGCCTCGGCTTTGGAGAAATCATGGGTTAACGCCTGCCGCAGAAATGCGTTGGATTCAAATTCCACAACACCGACTTTCGTTGTCGTTGAATCCAAAAAGTTTAACAGTTCTTTTGCAGCCACAATCTCCGCTTTGAGAATGCTGTCCACGATCCCATCGCCGTCGACGTCCGCTCCGGACGAGTCTCCCGCGCTTCCGGAAGAGTCAACTACGATCATGACGTCGCTCGGGCCAACGGAAATGATCGATGCGTTTGTCGGTGACGTAATCGTACAAACCGTAGGGCCAATCAAATCATCAAGGCGAGTCGGTAGAATTTCTGCCGTGTTTGTTTGGCCGATAGTGTCGGTGGCAACTGCGCGAATTGAAACAGGTTGACCTCCAACGCCAGATGGGATCTGTCCGGTACCGGTGTAGGGCGCGGACCCGTCGATTCCGACGGAAGTGTCGTCAATGAAAAACTCAACTTTCGTGACGCCAAGATCGTCGGAAGCGTTCGCGGTGATCGCTACTGTCGTTCCCTCTTTTAGCTGTGCGGCCGCAGACGGTGCTGTTACAGAAACGGTGGGTAACGCGTCATCAATAATAGTGTAACTTAACGTGGCAGTTTGTGCAGTTTGATTTTGGGTATCGCGTGCCTTGAGGAACACCGAAATTGGATTCGTTACTTGATCTGCTTGGGGGACGACATATGTAAAGTTAAACGGCGCCTGGGTACGGGTTTGCACGACAGCTCCGTTTACAACCAAATCAACTTGCACCCCAACGTCGTCCGATGCTGTTGAATTGAACGCTACACTTGTGCCTTCGATAAGATTCGAACCGCTGAGAGGTGCTGAAGTAAGCGTAATAGTGGGTGGCTGATCGGGAACGACATTAATATTGACTGATCCTGTTCCGATATTACCGGCGGGGTCCACGGCATTTGCGGTAAATGTCAACGGTGTTGTTCCGCCGTCGGCGTAATTTGTGGGAATAAAGTAGTTTGCGGCGAATGGTGCAGCGCTGTCTGTCGCAAATACAGCGCCGTTTACAAGAAATTCAACCGACTTGACACTTACATTGTCTGTTGCGTTGACGGACACGTTTACGGTTGTTCCCTCAATCAACTGTGCATTCGCTGCAGGTGCAGTGACCGAAACCACAGGCAATGTTGTGTCTTTGATAACGGTAACATTGACCGCGCTTGATGTTGTCATGTTTCCCGCAGTGTCTACTGCGCGCGCAGAAATAGCGACGGTATCGCTTCCGGCGGGCTTCAGGACGCTAACTGAGGCGGAGTATGGAGCGGCGTAATCGGTTGAAATAATTTGTCCATTAGACAAAAACTCCACCCTATTGATCCCGAGATCATCGGTGGCTGTGGCGGAGACACCGAATAACGCTCCCTCGAATACAGACAGCCCTGCTATCGGGGCAGTTAGCGTTACAGTGGGAGGTTGATCAATCGGCACTAACGCAGAAATATCCACAACTTGACCGTGAGATGTCATGGTGCCGGCGACCTGCGCGAATAGTGCTCCATTGGTTGGGTGAAATACCCGCACCGTAAACGAACCAACTGGAACGTTTTCGATTGTTAATTTCCCAAAGAAGTCGGTTTTTCCAACATTTGTGTAATAGTTTCCAATTGGTGCGCGCAAAATATGAACTGTTGCGTTGGTCGCGGGTGGGCCGTTTGTAAAGTTGGCCGTTACTTTCACAGATCCAAGGCTGACCAGCGTCAGATTTTTCACAGTTGTTTCGTTTTCCAGGATCTGGACCGTTGCTGACACTGGAATTCCGGTTTTTGGTTCGGTCGCTTTTACCGTGAAAATACCGAGAGGCATATCCGTGAATGTGAAGGCACCTCCGGAGTCGGTGTTGACAGAACGAGAGAAGCCGTTCGCTGTTACTTGTACGTTAACACCGACTGCGGGGCTACCGGCGCCGCTAAATACCGTTCCCGTAAGGATGCCGGTCGGCTCGATCACGATGGTTACCGGGGTTGCGACTCCCGCTTGAACGGCGACGGACGCAACACCCTTGAGACCCGTGCCTAGCGGATTGGGAACGGTTGCGGTTAGGACGTAAGAGTCTGGAATAAGGCCGAAAAATCCGAATTCGCCATCCTGGCTGATGTTGGCAGTGAGCGGATACAGAACGGACGTTCCTTCTAACTTAACCGTGCCGATGCTCACGACAGTTGTATCTGGGCGTTTCACGACACCGAGTATCAGGCCCAAATCATTGAAAATAATGTCTTCAGTTGAAGATGCATTGAGTGGATCAGGAAATGAACCGTTGTTGTTATCGGACAACTGGTTTGACACCGGGTGTTTTGCGTAGACGACGTATCCCTGACGAGGTACCGCAACACTTGACCCGTTGTTGTTCAAGGTCGGGGTGAGCGAATAATCTCCGGCTCCGTTGGTCCAGCGAACATGAGTACGGCCGTAGTACGGGCTATCACTTTTGAACGTGACAGAACAGGACGGAACAGTGGTAACAGCGTCGCCTTCAAAAACGGTGCCGCTGACAGTTCCGTCTATTGGCGGCAAGGAAGCGAGACCACTTACGCCATTGGCGGGTACATCGAAGTTTATGATGTTTGCAATATCGGTCGCCGTCATTCCCGTCAATGCTTCGGGCGGGAGTTGCCACAAACGTTGTGCTGTCGCTTGCGCGGAATTTCGGCTGGTTTGTTGGGCAACGAAATGAAGCAACACGATTTTCGTACCCGGTGCAATGTCCAGATCCTGCCACTCCAAGCGAGCCCGACCATAACTACTGGTCAACGTCCACTCCGCCGTATCCGCGGAATCGACTGCCCCGTCGCCGTCGAATACCATTGCAACTGCGGGCAAATTCGATGTTAGAAATGGATCCGCATCAACGTTGTCGTCGACTACAACCCAGCCGTCGTCAGCTTCAAGAATGTTGTCGCCCCCACCAGTGGAAATGATCCGCGGTTCGTAATTATAGGTAAAGCCGCCAGTAACCGCGGAGATGTAGCGATAATGTGTGTCGAGGCGAACACTTACGGTCTGCATGGCGCCGGTTGGA
The DNA here is from genome assembly GCA_013360285.1 of Myxococcales bacterium. Classification (GTDB taxonomy): domain Bacteria; phylum Myxococcota_A; class UBA9042; order JABWCM01; family JABWCM01; genus JABWCM01. The sequence continues at coordinate 21,353 of JABWCM010000025.1, forward strand.
TTTTCAATGATGTCCATGTATCGCGCAAAGTAGCCGTCTAACGGTATAAACAGCTTGCGTGTAACTTTCAGGCCGTCAGGACCATTACCGGGAATACTAACTTGGCGCCCCCCTAGCTCAAGGGTTCCGCCGGTTCCGACAAACAGTTCAGCTTCGCCGGACGAACCGGTAACATAAAGAACTGACGCGCCGCGATTTGCGCCGTTATCGCCACGAAATACGGCGGTCGTTCCGTCGCGCAACTCGCCGGTTTTTTGCACGCCAAAGTCGAAGTTGTTGGCGTCATAATATTGTGTTAATTTAACAACGCTGGGTGATTGGCCTGGCGGCGGTGGAGGCGGCGGTGGCAATTGATTTTGTGACATCTCGATGTCGACTTGCACGATTTGCCCATCGAACGCCATGAAACCACCTGCGGTACCCGCTTTTTGTTCGCTGGTTTTGGTCGCAACCACCGAGAACGTACCTTGTGGCACATTGGACATCTGGTAAAAACCAGAAAGATTGGTTGTCGAAAATTGATTGGGCGCGCCTTCCACATCTGAATCAAGCGTTACGCTAGCGTTGGAAACGGGGCTGCCATCGGGATTGAGTACGTAGCCGTTAACGTAGCCAGATCCGGTCATAGTGAGATTCTGGTTAAGAATCTGTCCGTGGGAGCTGAGAATCAACCCAAACTTGCCTGCACGCAGTGTTCCTACGGAATCGTAAACACCCAATTTGTATGGGCTTTTGGCGATCGCGACGAGTTCAAAAATGAACACTCCGTCTGTGCCAGTTGTGAACACCCGTTCTGTAGGTGAAAGTTTCACTTTTACGTTCGACGCCGGAGTTGCGCCGTCAGAATTATAGATAATGCCCTGAATTGTACCTGCGGGCTCAAGTTTCACTGTTACGTTAACGGTTTCGCCCGCCAACACGCTTGATGACAACGAGCCACCTAGCAACTGTTGTGGGTCGTTTGCAGACACTGAAAATCCACCGGCAGGAATATTTGTAAATGTGATTTTGCCAGTTGCGTCGGCGTTTCCTTGTTTAAATCCGCCGTATTGAGTGGTGCCATATAGGGAAACTTTTGCGTTTGGCATCGGCAGGTTACCGGCGTCGGTTACCGTCACAACAACTGACCCCATGCCGTTCAGAGTGACATTTGCAGTAAATGTCACATCGGGCGTGTCTAGGACTTTGAACGTCTGCCCTTTGTCTCCGTTTGACGGCTTTGTTGCAACAACCGTGTATGACCCGAGTGTGACATAGTCAAACTGATATTTTCCGTCGTTTCCACTGGTTGTAACGCGGCCACTTGGATTTAAGGTAATGTTTGCTCCCACAACAGGAGTCGAGCCATTTGCCTCAAATACCGTACCAACTAGGGTGGCGGCGGGTGTTAACACGACGTCAATTATTTTTACGTCGCCATCCGCATCGATCGAGCCGTTAACGTAGCCTCCAAGTCCGGAAACAGCATCGGTTGCTGAAACGCTAAAGTTGCCGACGTAGACGTCGTCGAAAGAAAATTCGCCGTTTTCGTTCGTAATTGCTGTGGCTTGGCCGCCGAACATGCTTTGACTGTTCAGTTTGACTGTGGCTCCTGGTATTGCAGCACCGAGAGCGCTTTTCACTGTTCCGATAATGCTTCCGACGCCGAGATAGCTGATATTTGCCTTGACGGTTTGATTCGTGTTTGTGATCTGTGCGGTTGTGCGTCCGCGATTACCAGAGCCGTCATTTGCTTCAAGCGTGTACACACCAAGCGGCATGTAACCGAACCGAAATTGGCTGAATAAGTCGGTATTGTCGGACGCGCTCCCTGGCCCGGAAATGACGGACACTGGTACCGCAGGTCCGACCGGAGTTGTGAGATCGGTTTTAAAAACTGTACCGAGAAGAGTACCGGAGGGCTTCAGATGAATGTCCACTGCCACCGAGTCGTTTTCCGGTAGTGTCCCCGTCGCGTATGCACGGAGACCAGTGTTGGGATCGATGGCTTCAAGCACCAACGTACCCGGTGCGAGTTGTGATGCGGAGTAGAAGCCATCCATCCCTGAGTTGACAAATCGTTCGTCCTTCTTTTTAGCGCCCTTTTTAACAATGGGGCCCGACGTCGATGGTTGAGCCACTATTTTAATGTTGACGTTCTTAACTTTCTTGCCTGTAGGGCCAAAAACGGTTCCCGCAACGACTCCTACCAGCGGTTTGAGCTGGATAACGCCCACATTTGTGATCCCATTCGACACGGGTGCGAATTCGGACGATACGTTTTCAAACACCTTTCCAGACAGAATTCGCCGCGCTGTTGCTCGTATATTGCCTTGGTCGGCGGCAACAAATGGCATTGTGAAAACGCCTGCACTGTTGGTGGATGTAACAAACTTGTCCAACACGATAACGGTCGCTAGCGCGACCGCAGCGCCTGTTTGATCGACTACTGTTCCGGAAACTGTAGTTGTTAAATTAAACTGAAGTGGGTCCAGTCCAAAACTAATTTCAGTGCCGTCAATAATGCCGTCGTCGTCGGTGTCAGCGTTAAGTGGGTTGGTTCCCAAAAATACTTCTTTCCCGTCAATAAGCCCGTCATCGTCCGTATCTGGTTTGAACGGGATGGTGCCGTAGAGCGCCTCTTCGTCTTGATCGAGAATATCGTCGCCGTCCGAATCGACCGAATAGATATTCGTTCCGCGAACAAATTCCTCAAGGTTGGTCAGGGTATCACCGTCGTAGTCGACGAGTGCGTCGGATGGATCATTGGGATTGAGTTTATTGGCGACCTCATATTGGTCCGTCATTCCGTCTTTGTCTGCATCGTCGGGAATCAGCAGCCGAATTACGGTCGAGGCCAACAAGCCTTCGTTTCGTGCGGTGATGATGACCTCCCCTTTTTTGTGTGCAGTAACCACGCCGTCCTGCGTTACGCTTGCGATTGCCGGATTGCTCGAGGTCAACAACGTCCCGTTTTCTGTTCCCTTTACCGATCTCACCGAGCCATCGGGGTAAAAAGCGATCACGATAAGGTCCGACGTCTGTCCTTCGACAACAAGTGTCGGTGCCGTGGGGGCGATGTTTAGGGACAAAGGCGGAGCGATATATTCGCCAAACGCAAACGACCCGAATTTCGTTTGACCGTTTTGGGTTAGCGTTGAAAACGGGGTCATTCCCTGAGTAATGACGCCATTTTTGACACACTGAACGCGGGCGCGGAAAAAGCCCGGCTCCCACGGAACATTGCCGAGCGCCCATGTCCCGTTGGGGTTCACTTTTGCTGACCGGTTGGCCAAATTGACTGTGCAACTCTCATCCAGTTGCTGGGCATTCGCCAAGGGCGTTGCGACAACCGCAAGGGCGAAGGCAACAACGGCCCACATACCCCAATAAGACAGGGAGGTCTGGCTCGCCCTGTTCGCCGTTATCCGAGTCGACTTGGAATTCATTCGGTCCTCCTGGCCGTTCCGCCTGCCTGTTTTTCGGAGTTGATTGTGCAGACGGAAACGGTGTTCACCTAACTTACTTAAACTAACAGAGACGGGCATGTTTCGTTATGTAACGAAATCACGAATGCCGACCCCACGTGTTATTAACAGGCCGTTAGTTCTTCTTCTCGTACTTTTTTCTGACGCCTTCAATGATGTAAGTATAAAAGACGTCTTTTTCGAGTTCGTTTGTAAGACCCCACCCGTCTTTCGTTTTCTTCATCGCAAACTCTGTGACACGCGAAGAGCCGTTGGAACGCACATTTTCATATATCGCCACAACGTATTCGCCGTAGTAAATAACCTCAAGCAACTGAACGCGCGTTACCGATTTGTAAAAACGGGCGACCTTTTCGACGGCCTCGGGTTGTTTCATCATCTCTTTTACTGCCGCGCGATCACCTGGTGCAAATCCTTCCAGTATCCAATCGGCGTCACCAGCCATGTTGGCACCGACAACCCCCCGATAGGCATCTTCCGGGGTGGCCCGACTCCATTTGTTTCGTGCTACGGGATGCACCACATGCGGCTTCTCATAACGATACCCGGTGTAAGTTACTGTCACCGGGTTTATTTTGATACCGGTCGCCGGATGGAACTTTACTTCAAGCTGCTGTGGAGTTGCCGGCGCAGCGGACGAAGTTTTAGGTTGAGCCTGAACTGTGGCTGCGACCATTACACCTGCGAATACGAAAGCGCTAATTCCACTCAGCAGGACATTTCGTGCGTTCACTCTTTTGTAACCTTTTGACACTTTTTGCCTCATCGTCTCGTCTCGGAAATTGGCGGATGTTGTCACGGGTGTTACGTGTTAGAACGGGCACGAAAAGGTACCACCACCTAGTTCAACGTCCTCAAAGAACGTAAAGTCGATTCCCTTGCAGATAAACACTGCACAAGCCTTAAATTCAACAGCGAGAGGTTTCCACGCGGCTTTCCACTCGCCGTCGCTGCCGTTTTTACAACAACCTTCGACACCGACGAACGTGGAGCCGGACCCGGAAGCGCTTAGCCAGTCGTCGTCGCCGCCAACCCCCTTGAGTTCAACTTTGAAACCCACACCGCCGCCGATGCAGATTGACGTTTCGCTTTTTTGTGTGCAGGCGTCTTTGCCGCCGGAACCCTTTCCTTCAAGTTTTCCTTCGAATCCGATATTTAGCGACAATTCAACCCCAAATTTTTCGGCAAACGACAAAATCGGGCCGAGAACAGGAATCAACTCAAGAGCATCACAGTAGGCAAAGAGGGAACCCGATACGGCTCCTGAAACCTTGGTCCCTTCGTGGCATAACTCTGAAGGATTGTCGTCGCAGCACTTTCGCTCAACATCGATTTTGATGTTACCCGAAACCCCCGGGTCGACACCGCATGGGCCAACATCTGCCACGTCTTTGACGGTGCTCAGAATCTCCTTTAACTTAGCGAAGTCCCATTCTTGCAGCGTAATGCCGACGTCTGTACAGTCGACTTTTTCGCCTTTGCAGGAGCCACCCTGACATTTGTCGTCCTCGGTGCAATGTTTTTCGTCATCGCATGGTTTGCCCTCTGCACTTGCAGTATCGAACTGACAGGATCCTCCTTTACACTTCGCAGGTCCACATTCGTTGTCGTTGTTACCGCACGCTCCGTTCTCGTTAGTCGGAGTGTTTTTACAACTTCCGTTTTCGCATGCGTCGCTGGTACATTCGTTTCCGTCATCACATCCGTTTGGGCAGTCGTCAGGCGGCGGTGGCGGGGGGGCACCGCCCCAGCCGGCTTTCACAATTCCGTACCCCGGATCGCTGCAGATTTGTGCGCCATCCTCGCTTACTGTTGCGGGTCCAATGGAGACCCACGTCTCAAGATCGTGGTCGAATGAGAACATTTCCGAGTGGGCGCCTGGCGCGAGATCGATATTGGGCAAACATACACGCGCCGGCGGACTAAACTTAGTTCCCGATGGCTGTACGGTCCAGGCAACATTAAACACAGAGCCCATTGGGGCGGGCATTGGAACTCGTTCCTTGTTGACCTGTGTGAACATGATTTCGCACTCGGGTGAACCGTCGGGGCAAGTCACGGAGTTGGCGAAAACGGTGAGCGAGGCCCCCGGAATTCCTTCCATATTAAGTGTTACATCTAAAGCTCCGCCTGCTACCTGGGCGCCGGCGTCATCTAGGGCCGGGAGATAAATCGGCATACCCACCGTGTTGTCCTGGCCGGCCACCGTCGTGAGCATGTACATCAGGTGCGGCCAGGTTCCTGGAAGCGTTGTTGTCGAACCCTCAATAAACAAATGGATAGTCCCAACGGGCGCGTTTTCTATCACAAACACACCGTTGATATCTGTGACGGCACTTAAATTAGTCCCTTCGATGTGAGCTGTTACGCCCGGCATTGGCTCGTCCTGGTTGGTAAGCACGATGCCGCTCACAGTGGTCGCGGATGCCAACCCAGGAACCGCGCCGGATGCGAGAAACGTAACTGGCGCTCCGGTCATGCCGGGAAATGTGGCAACAACCACGTTGTTGTTGTTCCCGGCATCCGGCCCGAGCGTTAAGTAAGCGGAAACCTGCCCATCACTGGACGTGTTTACCGTGATGGAATCGGAACCGTCAAATAGGCCGCCGCCCTCAAGTACTGCAAACGTAACCGGCGCGTTTTCGACGCAGTTCCCGCCCTCATCAGTGACGAGGGCAACAAACGGCATGGGAAGTCGTTGTCCAACCGCCCCTAACTGGCCGCTACCCATTTCTTGGGAGATTTCATAGGCGGGTCCTGGCAAAGCAGCAAAACAAAACTCGACTTCCCCAACAAACCCTTCGGCAGTTGCCGTGACTCGGTGGTTGCCTGCTCCGGCCTTTTTGCCCAAGGTGAACAATACACTCGCGAGTCCATTTTCGTCGCTATAAACCGTCACGGTCGTGTCATTGATGGGAGGTGCAGACAATATTCCGTCACCGCGAGTCACGGTGAACTGAATTGGCCTATTTTCGACGGTATCGCCGTTTGCATCCAAGAGCGCAACGAACAGAGGATCGGGGACCATGGTGCCGTACTTAGCGGACTGGGCGTTTCCGGATACCATGACAATCGACTGTCCCGCTTTGTCCAGAACGGTTACGGAAATCTGTGCTTCGCTTGTATTGCCCGCCGCGTCTGTTGCGATCGCCGTGAGCAAGTTGATCCCCGGTTGAAGCAAGAAGTCTGGTACAACCCAGAAAGCGTTGGCTACCATGGCTTCGACGCCGTTTACGGTAACTGTCAGGTCGTCGGCTTGAATTGTCGTTCCTGGGGCGATGTCGCTTGCGGTGCCGGCGACGTCTACCTGAACGCCGGGAAGCGTTACTCCATCCGACGGTGTTTCGATTACAATGATCGGTGGTGTCGTGTCGACACGAATTTCCACGGTGGCGGTGCTTGTGTTGCCGACGATGTCAATGGCAACTGCTGTGATAGCGATTAGGCCTTCTTTGGCCGGAAGTGTTGCGGTCCACGAAGTTCCTGTCACGGTTGCGACAACTCCGTTAACAGTAACAGTAACGGCGGATGCGTCTTGAACGGTTCCGGACACGTCAATATCTGCCATTGTATTGAAAAGCGTAAATGCCACCGGCGTATCAATGGTTAAAATCGGTGGATCACCGTCCTGGCATGCGTCTGGGCACCCGTCCGAATCATTGTCAATAGCAATGTTCAGGGTTGTGCCAAACGCCATCAATACGATCAACTGAACGTCAACCACGTTGACGCCCGCGTCGCAATTGGTGTTGGCAACCACCGGATCTCCAGCCGGGCCTAGGCACGGCGGAGGTGCCCCTGTGGCACCACCAAGATCCCAAAGAATGACAATAATTGCACATTGCGCATCCACAACGTCCGTTTGGCCGTCACCGTTTACGTCGCCGGGAGGAGTTGCACATTCGGCAAAAGCGTTATTGGGTGATCCCAGCAGCAGCGTGACGGCGAACACGACGATGCATGTCGTTGCGATAGCCTTCCTCTCACTGAGTCGCTGAAAGTGTCCTAAAAACCATTTTCGCATTGTTTGACCCCATGTCGCCGCTCACAGCCCAATAAGCGCCAGCGCACGGTTACAATTCACGTCGCAGCGACCAATACCGTTTGGTTTGGCCTGAGTTCCGCGCGGTAGTCGCCAGAATACTGAGCATGCTTTTTGAATTATTTGTAATCTCGTGCTCAAAGTTCACGTTCAGTCGAAATTTTTGCTCGAGATCTTACTAAAATTCAAAAATGCTATGTTTCGCCCGCTCTTTGCGGGTCCTAGCGACATTCACCTAGTGAAATTTTTTTACTGCGTTTAGACAATCCGTCTTCTCGCACGGCTTGTAATTATCCGAAGTCTGACTGAATTGCAATGAATTAACCAACGCGGAAACGACGCACAACCCGACATGTTTTGAATTGTTGGCCGCTGTTTCGCGCCGGCTCGTCGGCGAAAGTAGTTAAATGCCAGCAGATTCGGGCTTGGTGGGCTTTTTTTTGCCTGGAGGCGTAGAGTAGCACCATGCTGAGGGCAGAAAAACGTTTACCATGCCCGGAGGCGCTCGCAGATCGGCCCTCGTAGCCTCGATCTTGTGGGAAATCCGGGTTAAAGGAATGGGTGTGTCGCGATAAATCGATCTGCTTGTTTGTTTTTTGTACAACAGACTATTCCACGGCGATGCATACCAACTCATGCGGTTGTTATGTGTCTACTTAACGCTCGGTGATGGTTTGGCAGATTGAGTAGTTTCGATGGAGCGTACGCATTGTTCTTACTTCAAAACGTCGCTGTTCGGAAAGGCAGATGTTAACTTAATCGGAGTCGAACCGCCGCGTCCAACCGCTGTAACCCATCGGCAAAGGTCGCTTCGTCGACCAACAAACTGATCACGATCACCGACGGAATGGCAAAGTCATAAAAATAACCAGGCTGCACACAACATCCGTCCTGGACCAGCAGCGAGCACGCCCATTGTTCGTCTTCCAAAATCGAGGGCAGGCGAATCGGTTGGGTCCATCCTCCCTGTACGCACAGCGGTGTCCACGGGGCGCCGGTTTTGGATAGTCTCGAAACCTGAGCCAAGTTGTAGGTTATCCGTTTGTGGATTTGCTCTTGGATGGATTGTCCGGCGCGTAGTAGAATCGGAACTCCCTCCTGGATTGGTGACGCAACGGATAGATAAGTATCCAAGACCATTTCAAGGCGCTGCTTCGCTTCCCGTACAAGTGAAATTTGTCCGCCGATGCGAATCCAACTTAATTTAAGCTGGGGAAGGCCAATAGCTTTCGACAGCCCATGTAATCCAAAACACAAACGTGCATTATCGAATCGAACATAGCGGGTTTTGCGCGGCATTTCCACCGTGGCGTAGTCGGCAAAAACTTCGTCCACAATGATTGCAAGACCGTGCTCATCCGCGAAAGAGATGAGTTTTTCTCGATCGACGGCATTAAGATAGTTGCCAGTGGGGTTGTTTGGCGAAACTACAACGACAGCCTTTGTTTGAGGTCGCAGCCCATCCGTTAGCGAACACCAGTCGATTGTCCAGTCACCGTCATATGTTAATGAATAATAACGGACATTTACAGCGTCGACTTGGGCTAAATACGCAATCAACGGGTAACACGGTGCGGGTGCTAGCACTTCGTCTCCTGGATCGCACAGCAGCCGCAGCAAATGGGAATAAGCTTCGGAAGTGGATGCCGTAAGTAAAATGTGGTCAGTTTCGACCGCCACACCGCGTTCATGGTAGAACTCCGCAACCGCTTGCCGTGCGGGCAAAAGACCCGCGGGTGTTGGGCGATATCGCATTGGCTGCGGCGGTATCAATGCCTTCGTGATCGACTCAACTGGGTAAGATAAGCCGGCCACGGTCGGATTTGACAATGTTAGATCGATGTAGTCCTTTCGATTCGTTTTGCACTCGGTAACCAGTCGAGACCAGTTGTTTTCCGCAAAATCCCAGTTCGTACGTTTTGAAAACATGAATCCTCAGAGGTTGTAAAAAAATAGGGGGACGGACTTGAACGCGGGGATTTTGGTCCCGAGGCCCAGAAAAAAACGAGTCATATCGGGAATATGGCGCAGGCTTTTTTCTGGGCAGTGGGGACAAAAGCATCCGTCCAAGTTCGTTCAGCTAGTTTTTCACAAACTCTCAGTAATATACGGCCTACAGCGTGGTCGCGGTGCCGCATCGACTTCACCCTGACTTCCCACACGCTGGTGAGGATTGTGGCTGTTGACTTGTGTGCATTCCGTCCAATTCCTACAATGGGTTTCCGTATCGAATGTTGTAGCGGCTCTGCCGGATCGGCAGAGAAGCACCTCCTGGGGCTATTCTTATGCCGGTTATCGACGTTGTATGTGTTCATAGCCTGTCTCGGGTTCACGCGGCCGAATTTGACACACTTGTAGGTCAAGACAATCCATTTATTGAACACAACTTCTTGAATGCGTTGGAACAATCACAGTCTGTCGGTGCAGTTGCTGGCTGGGTGCCGTCGCACGTTTTTGCACGTCGAAACAATCTGCTCGTAGGTGCCATCCCAGCATATGTTAAGGATAATTCCTTTGGTGAATATATTTTTGACTGGGCGTGGGCTCAAGCCGCCCACCGAGCTCGCATTCCATATTACCCAAAAGTTGTTTGTGCCGTTCCGTTTACCCCCGCCAGCGGGCCCCGAATTTTGCTGCATCCTGACGATCCTGACAAGGACAGTGTCACCGAATCGCTCATAAACGGGTTGTTTTCTCTGGCGGAATCGTCACGGGCGTCTTCGATTCACGTTCTATTTTGTACTGAAGCCGAAAGGAATACGCTGGTGAGTCGTTACGGATTTCTTCCCCGGATAACGTTCCAATATCACTGGTATGCGGACCATTATTTGTCGTTCGAAGACTACTTGAGCCGCCTACGCGCTCCGGCACGCAAAATGATCCGGCGTGAACGACGCCAGGTCCAGGATGCCGGCGTTGAAGTAGATGTTGTACCGGGAAGAGACTTGGCGGATAACCAGTGGGACCTGTTGTATCGTTATTATCGGTCAACCGCCCGAGAGTACGGCGCAAATCCTTATCTTACACGCGAGTTCTTTTCCGTTATTCGAGAGAGCCAAAATCAGCGAGCCTTAGGTATTTTTGCACGACAAAACGCAAAAACAATTGCCGGATCGCTCTATTTTGAAAAGGGACGCCATCTTTATGGCCGATATTGGGGACGTAGCGAAGACATCCCTGCGCTTCACTTTGAGTTATGTTACTACAGGCCGATCGAATATGCTATTACGCGTGGGCACACGCTGTTCGAAGCCGGTGCGCAAGGTGAGCATAAAATCAAACGTGGCCTGATGCCGCGCGCAACCTATAGTGCGCACTGGTTTCGTGACCAGAGGTTTGCTGCTTCGGTTTCCGGTTACCTCGACCGCGAAGCACAGGTCGTGGCCGAGCAAATGACGGCGTTGTCGGCATGTGGTCCATTTCATAGAAATTCCTAGAACTTCGGCGTATGGCGACCAAACTATGGTTACGTTGGCTTGGTTTCCAACGGTTGGTAGTCGAATTTCAGCTTACCTCCGTCTTCGGAAATCGTGACTGTCCCCCCTTTTTCTAATGCTCCAAACAACACCTGCTCACTTAAGGGGCGTTTGATTTCTTCTTGAATGACCCTTGCCAAGGGACGAGCCCCAAATTTGGGATCGTAGCCTTTTCCGGCAAGATAGTCTCGAGCACTGGATATCAGCTCCACTTTGACTTTACGGTCCGCAAGTTGGTTTTCCAACTGGCGGATGAATTTGTCGACAATGCGCCCCATGATCGCTGGGTCCAGCGGGGCAAAAGGAATTCGAGCGTCCAGCCGGTTCCGAAACTCGGGACTGAACGCATTTTCGTATGCTTTGTCATCGTTGCCGAGGTTGGAACGATGGCCAAAGCCGACCAAACGTTTCTCCAGGTCGCGGGCGCCGACATTGCTGGTCATCAACAATACTACATGTCGGAAATCTGCCTTTTTTCCATTGTTGTCCGTCAATGTGCCATGGTCCATGACTTGCAGCAACAAGTTGAAGACATCCGGATGGGCTTTTTCGATTTCGTCCAGCAGCAGTACTGCGTACGGTGTTTTGTTAATCGCCTCAGTCAGAAGGCCGCCTTGGTCAAAACCAACGTAACCCGGGGGCGCGCCGATTAACCGCGAAACCGTGTGACGCTCCATATACTCGCTCATGTCGAAACGAAGGAAAGAGACGCCTAAGATTTTCGCAAGTTGAATTGCCACTTCCGTTTTTCCGACGCCAGTAGGTCCAGTTAGCAGAAAACAGCCGATAGGTTTTTGTGGTTCCCGGAGTCCCGCGCGGGACATCTTGATCGAACTCGCCAACTGTTCGATTGCGTTGTCTTGGCCAAAAACAACGGACTTTAGCTCTAAGTCCAGGCTTTTCAGGCGTTCTTTGTCGTCGTGGGATACTCTTTTGGGCGGAATCTGGGCCATCGTGGCCACAATCGCTTCAATGTCGCGAACGCCGATCCTGCCACCAGTACGACCCGACAATCTCGCGGCGGCTCCCGCTTCATCGATCAGATCGATTGCGCTATCGGGCAGCTTACGTCCGGTAAGATAACGATGGGATGTCTCCGCAGCGGCTCGCAACGCACCTGAAGAGAACTTCACTTGGTGGAAATCCTCGTATTTGGGCTTTAATCCCTCTAAAATCTTAACGGTGTCATCAACCGACGGCTCCAGGATTTCTACCTTTTGAAATCGCCGCATCAATGCGTGGTCCTTCTCGATGTGCCCCCGGTATTCCGAATACGTCGTTGAGCCAATAAACCGCAACGTACCCTGCGCCAAGGCCGGTTTCAGCAGATTGGATGCATCCATTGCACTTCCGCTGGTCGAACCAGCACCGATCACAGTGTGGATCTCATCGATAAACAAAATGGCGCCCGGTCGCTTTTCCAGCGAGCGCAGTATCGATTTGAGGCGCTCTTCAAAGTCGCCTCGATAACGGGTGCCCGCGAGCAAGGTTCCCATGTCCAGCGAATAAATCGACGCGTTTCTCATTGATTCCGGAACGTTACCGTTCTCTATCTGCAGTGCGAGCCCTTCCACAATAGCGGTTTTGCCCACGCCTGCGTCGCCGACAAGCAACGGGTTGTTTTTTCTGCGTCGAGCGAGAACCTGTAGTGTTCTTTGGATTTCCCGCTCTCGCCCAACCAGGGGATCAATTCGTCCGGAACGTGCCCATTCATTCAGGTTGGCACAGAATTGTTCCAGCGGGTCGACCTGTTTTTTTTCGGTTGTCTCTCGTTGTTCGTTCGTTTCTTCGTCGATGTCGCCGCCCGAGTCAAACGGAGCCGAATCGTCGTTTTCATCGTGCGACATGCCGTGAGAGATGTATTCGACCAATTTGAGGCGAGTTACGCCTTGTTCTTCAAGGAAAAATGTCGCAAACGAGTCTTTTTCTTGGTACATCGCTACCAAAACGTTATATCCCCAGACCTCGGCCTTCTGAAGTGCGTCTTGATCTTGTTGCGACCGTTCAACATGCGCCCACGCGCGACCTATGGTCCGTTGAAATGCGGCGCTGGGCACAGGCGGGTTGCGGTCGTCTTCCGGCAACGCCTCCATTTCCGAATCCAAATACTCGTCAATACGTTTCTTTAGTCGGGTTATGTTACCACCACATCGGCTGATAACCTTTGCCGTTCCCGAATCGTGGAGCAACGCAAATAAAAGGTGTTCCAGAGCGGCGAATTCATGTCCACGTCGGGCCGCGTCGGACAAAGCGACATTTACCGAGATTTGCAAATCCTGGCTGAGTTTCATTCGGGTTCCATCGTGCACAGTAGGGGCATGCCATTTTCCCGCGCTAATTGAGTGACCTGAGACACTTTGGTCTCTGCAATATCACGCGTAAACACACCACACACCCCAATCCCTTTTGTGTGGATGTGCAACATGATCTGGGTTGCTTCTGTTTGGGTTTTTCGAAACAGGGTCATCAGTACGTAGACCACAAATTCCATTGTCGTGTAGTCGTCGTTGTGCATCAATACTTTGTATAGTCGTGGCCGCTTGGTTTTCGGTCGCTCTTTGACCCCGGTTGTCTCTTCCCAGGCTGGCCGACGTGTTTTTTCACTCATCGCGTGTCCGTAAAAGGCAGGAGCAGCAACCTATTCACATTGCTAAGAGGGTGTTTGCGAAAAAAATAACGGCGAGCGAGACAGTGGCCGTAGCGAGGCGGGCCTGCCGACTGAGGCCCACCGGAGGCGTACCCGAAGGTA
>JABWCM010000287.1 GCA_013360285.1 Myxococcales bacterium
TTCTCGGGGTGACGAGAGACGATCCGGGCGCTCCGGAAGACCATTCCCAAGAGCGAAAGGCGGGTTTCGCCGCTCGGAAACGCCATTCCCATTTGGGAAAGAGACCCTTTGGCGCTCGCCCATGCCATTCCCCAGGGGGAAAGGGTTTCCAAAGGCGCCGGAACAACCTTTTTTGCGGCAAAAGATGTTTCCGGACTGCCGGAAGGGCAACCCGGGGTGACGCGAGACGATCCCGGTTCGCGGCAACCCCATTCCCAGCAGCGAACGGCGATCGTGGGCGGCTGGGAACGCCATTCCCAGTTGGGAACGTCGATTGGGGGGCTCGGGAAGGGCTCTTCAGGGTGACATGAGACGTTCGGGAAACACGAGAACGGCTCTCCCAGTCGAGCGAACGGAGAATTATGCAGGTTCGGTCGGGGTGGCGGTCGCGGCGTCGGCTTGTGAGGAAGGTAACGGCGGAGCTTCTACTTCACCGCGGTGTTTGCGGATCGTCGGTCGGGCGCGGTCGGCCAGCGTCGGTTCGTTGGCCAACAAAGTCGTAAAACGGCCCATAAGGCCTCGCCAAGGACCTTCGACAACCACGGACACAGGCACGAAGAGACCTTGGCGCTTGCGCCGCATTCGTCGCCGGTTACGCGATTGACAAGGGCGCCCTGTTGCGGTCTATTGGATTTCCGGTTCGAGTGGTCAGTTCGCGTAAGCAGCCGTGGAACAGGGAGTTTGTGAGGAGACGGACGATGACCGAACCCAACCCCACCGAAACACCCGCCGAACACCCGCCGGCGGCGCGGTCGCCGCGAGCCGACGTGTTCATCGCGTATCCAGGCCCGGATGCCGATTTGACGCGGGGTCTCCATGACGCGCTGAGCCGCCAGGGCTTAGCGGTGTTTGGGGAAGTGAGGATTCCCGAGTTTTTGCCGAGCTTGTTCAGAAACGGCTCTCCCAGTCGGGCGAACGAAGAATTACGCAGGCTCGGCTGGGGGGCGGTCGCGGCGTCGGCTTGGGTGGTGGGTAACGGTGGCGCGTCTTTCGGATGGTCCGCGGCCGGACCGAGGAATATCCGGGTAGTTCCACAGGGCTGGGACCAGACAAGCCGGCCAAAAGCGGCCGATCCAGGGCCACTCATCTATTTCCGCTGACCCCCTCAGAATTCCGAGAACAGTTCATCCGTGGTTTTGGCAAGAACCGCGAGTTTGAGCCACCGAGTCAACTGGGCCAGGTCGGTGGTGTTGGTCACTTTGCGCCGCTGCTCCTCGGTGATCGGAAGACCACGAACTTCGAGGACTGTCAAAATTGCCTTCGCTTCGCCTTCGGCTATTCCTTCGGCTTTTCCTTCGGCTTTTCCTTCGGCTTTTCCTTCGGCTTTTCCTTCGGCTTTTCCTTCGGCTTTTCCTTCCGCTATTCCTTCGATCAAGCCCTGTCCGTAGTATTTTCGGGCGAAATCGGATTGATATTCGTATTTGTTCGCTACCATCAGTTCCTCCACCGCCTGTCGCATCGCCGGCGACACGCGTGCCAAGATGAGATCAGCATAAATCGTTCCACGTTCTTCGTCCACCTCGGATGCCGCCAACAGTCCGTTGATCACGACTTTTAGCGCATTGTCACTGCCACCGTGCGCTATGGCCGACACAATCGCCAATTCGGGATTTTCCACGGCGACCTTTTCCTCGGTCACAAAAGGAATCTCGTTGGGACCGATGACCATCGGTGTGATCTGACTCCCCGGTCCCAAACGGATAGGTTGCGCTGCCCATCGTGCAACCGCTTTGTCGGGACAAACGACAACTACGCACGTGTCCGCGCTCCATCTCACGTACGCGTTCACTAAATAAGAGGGCCAGGACTTCAACTTCACTGGATCTATTTGCAATTGGAGTTCCAGAATGATCACCAATGCAGCTTTGCCAGCGGCTTTCGTAACGATCACCAAATCGGCGCGATAGTGTTTGGGTGACAGTTCCGTGAGTTCGGCGTCTTCAATCGAGTAGGTTGCATGTTCCGGAATGTCGATATGGTGCTCCCGCAGCAAATCGAAGATCAGTTGCGGGCGGTCGCGAAAAAGGGCGACCAACGTTTCATGGACTATGGAGGCCATTGTTTCCTCACAGGATTGGTTTCCCACGTTTTGGGGGATGGGTTTCGTGAGTCCCACTGCCGAATACGGCCGTATCACGTGACTTGTGTTCAGTCAATGAGCTTGTGAAAAAATTTGGGGACGGACTTGGACAGAAAGGATCTTGGCCCCGGTGCCCGGAAGAAAACCCAGTAATATCCGGGTAGTTGCGCAGGGTATTTCGGGGCAGCGGGGACAAAAGCATCCGTCCAAGTTCGTTCAGCTATTTTTTCACAGACTCACTGACTACGGAGTCTGTTGGTTTTGAGAGTTGACCCGGATGGCGTAGATGTACGATTCGTTCGCTCCCAACGGACCGACGGCGCGTACGCCTGCTTGAAGAGTCAATGGTCCACTGCGAAACACCACGTCTCCCGTGGGGGTAGGGTCGGAATCCGCTGTCCACTGGGCGCTGGCTAGTTCTGGTGCTATCTTACCCACAACCTCCCGCGGATCCAGGGGCTGGGGCCGGCGGCGCCCATCGTCTGTCATGGTTTGGTCGCGGGTTATGGGTACAGCAACGAACAAGGCCCACCACCGATCGACTTCGCCTACGATTTGGACTTGCCGATTTTCGAGTTGCACTGCCAAACCATAATACGCCGTATCGGTTTCGTCGTACTGGATCCTGTACCCCTTCGCCACATGCTCGGCGCGAACCTTGTCGGAAACCAACGATGTGGTGACCGTCAACGTTTCCCGAACCCGGTCTCCGAACCACGGCGCGGAAAAATTCGTTTGCACTTCTTTTCTTGCCCGTTCAATCCGTGCCACATCTTCGCACGGCGAGCCCTCCGGCGCTGGTAACGACAACGAATCGTTGGACAAAATTCGGGCGCGACTCGTAACCACCACAGCGGACGCCGCCACGAGCGGATGGAGCGACATCGGGCCTATCGCCCGTTCTCCGCGCAGGCGTTCGTCAACGTCGAGAATACGGACTTTTTCGGGGGGGACTGAATGTCGGGTGGGCGATTCACGGGGGCTTCTCTGCATGCGACCCCAAGGGCCACGAAAATCAACAAAATCTTTGAGTTTGTGAAAAAATGTGGGCGCGGACTGTGGGCGTGGATTTGGCGGCGAATCGGCTAGGAAAAAGTCGAGTAATATCGGGAATATTGCGCAGACTTTTTGCTGGCCGAGGCGCCCACCGCCCAGAGGCCGCGCAGCTATTTTTTCACAAACTCTCTGGTTCCGCTGATATCGTTTTCGCGTATCGCGTTTCCAAGATCACTGTACTCGATGATCGCGGCGCGAACAAGGTGCTCTTGGGTCAACGCCCGAGAGTCGCCGGCCGCGAGAAATGCGGCACGGACGACCGCGTTTTTGATGTTGCCACCGGACATTTCGAAATGGCGCGCCAACGCTTCGAAATCAAACATTCCTTGCCTTGGGGTTTCCATCGGAATGAACGACTTCCATAACCTGACACGTTCCGGCGCCCCAGGTAGCGGGAACCTCAAATGAAACTTGATATGTCGCTTGAACGCCGCGTCGATGGACGACTCCATGTTCGTGGTCAAAATGCTGATTCCGTCATAGTTTTCCATCAACTGGAGCAAATAGTTGACCTCGAGGTTGGCATAACGGTCGTTGGCCGATGACACCTGGGTTCGGTTGGCGAACAGGGAGTCGGCTTCGTCGAAAAGCAGGATCGCC
Organism: Myxococcales bacterium; assembly: GCA_013360285.1. Taxonomy (GTDB): domain Bacteria; phylum Myxococcota_A; class UBA9042; order JABWCM01; family JABWCM01; genus JABWCM01. Next base: position 3,776 of record JABWCM010000287.1, read on the forward strand.
TGGGCGCAATGGGCTTCCTGAAACAGGCGTCTTAGAGGGTGTTTGGGTAAAAATTGACAGTGAGCGAAACAGTGGCCGTAACGAGTCGGTCGGGCCGACCGAGGCCCACCGCAGGCGTGCCCCAAGGCACGTCGAGGATGGGCCGACCGAGGCACGGCCGACGTAGTAGGCCAATGGTTCGCGTAACTCAACTTTTTACCCAAACACCCTCTCAGAGTAAACCACCGCTTGGCAGTTGGCGAGAGCGTGCAATAAGTGGCTGCGCGACACCGGGTCGTGGCCTTGCGTCGGCCTGGTTCCGGGGACCCTGCGCCCTATCCCTGATATGACTCGACTTTTTCCTAGCCAATTCGCCGCCAAATCCACGCCCACAGGCCGCGCCCACGTTTTTTCACAAACTCGAAGAATTACGCAGGCTCGGACGGGGCGTCGGCAGCGGCGTCGGCTTGGGTGGCGGGTAACGGCGGCGCTTCTTCTTCGCCGCGGCGTTTGCGGATGGTGGGTCGGGCGCGGTCGGCCAACATCGGTTCGTTTGCCAACAGGAACAACCCTTCGAAAACCCGCGCGATCCCGGAATAGGTGTGGCCCCACGCGGCGACGGCGGCGTCGCGGTGGTTGAGCGCCGTATCCCATTCGTGGCCTTCGCGGGTGAGGTCATCCAAGGCTTGGATCAACTGGTCGAGGGCGGATTTCAGGGCCAGGGCGGCATCCTTGGGAACGAACGTGAGACCGCCTATCAGTGTGTAGATTTGGGTGTCGGAGGACAGCGCGCCGACCGCGTTCTTAGCGTACGTACAAAGAAGTTGTGTGTTCTCGGGAATGGGCGTTTTGACCACCCATTTCTCGGCGACGGCGGGGGGGTGCAGCGACGCTAACGTCCGGATTCCCGAAAGCTGCGCGGACAACTCCGCAACCGCCTTATCGCGGGAATCACGATAGGGCACATCGTCGACCCCCTCTTCCTTCAGGGCAACTTCGGCCGCAACCATGTTACCGGTTCGGTAATCGAGCAGTGCGGCCATCCAACGAATCGCCCCTTCCAGATCGGCGGGAGGCTCGATCCCGCAAGCCGAAGACTCGGCCGCGAGTTTCGCGGCCAAAGCCGGCGCATGGGACTCGCCGGCAGAGACCACATGCTCGGACCACTGCCGGCGATTGGTCATCGTTTTATCCAAACTCATTCTCCACCTCCAGTAATGTCGCTGAAACGCGGCTCACCCGAACACGCATGGGAGTACGGGTTACCACAGGGCGTTTGATATGCGCAAGGGCAATTTCGGGGAAAACGGTTACAAAGTGGAAATTCGGCGTGCCTCCACAGCGGGGCTGATTCGTCCGCTGCTGGCGAACATCTCACTTGGCTAGGACAGGCCCATCTTGAGCACATCGAGTTTGTGAAAAAATAGCTGCGCAGGCTTTGGGCGGTGGCTTCTGGCCGCCTTGGTTCCGAAAAACCCTGCGCAGGTATTTTTTCACAAACTCAAACACTCTTTCTGAGTTGTTGTCGAGGTTTTCGTATGAACGGATCATCGGGCCGAGATTCAGCCCGTTATTGGGAGAAACGCTGCCGGAGGGCGTCGATGTTACGATTTTGTTGTACAACTTCGAATACGACGGATCGGTTCACGAAGTCAGATTGGATGATCGCTGGTTTGTGTTGATGGGTTTGGTAAGTTACCGATAAAGGCGGGCGCGGGCGAAGAAAAAACCTTATGGTATGCAGGGTTTGACGTACATTGCCCCGGACCATCCGTATCCGGAACCAAACAGCCCTGAGCCGACAAACCCGTTCGGTCGGGCCCAATTTTTGCCCGCATAAGCCAAGGCGACCGTGAAACCAGCGCTTCCGGCGTCGTCGGCGGCGGTTTGGTTGTAGGATGCGGCGTTGGTGGAATAGACGTCGCTCCAGGAAACACCGGTATTGGGATTTCCCCACCACGTGTTAAAACTCAACGAGTTGGTCACCAGTGCATATTTGGTCACGCCGGCGGAAAGAACCCGATAACATTTGCCTTGTTGAATACGCAGCGTATCGCCTAAATAAGCGGATTGGGTCGTTGTGTTATTGAGCAAAAACATCGGGTCGACCGCCGCGGCACCAACGTGGTTGTTGTTCGTTCCGGCCGCTTTGGATACCAACGTCCATCCCCCTCCATCGCTGGACATGTCGCAGTACACCGGAACGGCGTTGCTCGCCGGCTGGCCAGTCACGTTGAGGTAATATGTACCGCTGCCGTGGGCAGCACCTTGCTGCTGGATTGCAAAACAAGTTGTTGCCGCCGTTTGTGGGCCCGTTCCGTCGCCTGGTTGGGCGGGGGGTAAACATTCTTTGACATAAATGGTTCCGCTTGCCCCATATCCGCTGCCGGTAAACAACCCGGAACCGATTTGATCGGCAGGTCGTGCCCAGTTTCTGCCCCCGTAGGCAATGCCAACGGTGGTCCCGGAACTGCCGGAATCGTCGGCGGCAAGGGTGGTATACGATGCCAACGTGGTGGCGTAGGTGTCGCTCCACCAGACACTCGCATTGCTGTTACCCCACCACGTGTTGAATGCCAAGGTGTTGCCGACGAACGCAAATTTGGTCACTCCGGCGGAAGTCACACGATAACAACGACCTAACTGAGAACGCAGCGAATCGCCGATGAACCCCGTTGCGGTGTTGCCCCAACTGCCGCTTGTAGTGGTGGATGCGGAAAGATAATACGGATTGACGGGGGCGGCTCCGCCGGCATGGTTGTTGTTCGTGCCGTCGGTTTTTGCAATAAGTGTCCACCCGCCGCCCTGGGATGTCATGTCGCAATAAACCGGCTGTGCCGCAGACAAGGCGCCTCCGGGTGTGTTGAGCCAATACGTTCCGTCACCCTTTGCCAAGCCGATATCCTGGATCGATTGGCAACTGGGAGCTGCGGTGTCGGGGCGGGTTCCGTCGCCGCCGACTTTGGCTGGGAGGCAATCTTTGACGAACATCGTACCAGTGTGACCATAACCCGTTCCAAACAGGCCGGAGCCGGTGAAGCCGGAGGCGCGCGCCCAGTTTTTTCCGCCGTAGGCGATCGCTGTGGTGGTTCCCGGTCCCGAGTCGTCCAGGGCGATGGCGGAATAAGTGGCGGGATTGGTGGAGTAGTTATCCGACCACAATACACCCACATTGGGTTGAGACCACCAGGTATTAAAACTCAAGCTGTTGTGGACGATTGCGTAGCGGGTGACGCCGGCGGATTTGACCCGGTAACAACTCCCCAAAGTCTGGCGGAACGTATCGCCGATATACCCAGACGCAGTGGTGGCGGGTGTGGTGAGGTTGGCGGGATTGACCGGGGCGTCGCCGCCAACGTGGTTGTTGTCGGTGCCGTTGGTTTTGGACACCAGCGTCCATCCCCCGCCGTCGGTGGTCATGTCGCAATAGACCGGCAACGCGGTTGGGGTATCGCCATCCGGAACGTTGATCCAGTAGACTCCATCCCCTTTGGAGTAACCGGAGTCCAAAATCGTTTTACAACTTGTAGACGCATGGTTGGCGTCCGAGCCATCGGGGACGGTGGCGTTGAGTGCCACCCATTCTACGCCGTTACATCCTTGAAAAGTGCTGCCGGTCCACCGAAGGGACCCGGCCAACGTGGGGGTGCAGGGGGCGGTGGTTTGCCCCACTTTGATCAGTCCCCCCGCATGCAGGTCGCCGGTCACTTCCAACGACCCGTTTACCCGAATGCGGTCCGATGCAACGAGATCATACAAAATTTCAAAATTCGTCAGCTCTGCCGCCACAAACGGTGGGGCAAGTACCGTGGCGTCCAAGTCGGCCACGTTGAGTGTAAACGTTCCGGTGGGGTTGGTTCCCACCAACGTATCCAAGGGGTCAGCGGGTAAGGATGGGCCGGCTGACCACAAAAACGAACAAACCGGCGGAGACACGCCTAAGTTACACGATGCGTTGGGAAGCAATCCGTTAAACAATACGATGGCATTTCCCGTAGGCGTTCCCAACGTGATTTCGTATTGGCCAACGCTAAGGATGTCGAGCGACAGTCCGACTGAAAGTTCGGCCATAAACCCTGGGTCGGAAACCACAATATCGATGGTGGAATCCACACCAGCAGGCTGGTTGTCGAAAACGTCAAGCGGTGTATCGCCGGCGATGTGCAATTCGTCGGAAAATTCATTGGTGACGGCACCATTGGAAACATCGTCCAGCCCATCGGGGGGCAAATCCGCAAGTCCACCCCCAACAATAACCGGAATCCATCCCGTGGCGGTATACACCATCAGTTTGGAATTGGCGGTATCAAACCACAACTGGCCGGCAGCAGGGTTGGCCGGGGGGGACGTTTGTGCGGGAACTTTGACGGGAGCCGAATCCAGATCGGGAAACGTAACAAAGTCGCCTGGATCCTGTCCCCCCAATCGTTCTGCGTCTGCGGCAACACGAGCATAAGGCACCGACAACACCCGTAGGCGTGGAGCCAATACTTCGCCTTGGACAATAAACTCAAGGTACAGAGTATCTGTGCCCAACAGGGCGGTGTCGAGAGTCGGCGCGGGGGCTTGCCCCAACACGATGTCAAACGAGCCGGAAATCACCTGCACCGATCCGAAGTCCACGGGCCCCCACAACGGTTCCCCAGCGGATTCGGTGGCATAAAGCCCCACCTCCATCGTGACCGATCCGTTAAATGGAACGTTGGATGGTGACAACAGACGACCACTGAAAGGAACTTCTGCAGGAACGGCTGCTCGGACCACTCCGGTGGAACACACAAGCGCCGCAGTCATCATGAGTGTGTGAAAAACGAGGTGGGATTCGTACCCCTTTGACCTACAAGCCATATCGGACCTCCGAGGGTTGGTTGTGAACACGGTAACAATATCTGGTTTCGACTGTAGGGCGGTCGCGGCAAATCTGTCAACGGTTTTTGACCGAAGCGTGTATACGGTGGTCGTACTGGTGGTGCTTTTGCCGGAGTTGGTACTCCTCCTTCCCCGGCGAAGATACGGTCTGGCGGATCGGGACCGGTTATGGAGGTACAACCGCAGGCGCCAATTATGGCAAAGCGCCGCCTGCTCCAGTCGCAAAAGTCGCTTTCCTTAGCTTACCATTCCGATGGTTATCTTTACATTCCCACGGCCGATGAAGCGACCCTGCAACGTGTGCGGTGATTGTCCGGACTGCTGCCAAGTCTGCGTGTGTGTAGGTGATCCGTTTTGCCGCAAAGCGGCATGGGATGGTTTGTGTGTGTCTCGAGCTAAAACAGGTTGTGTTTCCAGTTGTACTTGTTCCGAAACGATTCCATCGGGAGAGTGTTGCACTGCGAGCGGCGGCAAAGGATGCTCGGACCCCGTCTGCCAGGACTGCGTGTGCGCCGATGACCCCTATTGTTACGACGTAGCATGGGATGGGTTGTGTATATACGAAACGACTCATCTGTGTGGCGAAAATTGGGGTTGTGTTTTGGCAAATCACGGCAACTGCTGTGAATCCCACGTATCGCCGGGTTGTGAAAACCCCGGTTGCGAAGGGTGCGTGCGCCCCAACGGACGGGCGACCCGTCGCGGTGTCGACATTTGTTGACACTTGTCGACAAAATTTCCGGCGCGGATGACAAATGTCGACACTTGTTGTCAACACAACCGCGGTGCTGTCGACACCGTCGTACAAGAAAAATCAAGGGCCAATGCCGGCGGGGGAGGAACGACAAACACGAAAGCCCTGGTACCAGTTCCAGTCATCCGGCGTCCAGTAGTCCCGGAACGCAGATCGCAGGAACAGGGCCTCGTCCCTGAAGGACCCGCCGCGACAGATACGATCCTCCCCCGTGGGTGGCCCCAGCGGATTGTCGACATCCTTCGGGTCGTAGGGGGCGGCATACCAATCCCAACACCACTCCCACACGTTGCCGTAGATGTCGTACAACCCCCAGGGTGATGGTTCCTTGGACTCCCCAGGGTGGGTGGTGTCGGACTTTCCTTCGCCAAACCAGGCGTATCGTTTGAGTTCCGCGGGGTCGTTTCCAAAAAAGTAGGCGGTTTGGGTCCCGGCGCGGGCCGCGTATTCCCATTCCGCTTCGGTCAACAGGCGATAACCCGTGGATGCCGGCAGCAGGGTGACCGAGTCTTTGGTTTTCTTGTAGGCTTCCGGGAGTCCATGTTTTTTCGACAGGCGGTTACAGAATTCGATGGCATCAAACCAAGTGACACCCTCGACGGGGTGCGACGGGTTGCCCGCGAAGTAACTCGGGTTCGTTCCCATGATCTCCTGATACTGTTCCTGGGTGACGGGCGTGGTGGCCACCATCAGCGGTCCGACCGTTACCAGCCGCTGATTCTCCCAATCGAAACGCCCCAGCTCGCTGTCGGGACTGCCCATCGTGAACGTTCCTTTGGGCAACCACACAAACGGCCACCCGCTGGGATCGTCGTAGACGGGGTGCGGCACGCCCTTGGGCCAAAGAGTGCGGATCTTTTCGGCGATGTTGGTCAGGATTCGGTCTACCGATATGGTTTTGGCATGGCGGACGTCTTCCAGGGTGTTGCCCGGTGTATTGCCTTGGGCCTTAAAGCCCTGGAATGCGGTCAACACTTTGGACCGGGTGTGGCCGCTTTCATCGCCGAAAACGAATTTCGTTGTAGCAACGGGGCTCGGTGCGGCAAAAATGGGAGCGATCACCACTTCGCCCTTTTCTTCCCGGGTCAAAAGGCGCCGGACTTCCTGATGATAGATGAAATCCGATGCCAGAAAATGTTTGGTGACAAACAGAATCGCCACCGTGCATCCATCGATGGCCTTGGCGATGGAGTCGGCCCAGGATTCGCCTACGTTCAGGCGATGGTCCTCCCAAATGGTCAGTTCTCCTTGGCGTTCAAAGGTCTTGAGGAAGGTCAGAAACTCCTCGACCGCCGAACGGTCCTTGCTGGAATAACTGATAAATATCCGCTGCTTCATGGGCTTACATCACGACCAAAGTTTCGACGATGGCGCTTAGTATACGCCTATACGGGGCTTTGTTGGTAACCTTGCTTTCGGGAGGGCCAAAGAACCCAACGCCCGTCCGACTTTCGCCCCCGCTCGCCAGGGACGCTCGATTAGAGCATAAAAAACCCGCGATAACTAGCCAAGGTCCTTCGTATCGCGTCAATCCCAGACATAGCGTTCATCGAATTCAATCTTGTTTTTCCTGAGAAAAGCCCGGTATTCGTGTTGAAAGGTGCGCGTCCGATGGTGTTCCGCTTGTCCGTCGATATAGTGGAGGAACACATCTTTTTGACTCATGCCAACGGAGAAAGCCCCGTATCCGTGCTGCTACCCGAAGTCGTTGAATGAAGGAATTCGCGTTTTCAGCCACCTGGTGGAGGCCGTCTTGATTTGCTGAACGAGGTCGGCCACGGCAAGTGTGCGGGATAGTCGCACGGCCAAATGAACGTGATCGGCCACACCGCCAACTCGAAGCGCCTCGCAGCCGAATTGGCGCACCGCCCCAGCGAGAAACGCGTGGACCTCTCCGCGGATGTCGTTGTCAAGCCAAGGACGGCGATCCTTCGTGCTGAAGATCAGGTGGACCAGAATGTTGGACAAGGACTGGGACATGGTTGGCTCCTTCCATTCATTCGGATTCTGCCCCAACGGGGCAACGCATACCAACCCAGGCCACCGGCCTGGGTACAAGGTTTTGGGGTTGAGGCGTTCTGAAGGAACGCCGCATCCTTTGGCGATCGCCGCCGCGGCTGGATATGCGGCGTT
>JABWCM010000288.1 GCA_013360285.1 Myxococcales bacterium
GTAAATTGAGCACCTGTCGGGTCGGGCGTGTTTTGAGTCAATCGTGCGAGATGAATGGGACAATCCACGATCGCACCCGCAGTACCCGCAACACCACAAAACGCGCCGGCGGGCAAACATTCGCCAGTAACAAGCAACTCGTGGATACAGCCTACCCCGGCGTCACAGGAATCGACAGTACATGGGTTCGAGTCATCACACGCTGCGTCGGACGCCACGTGTGTACAACCGGCAATCGCATCACAATCGTCGGTGGTACAAGCCAACCCGTCGTCACAAACGCCGTCGTCTGCTGTATGCACACAACCGAGCACGGCATCGCAGGCATCCGAAGTACAACCCACGCCATCATCACATACCAATGGGGAGTTGCAGCCAAGGACGGGGTCGCAGGAGTCATCCGTACACAGGTTGCCGTCGTCTTCACACACTGGGGCAACTCCTGCTACACATCCGGTCTGTGTGTCGCAGGTCTCAACACCATTACATACATCGCCATCGTCGCACGTAACCGTCGTGTATTGACAAAGGCCGCTGCCGGCATCGCAGGTATCCGTCGTACAGGCGTTGTCGTCGTCGCAGACATCGGGTTGCTCGTTGCAGTCCTTGAGTGACAGAACCATGGTTCCCAGCAGGGTTACGCCGACCATTGGTTGAGCGGAAGCTGTACTTCCTTTGATATTGGCGTAGCTAAGATAAGTCGGCGTCAACGGAGAAATGGTTTGATCCAACGTGACAACCAATCGCGCAAACTCAGGGTCTCCCTGAACCTGCCCTGCGGCTATGTAAGCAGACGAAATCGCTGAATTCGGATCGGATGTGTGGAAAATGGCCACGCTTCCGGCTCCCGGCCAACTCGCCGGATTTGCGGGGTTGACAACCACCGTATGACCGGTCGGATATAACGTTGCCGGCGGAATCGCCACATCAAGACAAGGTTCGGTCCCACCCGGACCAAAACAAGTTAGATCCACGATGCCGGCGATCGAAACGAGGCTGTTGACAAACTGAATTCCGAACTGGGAACCAGCCGGATCCGGTGTAGTTTGCGTAGCTCTCGCTAATTGAAGGCTGCATTCCACCGTGGATCCCATCGCCCCGGAAACGGCACAGAACGTACCAGGCGGCAAACATTCGGGCGTGGATTCGGGTGGGTATTGGCAACCTTGGGTTTCATCACACACGTTGGCGGTACACGGATTGCCGTCATCACAAGCACCCGAGTCAGGCTGAACCCAGCACCCCGTCAATGCCGAACAAAAATCGGCGGTACAAACAAGCCCATCATCACACGCGCTGTGGATTTCCGCATAGGTGCACCCCACAACGGGATCACATACGTCGGAGGTACACGCAATGCCATCATCACAGGGGTCGGGTGGATTACAACCCGCCAACGGATCGCACCCATCGGACGTACAAGGATCGTCATCGGGATCGCAACTCAGCGGGGTACCCGCAACACATCCGACGGACGGATCGCAGGTTTCAACACCGGTACACACATCGTTGTCATCGCACACTTTTGGCGTATACACGCATGTGCTTGTCGCCACATCACACGCATCGTCCGTACAGGCGTTGTTGTCGTCGCAGATTTCCTCACAGCCAGCGTCCTGCAACACAAGCAGCCCATTTTGAGCAAAGCCGGATAACTTCTGCGCAGTGGCAGTGACACCCTTGATGTTGGCCGCATAAACGTACACCGGAGCCGCTGGATCGACGTCTCCGGCCAATTCGACATGCAGATCCACAAAATCCGCAGTTCCAATCACAGAAGTGAACTGGAGATACGCTTCGGTGACCGCGCTCGAGGGATCGGCAAGGTGAAACACGACGACCGAGCCGGCGCCCACCCAGGAACCGATCGCTGCTGGGTTCAACGTGACGGTGTGACCGCTTGGGAACAGGGTTGAAGGCGGTACATCCAGATCCAGACAGGGTTCCGTTCCGCCAGGACCAAAACAGACCAGATCTTTTAGTGCGGTCGCCGACAATAGCGACGAATTGTACGACAAGTCAAACTGAACACCGGTGGGAATAGCGGTTTCGATGGTGGCTCGCGCCAATCTTAACTTACAAATGCCCGTATCGCCGTCGTTGCCGGCGAATCCACATACCGCGCCGTCAGGCAAACACGTGGGTGTCAGTACCGGCAACGTTGTACATCCTGACGTCGCGTTACAACTATCCGTCGTACATGGATCGGCGTCATTACACGCGGCGTTGGAAGGGGTTGCAACACATCCAAGCACACCATCACAGGTATCAATGGTACACGCAACGCCATCATCACATAACGAATCGGTCGGTGTATAGGTGCACTGAGCTTCGTCGTCGCAAGAGTCTACCGTGCAGGCGTTATTGTCGTTACAGAAAGGTGTCGTTGTACATCCCGCAGACGGATCACAACCTTCAACGGTACACGCGTCGCCGTCGTCAGGGCAGTCCAATGGTGCACCGGATTGACAGCCCGCCAGAGGATCGCAGGATTCGCTTCCGTTACACACATTGCCGTCGTCGCAAACGACAGGAGTTGAAGTACAAATGCCATCCGCCCCACACTGGTCAGCCGTGCACTCATTGCCGTCATCGCAAGCGGATGGATTTTGGTTACAATTTAACAGGGACAAGATCATGACCCCGTTCTGGACAGTGCCGGTCATTTCTTGGGCTGTCTCGGTACTTCCTTTCACCCCGGAAAGGGTGATGTATGCCGGCGTGACAGCCGCGACCGATGCCGTTAATTTAACGACAAATTCAGCGATTTGAGCGTCACCATCGATGGTTCCCAGGAACACAAAGGCATTGCTGACAGCCGAGGTCGGGTCTGATGGGTTGAAAATTGCAACATTTCCTGAGCCAGGCCAGGCGGTGGGGGCTGCCGCATTCAAAGCCACCGTATGACCACTCGGATACAGCGTGGCTGGTGGGGTATCCAACAGAAGGCATGGCTCAGTTCCCCCTGGTCCCAAACACACCAAGTCGCGCATGGTCTGGGCCTGAATCAGTGCGGGGTCAAACCCGACCACAAATTGGGCGGCGGTAGGAAGAGGGGTAGCGGCAGTCGCACGGGCGAGTTGTACTTTACAGACCACTTCATCGCCGACGTTGCCCACAACGCCACACAACACACCATCCGGAAGGCATGCGCTCGTTAGAACCGGAGGATGTTGACAACCCGTTGGAATATCACAGACATCGGTCGTGCAAACATCTCCATCGTCGCACATCGCGTTGACCGGCGTAAACTGGCAGTCGTCGTCGCCGTCACAGGTGTCTACGGTGCAGGAAATGTTGTCATTACACAACGTGTTTTGTGGCGTATGTTGGCATCCAGCGGTTGGATCGCAACTATCTTCGGTACAGGCAACTCCATCGTTGCAGTCGTCCGGAGCGTTACATCCACCCAGTGGGTCACACCCCGCAGTGGTACATGGGTCCTCGTCGTCTACACAGGACAAGGCCTGACCGGCGACACAACCTGTGGCAGGGTTGCAGGTTTCCAAACCATTACACACATCGTTGTCATCGCACTCGATCGTAGTGTAAACACACGCTTTCGTATCCGGATCACATTGGTCGGTCGTACAGGCATTGGCATCGTCGCAGATGCCGGCGACCGTCGTACAATCCGCCAACCCCAACACCATTACCCCCTGTACAACCGAGCCGTTCATTTTTTCGGCGGTCGCTGTTGCACCTTTGATGGCAGCATAACTCAAATAAGTGGGACTGAGCGGCGATATATCGGTCACCAACTCAACGACCATGGTTAAGATAAGAGTGTCGCCCACAAAGGTACCACCGGCGAGCGCAGCGTCGCTGATCGCCGCCGATGGGTTCGACGCGTTAAACAACACCACACTTCCAGTGCCGGGCCAGGCTGCCGGATCGGCTCCGACCAGAGATACCGAATGGCCCGTGGGATAGAGGTTTTGCGGTGGTGTGTCCACATCGGCACACGGTTCGGTGCCCCCTGGTCCAAAGCAGACGTAGTCCTGAAACGTGACCGGATTTAACTTACCTGCATCAAACAAGATGTCGAACTGAGCGCTGGTGGGGGCGGGCGTCGTGGGAGTGGCTCTCGCCATTCGAATCTCGCAGGTCACCGACTGACCCGCACTGCCTGCCACTCCACAGAATGTGTCCGGAGGCAGGCATACAGGCGTTAGGACAGGCGCATATTCACAGCCCACACCGGGAGCACAGGAATCCGTGGTACAAGGGTTGGAATCATCACAAACACCAGCCAATTCCTGGTAAACACACCCAACATTTGCGTCGCATTGATCCTGAGAACACAACTCCCCATCATCACAACTAGCGTCATTGGGTGTGTAGACACATCCCACTTCGGTGTCGCAGGAATCAATGGTACAACCAATGCCGTCGTCACATGAAACAGGAGCGTCGCACCCGATCGTAGGGTGACATTGAGCTTGCGTACAGGCGTTGTCGTCGTCTTCACACACCAACGGCTGTCCAGCTACACAACCGGTGTCAATGTCACAGGATTCGAACCCGTTGCACACATCGCCGTCGTCACATACGAGAGCCGCATATCCGCATGAACCGTCGGCCTGACATGTATCCACCGTACACGCGTCGCCGTCATCACAAACACCGGCAACAAGATTACAGTCGGCAAGCCCCAGCAACATCACCCCATTTTCGACCGTCCCAATCAACTTCTGAGCCGCGGCAGTAGAACCTTTCACGTCGGAGTAAAAAAGGTAAACAGGCGACGTTGCGGGTACGTCCTGGTCCAAAGTTACGTGCAGTTCGGCGATTTGTGGCTCACCAACAACCGCACCACCGGATTTATATGCATCACTTAACGCCGCAGTAGGATTAGATAAGTTAAAGAGCAAAACCTGGGCCACACCGGCCCAGTTGGATACGGCCGCAGGTTGAATCACCACCTGATGCCCGCTTGGGTATAACGGTGAAGGGGGTGTATCTACCAACGTACATGGCTCCGTACCTCCCGGACCAAAACAGTGGATGTCCTGAAGTGCCGTGGCCGTCAGTTGAGCATCGTCGTAGGTGATGAGAAACTGCCCACTGGTGGGTTGAGGTGTACTTTGGGTGATACGACCCAATTGAATCGGGCAGACTACTGTTGCACCGGCCGCGCCCGCCACACCACAGAATGCAAAAGGCGGCAGACATGCCGGTGTTAGGAGCGGTGCGAAGACACAACCCTGCCCTTCGACACAGGAATCAGCCGTACATGGGTCTGAGTCATTGCATGCGGCATCATCTGTTAAATAAACACAACCTGACGCAATATTACAGCCATCGGACGTACATGGGTGGCCATCATCGCAAGCAGCATCATCCGGCGTATGGACACAACCGATCTCCGAGTCACAACTGTCGTCGGTGCAACCAATGCTGTCATCGCAGGAAACCGGGGCGTTACATCCAGCGGCCGGATCGCATGTCCCCTGTGTACATAAATCGTCATCGGAGTCACATACCAACGGTGTTCCCGGCTGGCAACCCGACGAAATATCACAGGTTTCTTGGCCGTTGCAGACGTTGGCATCGTCACAGTCGACCGCCGTGAATTCACATTGTTTGGAGATCGGATCACATTCGTCCGTCGTGCACGCGTTACCATCATCACACACGCCGCCAAAGGCTGTGCAATCCGCAACAGAAACCACCATTACTCCGTCGATGACCGTACCCGTCATTTTTTCGGCAGCGCTGGTGGCCGCGGTGATTGCGCCCGCGTACACGTACGCCGGAGCCTGCGGATCGACATCGGCAACGAGTTGGACCCGCAGCAACACAAATTCGGTGTCGCCAACAAAACTACCGGCACTTTGATAAGCATCGTTGATAGCAGAGTTGGGATCAGACAAATGAAATACAGTTACTTTGCCGACACCCGCCCAGTTGGCAACATCGGCGGGGAATAGACCCATTTGATGACCGGTCGGGCTTAATGGAGCCGGAGGAACCTGTACTTCAATACACGGTTCCCCACCACCCGGTCCCAAACACAAATCGTCAAAAAATCCGATAGGTTGTAGCGCATTGGCCGGCATAGTCGCCGTAAACTGTAATGCCACGGGCGACGGCGTAGGGTCGGTTGCCCGTGCAAGGCGTATCGGGCAATCAATGATTGTGCCCGCACTGCCGCTAAACCCACATAATGCATCGGGGGGAAGGCAACCATCCGTCAATTGAACGATATGGACACACCCTTGACCAGGAACACACGCATCGGAGGTGCATTCGTTTCCGTCGTCACATTGGGAGTCATCTGTTTGTACCTGGCATCCGGTCAGCGCATCACATGTGTTGGCTGTACAACCAAATCCGTCGTCGCAAGCGGCATCTACAGGGGTATGGGTGCAACCGTTGACGGGGTCACACACATCTGACGTGCACAACACGTTATCATCGCAGGAAATCGGTGGATTGCAGCCCGTGTTCGGATCACAACCATCGGCAGTGCAAATGTCACCGTCGGTTGAGCAACTCAGGGGTACGCCTGGTTGACACCCGGCGAGCGGAGCGCACACTTCGGAGCCATTACACACATCCCCATCGTCGCACTCAATTGTTTCGTGGGTGCAACTTCCGGTGTCCGAGTCGCAACTATCCGTTGTACAAAGGTTTTCATCGTCGCATAAGCCCGCGATGCCGGTACAGTGTACCGCAGACATCACGATCACACCGCCCGTCACCGCACCGGTCATTTCCCCGGCATCGGCCGTGACACCTTTGATAAGCCCCCCCATAATCAATTGTGGATTGGCTGGATCTATATCTTCTGTCAACTGGACCTGCATCTCTAAAAACAGGGTTTCCAGGGCGAAACCACCCGCAGATCCATATGCTTCCGTTATGGCGGCGTCCGCCTGACCCGTATTAAAGATCAAGAGGTTTCCAACCCCCGACCAATTGTTCGGATCGGCTGGGAACGGAATCACCGTGTGGCCGGTCGGATACAGTCCGGCAGGCGGAACAGGAGCGTTGGCACAGGGCGGTTGATTGCCGGGGCCCGCACAAAATAGGTCTTGGAAGCCCAAAATCGAAACCGCAGAAGGATCAAAGGTCATTTCGATTTGTGCACCAACCGGTTTGGGCGTTACAAAGGTCGCCCTGGCCATTTGCAATGGGCAAGTGACTATCGTACCTGCCGCTCCGCTGACAGCACAAATAGCGCCGGGAGGAAGGCATGCAACCGAGACGCTTGCGACAAAGTAACAGCCAATCGCCGGTGCGCACAGGTCGTCAGTACACGGGTTGCCGTCATCGCAAATCAATGGCGCACCCGGTTTACACCCGGTTTGTGGATCACAAATTTCGGTCCCATTGCAGGGATTGCCGTCGTTGCAGTTCACCTGCACTCCGGTACAACCCACCGCCGGGTTACACACATCCCCGGTACATGCGTTGCCATCGTCGCACACCACAGGCGTCGTGGTACATCCCAACGCCGGGTCACAACTGTCCGTGGTGCAAGGATTGGAGTCGTTACAGGTTATCGGTGTAGTAAAACACCCTGTCACCGGATGACAGCTATCTGTGGTGCAAGCGTCATCGTCGCTGCAATTGATCGGTGTCGTTGTGCATCCAGTTGCCGGATTACAGCCGTCAGTTGTGCACACATTGTTATCGTTACAAGTAATCGGTGTGCTGACGCAACCAATGCCCGGCGTGCAGGAGTCGATCGTACAAGCGTTATTGTCATTACAGTTGATGGGGGCAAACGTACATCCCAACGCCGCGCTGCACCCATCGGATGTACACACATCGTCGTCGTCACACACGATTGGCGTAAATGTACAGCCAGCATCAGGATCACAACCATCTGTGGTACATGCTGTGCCATCGTTACAAGGAACAGGCGAATGTACGCATCCCGTCGCCGGCAAACATAAGTCGATTGTGCACGCGTTGTTATCACCACAATTGACGGCCGTGGTCGTACACCCGGTGGCCGGGTCACAACCATCATTGGTGCACAGATTGGAATCATCACAATCCAGAGCGGAACCCGACGCACACGAACCATCGACGCACGTGTCGCCATCCGTGCAGGCGTCCCCGTCATCACATGCTACGGTGTTGTTCAAATAAACACAGCCGGTTGCGGGAACGCAGGAATCATTCGTGCACACGTTGGAGTCATTGCAGGTAACCGCAGCCCCCGAAATACAACTTCCTCCACCACAGACATCATTGGCAGTGCACGCGTTTCCATCGTCACAACCAGCGGTATTGTTTACGTGGGTGCAGGCGGCATTTGAATCGCAGCCGTCGTC
>JABWCM010000289.1 GCA_013360285.1 Myxococcales bacterium
TACCTTCGGGTACGCCTCCGGTGGGCCTCAGTCGGCAGGCCCGCCTCGCTACGGCCACTGTCTCGCTCGCCGTTATTTTTTTCCCAAACACCCTCTCAGCGAGTCTCCGAACTCAACAACCAATTGACGTTTCCAATACCTCCCAATCCTGCCGGCGGATCCCAATCCCTTCCTGCTGGTCCACCAACCGATAACGAATCCCCGGCTGGTTCCAATGTTGGTCACTGACCACCTGAAAAAACCAACGGTCTTTGTCCGAACCACCCACCCGATGTAATTCAAACACCTCACCCCGCTCGGGCAACACCTTCATATATCCCATCTCAACCGGACGCACGCTGCGTAATACTTTGCCCTGATATCGAACGGTAATTTTAACCCCATCCCATACCAGTTCACCTGGCGACCACACGATAATCGATGTCGGCACCTGGTTTTTTTTCAACTGTTCCACCCACAACGCCCGTCGGCTTCGAGGAACCGGCAACACCATCGCCAACGCGGCAACAACAACTCCGGCGATGGCAAAGATCCACGTTTTTCCGACTCCAGCGATGCCGAGCCCCAACAACCCTAGGAGTGCCTGAACGGTTCGTTTCCCTCGTTTTCCTCCCCTGGTCGCCCGATACGTGGGTATCCACCGCACCAGTTTTTCTGCAAACGCAGCAACATGACGCCAACTAGCCGCCTGCTCGGTCCGAATCGGCACATACACGGCAGCAACAAGGGGTTTTTCAGCAGAAACTTTTGCCTTTTTGATGATCCGGTGTACGTCTTTGGCCGCCATACCGGATCCAGCTTTTGGTTTTCGTTCCACCGCTGACGGCATTAGGGCGCCCCGCAGATGGTCAATGGAGTCAACAAGTTAGCGATTGTAGTGGAACTTCCGCTCCCGTCCACAACGACCCACCCATCGATACCGGTCACGGAAGTCGTTGTAAATGTGGCACAAAACGGCCCGGTCACCACTCCAAACACCGCCCCGTCCGTACAGCAGGGTGACCAGTTCCAGTGCATCACTCCCACACCGGTTGTCGCGTTGATTTTGTTGTTGGCGGTATCTTCGCCGGGATCATCGAAGACAAGAAACGACATTCCAACAAGCCCCGTGGCGCCCATTTTGATTTCTCCACCACCGCTGTCGTTCGGTTTGTCGTGAATCATAAAAATCGACACTTTTCCGCTCGGTTCCTGATACAAAAACACAACGGTTTTCTGGGAAATCTCCAGTCCGGTATTGGCGCTCGATCCATCTGGGGTTCCATATTTGTAATAGTTGACCGCGGTTGGATTTCCGGTTTTGGGCGTGACGGGTTTTCCATTGATCGTATAACACAACGTGGACGGGTCACAATCATTGTCGATGCCGTCGCAAACCTCTTTCGCACCGTGAAAGACATTCGGATTGGTTGGATTACAATCCAAATTGTCGGGATCCCCATCGCCGTCATCATCGGGGTCGACACAGTCGGCAAACGTATCGCCATCGGTATTTACAAAGTCTTCGTCAGTCTGCCCATCACAATCGTTGTCCAAGCCGTCACAAATTTCACCAATATCCACCACCGATTCCGCCGCGCAAACCAAGTCGCCACCTTCCCCGCACACGAAGATGCCATTGGAACACTCATCCAGGTCCGGGCCATCACACGACGTGCCTAACTTACCCACAAAGTCCTCGTCAATGGCCCCGTCACAGTCGTCATCAACCTCATTACACAACTCCGAAACATCCGTTGGCTCTTCGTCGCCGCATACCAAACCACCCTCTTGTCCACACCCGTACACCCCAAAAGCGCAGGCGTCGCCATCCGGACCGTCACAAGCGGTTCCCAACAGCACAACAAAGTCTTCATCAATCAGTCCGTCACAATCATCGTCTTCGCCGTTACAAATCTCAATCAATCCCGATGGTTCGTCGTTATTACAAACGACTTTGCCGCCTGGCAGACAATCCCATGCACCGTTTGCGCATTGGTCGGTATCGGCTCCGTCACATGGCAAGCCAAACAATGGAAAATCTTCATCTATTTCGCCATCACAATCGTTGTCTTTGCCGTCACAATTCTCCACTAAATTAACCGACGTTTCATTTTCACATACTAATCCTGCCCCGTTTTTGGCACACGTAAACGTTCCCAATTTACACAAGTCAAAGTCCGGCCCATCACAGAGTTCCCCGATTTCGCCGAATTCTTCGTCCACTTCATTGTCGCAATCGTCGTCGATTCCATTACACAATTCGGCTGCCCCGGAAAAAACCAACGGATTTTGCGGCGCACAATCGGTTTCATCCCCATCTCCATCATTGTCGTCATCTTTGTCGCACGCATCCCCCAACAGATCCGAATCGGAATTTTTTTGTTCCGGATTGGCCACGAGCGGGCAATTGTCCAACCCGTCGGGCACATCATCGCCATCATCATCGTCATCCAAACAATCGGCTTTCCCGTCGCCGTCGGTATCCCCAAGATTTTCGTCCACCCGCCCATCACAATCATTGTCTTTTCCGTCACAAATCTCGTCCGCACCGGCAAAAATCGTACCATCAGTCGGGGCACAATCTGTTTCATCCAAATCGCCGTCATTGTCGTCATCCGGATCACACGCATTTCCCAACAAGTCGGCATCGCTGTTTTTCTGATCCGAATTGGCCAACAAGGGGCAATTGTCTTGAGCATCCGCTACACCATCGCCATCGTCGTCTTCATCCAAACAATCCGGCACGGTATCGCCGTCGGTGTCCCCCAGATCCTCATCCACCAAGTTGTCGCAATCGTTATCTATTTTGTCGCACAACTCCTGTGCCCCGGTATAACTGAATGGATCCTGCGGCTCACAATCGGATTCGTCCGGATCCAGGTCACCGTCGTCATCGGGATCGACACAATCCGCCGATTTATCATTGTCGGCATCTTTGAATCCTTCATCCGCCGTACCTGAACAGTTGTCATCAATCCCGTTGCATTCTTCATCGGCACCGGTAACTACGTCGGGGTTCTTTGGTTGACAGTCCGTTGTATCCGGATCACCATCGTTGTCGTCATCGGGATCACACAAATCCCCCACTGCGTCTAAATCGAAGTCCGCCTGGTCCGCGTTCGGCACATCGGGGCAGTTGTCATCCTCATCGGCGATTCCATCGTTGTCGCCATCGTCTCCACAAGGCCCAAATTCCGGTGCTTTACCCGGCGGACATTCACACGTCGTTTCCAGCGGAGTACACTGCGCTTTCCAACCTTCTTCCGCAGCAACATCACAACCAAATGCATCTGGGCAATCTTCGTCTGTATCACACGCCGTTGCACAATAACCAACCCCGGTGTCATCAATAAGGCAACGATCCTCTTCACCGCCACATTGTGCATTGGCTGTACATGGTTTACACAAATCCACCGTATTCGGAACGCAGACAAAAAACACATCCGGTCCCTGTCCTATTACCTGTTTACACGCCCAGCCTTTGGGGCATTCGGTAATACATGTGTTGGTACACACATCACCCCAATAATCTTCCACACACAAGCCAGACTCACAGTCGATGTTTTCGCCGCAAAGATCACCTAATTTTCCCAACGCATCGATGTCCGCGCCGTCTTGCTCCACCAGCATTCCGTCGGCAAACAGCCCGCTGTCTATCAAATTACCGCCATCTGACCCACTTTGCCCAATGTCTCCACCCAAAACCGCATCCGAAGCCGGAGCAATGCCGCCAATATCCAACCCGCCCCCCGATTCGCTGCCGCCTTTGCCGTCTTCAGATGAACCGCAGGCCACAACTATCAATCCGATTCCCAACCACAACGTTTTCCCTATCACTGACTCACGATCGACCATGACCGACTCCGAACTCCCCTGATTGAGCAAAAACACCGGTGAGTATATCTGGAAAAACCTCACATTCCTAATCGAATCGCAGTTGCAGGAAGCCAACGTTTTTTCTAAGGTACACCCGGCTTGAGGAGGGCCATACGATGTCATTTTTGACCCCAAGTTCTCACGAAACATCGACCGTCACAACCGCAACCTTTGCCGACCTCGACACCGACGCAGTCAATGCGTACATCGAAGCCCGCCTTCGCCGCCTTCCAACCCATATCCAACCGGCGGATATCGCCGTACGTCTCGGGTTGGTGGTGGCATCCGGCCCGCGGCAAACCCCCACCGTCTGTGCGCTTTATCTATTTGGAGTGGCTCCACAATGGTTTTTGCCTCAACTTACTTTAGGATGTGTCCGTATCGCCGGACTCACCCTGACCGACCCCGTTGTAGCCCGTGCCGATCTGGAAGGCCCCTTGCCGTCCTTGGTCACCCGGGCGACCCAATTTGTGTCCGAATACACACTGGGCTCGTCCCAAACCATGCCGAAACAAGATTCAAACCGTTCGGAATACGACCCGGCGCTGTTGCAGGAAGTATTGGTCAACGCCTTGGTCCATCGGGATTTACGTTCTCCCGGTCGCACGTTGTTGCGGTTGTTCGACGACCGCCTAGAAGTCTGGAACCCGGGAGGTTTTCCCCAACCCATTGATGACGTGGAACATTTTGCCGAAGAAGGTGGGATTTCTTTGCCGCGAAATCCATTTGTCGCCTTGGGCGCACAAACCCTTGGGTTAGGAGAGCAGTTGGGGCGCGGGTTGCCGAAAATCCATCATGCCGTCCGCGACCTAGCCGCGACCGGTCCCATTTTCCGTGTTTCCAAAGAAGACGTCTGTGTCACTCTGCCGTCCGGATTGTCACTGCTGTCCGGCCCCGGTCGGGTCGCGTTCCAAAATTAAGCCAATTGTTGCATTCCGACCCCAAATCGTGATGCACTCCCGCCATATGAGCAACCTGAACACCCCTACAACTCAGCCCTAAACCACAACGGAGACATCGATGACCACTTTGGCCGCAACAACCCTTTATGGAAGCCTTCTTACTATCTTACTGGTATGCCTTAGTATCTACGTGGGCCTGCTACGCCTCAACAAACGGATTATGCTTGGCACCAATGAAGACCCCCAATTGACCAAAGCCTCCCGCGCTCAAGGAAATGCCGCAGAGTATATTCCTACCGGAATCGTCATGTTGCTTGTGTGCGAACTGCTGGGCGCAACATCGATGGCGGCCCATTCATTGGGTGGGGCTTTCTTATTGGGTCGACTGCTCCATGCCATTGGGATTTTGGGTACCAATCCCGGCAGGCTCATCGGCATCAATCTGACCTGGGCATCGATGGCGGCTATGGCGGGTTATGCCCTGATGTTAAAGTTTGGCTAATGACACACCAGCCCGAGGCTAATCCCTACAACACAACACTCCCCCTTTGTCGGCGCTGCCCAACGGTACGCCATCATAGGTGCACGACAACTTGGGGCACCCTTTTTTGGTAACCGTCTGCCCTTCTTTCAGGTCACTTCCTGGTCCTCCGATACATTGCCACGGTCCAAGCGGGGGTTCTGCTTCATTAAACCCACATTTGTCGGGAATAGTACTCGCCAATACCCGATCGAGTGGCCCACAATTTTTATCCGGCGCCAGGCCGGATCCCAGATTACCGCAGCCAAAAACATCATTAAATCCATCCCCTTTGGTACCGCATATGCTGCCGTTTTCGCTGTCTTGGCGCAGCGCAAAAAACAACGATTTGGGTTTGGTGTCCGGCGGAGTGGCTCCCACACAACCGGTTGGGCTCTTCAACGCCAACTCCGCCCAGCCGTTACAAATATGCCACCCTTGGGCACATAAATCGGCAGCCGAACAACCGGCACCATCGCCAAACGGCCCGTCATCCCCTCCTTTGAGATCGCAGGTAGGTACTACGGAATCCGGCGTAATTCCCGGCTTTTCCCAGCCACCAGCACATCCGGCGATATGGGTATAGGCTGCCTCGTCCAAAAACCCCTCCCGCTGCCCATCCGAACAACCCACAGCCGGGGTCACTGGCGGCACGGGGGTACCGCTGACCACCGCCAACGACGGCGCACAACTCGCATTGCCGACAGCATCCCAGACTTGTAATTTAAACAAATATTGCCCCGCCACATCGACCAAAAAAGTCGGCGATTCCACATCCGCAGACGGCATCAGCATCGATGTGGATCCAACCGGCCCCTGCACCGTCCACGCCCACTTAACAATGGCTCCGGCCGGCGACGAGGAGTTTTTGGCCGACAACGTCAACACTTCACCCGTACCGACACTTTTTGCCGGCATGATCTCGATTTGCGGCACGGCACAAGCGGGTTCGACGGTCGGATTACATTCGGGGTTGGGCAGGCATCCTTCATCGATTTCGCCGTCACAATTGTCGTCTTCGCAGTTGTCGCACAATTCATCGGGGGGAATACATGGCCCCCATTCTTTTAAACATTTGTGTTTACCCAATGTTCCGCAGGCCGTCTCGCAGGTTTCTATCGCCCCAGGTTCACAAGGATATTCAAATCCCGACTGGGCAGCATCAACCCCGGTATCTTCAAGGTCCTGATCGGGCTCGACAACATCCAGTATGGCACCATCGGTTTCGCCATCGGCAATCTCACCACCCGTATCGGCATCTTCATTGCTCAACAATGAATCACCATTGATTACAAGGTCATTTTGCCCACCACCGACAATATCAAATACCAATCCGCCGTCGCCAAAGGGATCATGGGCGTCTTTAGAGTTGCCGCTGCTGTCCTCGTCACTACATCCAGCCATGAAACCAAAGAAAACCAACCACAAAGCCGCGATGAATACATTGTCAAATCGTTTCATAACCTTGTCCTGCATTGACCCAACCCAGCGGCGGAACCCCACCACCATCCGGCGTCTATAAGTCACCTTCGATGTATCAAATCACCGGCGCCGCAACAAGAGCCCTCTTGCAACACAACCGATCCTGTGCCACGGTGCCGCGATACCCAATTCGGCCCACAAAATGGGCACGACGTTTTGCGGCAGACAAGTTTTACCATCGAACAACAACAAGGACCATCATGCGACCAGTCATGGTTTTGATTTTGCTTTTAGGATGTTCTTTTATGGCCTGTGACAGCAATGACAGTGATTCAACCGGCACAACCGATACAACTCAGACACCCACCGACTCGGTTAATCAATCGGATTCGACCGAGGCTCAACTGGACAGTATGGCTTCGCAAGACCTAGCCGAACAAGTTATCAGCCCACTCCACTGCCCCACAGACGAAACGGGATATGCCACCATCAACGTGAATGAAATCGCCTTAAATGTAGCCTGTAGAGGCCAGGGCCCAGCCATTGTTTTCCTTCACGGGTTTCCCGAGTTCTCCTATGCGTGGGAAAATGTCATGAAAGAGTTGGCTTCCGAGTACCGACTCATCGCACCTGACCAACGAGGTTTTAACCTGTCGGATAAACCCGAAGGAATCGAAGCGTACCATGTCGATCATTTGGTCGAAGACATCGTAACCCTGCTGGACGCCATCCATGAACCCAAACCGATTTTGGTGGGGCATGACTGGGGTGGCCCCATCGCTTGGATTGTGGCCCACAAACACCCGGAAAAACTAAAAGCGTTGGTCATCGCCAACGGACCCCATCCCGACATTTATTTGCGTGAACTAACGGAAAATCCCGAACAAAAACAGGCCAGCGCCTACATCAGTTTGCTTTTGGGCCCCGATTCGGCAAATCTACTTTCCGCCAATGATTTTGCACTATTAAAAGCCCAGGTTTTCAACGATTCGTTTTCAGAAGAAGACCGCGCTGCTTATATTACCGCCTGGGGTCAACCCAACGCCTTGCCGTCGATGATCAATTGGTACCGGGCCAACCTGGATTTTGAATCGGGAGTCACGTTGCCCAAAAACATCACCGTCGATATTCCCACGCTGGTATTATGGGGCATGAAAGATACAGCGCTACTGTCAGGTAACTTAGTGGGACTAGGGGATTATGTAAGTAATCTCAAAGTGATCGAATTCCCCAACGCCACCCACTGGATCGAACACGAAGATCCCAAAGGCATCGCCAACGCCATCCGCGAATTCGACAATGGGTTGGATAAATAGCGGGGGTTTTGTGAGAGGGTGTTTGGGAAAAAATTGCCGGTGAGCGAAACAGTGGCCGTAACGAGTCGGTCGGGCCGACCGAGTCCCACCGGAAGCGTACCCAATGGTACGCTGAGGATGGGCCGACCGAGGCACGGCCGACGTAGTAAGCCCACATAGGTTAGTTCTTAAGAGGGTGTTTGTGAAAAAAATAACGGCGAGCGAGACAGTGGCCGTAGCGAGGCGGGCCTGCCGACTGAGGCCCACCGGAGGCGTACCCGAAGGTAC
>JABWCM010000290.1 GCA_013360285.1 Myxococcales bacterium
CGTACCTTCGGGTACGCCTCCGGTGGGCCTCAGTCGGCAGGCCCGCCTCGCTACGGCCACTGTCTCGCTCGCCGTTATTTTTTTCTCAAACACCCTCTAGGATCTAACCGGATAAGAAAGCCTTCACCGAGGCGGACATCCGCACAAAGTCCTCACCCCGGCCATCACCGGGAAGGGCGGGTCGAAGTGGAACGTGATGACCCACGTGTTGGAGGTGCGCTACTTCACCAGAGGTCGGGTCATCGTTCTCGGCAACACAACAACCCAGGCCGAGGCGAAGAAGGCCGACTCCATCCACTTCTACAAGCCCAACATTCCTCTTGCAGTCGTTGAGGCCAAGGACAACAACCATACGGTCGTGCTGGCATGCAGCAGCATGGGTAGGGTGTTGTTGAAGTTTTGTGTCACATTTGGTACCAGATGCGGGTCAATACAAGGGGGCCGGAGAAAACCCGCTAAGTTAAGATGGAGAATACGATTGTGGAGACCACAGGCGACGATCTGACTAACACACAGTTGAACCAGAAAGTTGCCGACCTAATGGAGGAATTGGTTGAGGCGGCCATCGACAAAAAACTCGTCATCCTGGTGGGCGCTGGTGTGTCGTATTCGGAGAATCAGCCTTGGTTGTGGAAAAAACTTCTGGATAACATGCTCCTCGCGGCTAAGTCGGACGGTTCGCCTGCCCAAACGGTCAAAGCGATCAAACGTGACATCCATTGCGGACATCTGTTGGACGCCGCGTCCCGTTTGGACCGATGGAAGGGGCGGGCGTGGGTGGTTGCACAGCTATCCGCGATCCTGGGAGACGGAGACCTCGAACCCACAAAGTTTCATCATACGCTCGCAAAGTTAGCAACGTACGCTGTTTACGTCACAACAAACTACGACCGATTATTGGAACAGGCGCTGCGGGACTCGGGCGGTGCACCGGAAGTCGTTTTTCTATCCCAGAATGCGCAGATCGGCGGCCTGAAACCTGGGGATGTGTTCAAACTCCACGGTGATGTCGATCATCCTGAACACGTCGTATTCAGTCGAGCGGATTACAGAAAGGTTACACACGATCCGACTGTGGCATGGAAAGATTGGCTAAAAGCCCACGCGACCGTGTCCACTGTGCTGGTCGTGGGATATCGTTTTGGCGATCCCCATATCCGCGATCTGTTTGATGGCGTACAGGCGGTCTTTGGGGGAAACGACCGCCACAAGCCGGTTTGGTTAGAAAAACAAAACGACGATGCCGAATGGTATGCAGCCGATTATGGGCTGAGGCTTGTGCCGCTGGCAGATTACGACGAAGCGCCCCGATTTGTGGAGCGCTTGGTGGAGGCGATCCAACGGCGGGAGCGAGCGGAGCGTTCACAGTACGTCGTACCGTCCTTACAGATCGCGTATCAGTATCATCGACAGAAACTGGAACGGGCTGATGACTACTTGAACATCGGCGACTTTGAAAGCGCGCTGCCCATTTACCAAGCTGTTGTGGGGAACATCGAAACAGAGCTTACGACAATCGACGATATCGACGGTGCCCGAAGTCAGACCCTCGCCGAAGCGCGCCTGCGGGCGGCGATCTGTTCTGTAAACCTGGGCCAAGTCGAGGAAGCCGCGGCCATTCTGGGTGGCATGAATCTCGACCGGCTTTCCGGACCTAAGCAACTGCTTTGGGCAGAACTAGCGGTGCTTTGTGGAGACAGCGCCCAGGCGATCAAGGTAGCGGATCGATGGGGCGACGAGTACCCGGAGGAGGCGTCGTTGGTGCGGCAAAGGGAGAGCTTGGTCCGTGGAATCGTCCCAGAAACGTTGGTGCCCCACTGGTTTTTGCGCCTTCAGGCCGCGCGTGTATTGATCGAAAAAGGGACATTTGCCCGAGCAGCAGACGTTTTGCTGGACCTTTGGAAGGATCTGGATGCCGATACGGCTTCAGGCAAGGCTGAATATAGTGCTGTTGCACTTGGTTGGCATACACTGGCGCTGCTACTGGCCGTTTCCATTGGCAAGGCCGACCCAGCGCGGGACGCCGTGAAATTCGATATACGCTCCCAATTGGTGGACCGGATCGAAGCATTCATTCGCCGCAGTTCGGAACCATCGTTCCCCGAACACCTTCGATCGGAAGCACAACAGATCCGGCGAAAATACGCCCGACTGGCGGGAGACCCACTTGGAGAACCGGTGCCTAACTATCCCGAGCTGCCGACGGAACATGTGAGGTTAAAGGTTCGAATCCCACAGCAGAATTGGGATCGTTACGACCAGCTTAACGCCTTCATGACGCAGTGGAGTAATGATCGCGAGCATTGGGTCGACCCCATATTAAAGTTTGCACGGTCATGGCCGGATGATGTGTATATTCTGGATGCGGCCAAAAATGTCTTGGAGCAGGCGCGAAGAACGGACAAAGCCATTGAATATGGAGAGCGTATATTTCGCATCTTACCTTCGACGGCTCTTCGGTGGTCATTAGGGCGGATGTATCTGCTGGCACATCGCTATCCGGATGCGTGGAAGATGTTGGCGCCAGTTGCATCTCGGGGCACCGTTGAAGACCGCCTGAACACGGTGCAAGCCGCACTATTTGCTGATTTAACGAACGAAGCGTATCCGCTGGCCGAACAGTTGCATCGGGACTTTCCCCGAAACCCCGGCGTTGCGATTTTCTGGGCGATTGCGCAGGAAGAAAGCAAAAAATTTCCGCAAGCATTCGCCACCGTGGACACCTTGCTGGCTAACGGCGCGGATAAGCTCCCAGTTGCGTTTCTGACCAATGCCGCCTTGCTCCTGCGACGGAATCCAGCCGCGCAGTCGTCGTTCGGGTCGAAATTGCTGCACACAGTGATGCAGGTGCTCTATGAGCGGGGTAACGGCGGTGACGATGCTGCGCTATGGGAATATTGGTCGTTGTGGTTGGCCTTCGATAAACCAGACGGTTTACCGATGCTCACACGGCAGCACATCCGCTTGTTGGCCGACGCTGGACGGATTTTGCCGCCAAATGTGGGCCGTGTGTTAAATGGCTTGGTGAAAAATGCGGACGGATCTCGCTCCCACACATCGGTGCACGCCCTGGTCGCGGCGTTCGCCGAGGCCATTGTCGACATGGGGGTCAGGATCGAGTATCGCGATGAACAATTACGTTCTGCGGCGATCTGTCGAATTCTGGATGCTACGGCAACGTTGGTGGTGCGGCAAATGCCCGAATGGCCTTCGTTCTTGTCGTGGCACGTCGCAATGCGGATGGCTTCTGCGCCGGAGCTGTACGATGTTGGTGCACTACAAGGTTTGGAAAACTGGGAGAGTTACCCTCCAAAGCGGCTGTGGGACACGATCCGGATGTGGGGGGACCGCCGTGGACCATTGGAAAAATCTGCGTTGGCGCGAGGTTCGGTATATGCGCTGGCCAGTTTGACAAAAATTGCGGAGTCGCACCCGGATGCACCGTCGGCGATGTTTTTTCCGCTGATGGTCAATCTGGACCGGCCTCAATTGGAGCAGGGCCAAATCCGTTTCAGCCGGTTTCCCAATCATCCATGGATGATTTTGAGTGCGGTATGGGAGGATGCACGAAGAGAAACGAGTTCAGACAAGGCGGTCGAGATTGCGTCGAGTACGGGGGAGATCGTGATGATTAACGCGGAAATTGCATTCAACTATGCGGTCGAACGTTGGAGCGCCGCCAACAGCGGCGCCGGAGTGGATGGGATGGATTGGGTCGTGCCGTACCGCTTTCCACACAACTCCGACGCATCTATCCCGATCCGCGTGCCGGTGGAAGCGGTCATTTTGCGGCTTCCCGATGCGGCTCTTGAGGAATGGGCTCCAGCAACCGCACGTCTTTATGGTCCGCTGGATGTTCGGGTGGCGCAATTGTTCCGGGAGCTTGGGCGTGATCCGAGCAACATGGAGCGGCGCCGTAAGACCGCATTTCAGGCAGCGATGGCTCCGTGGCGGTTTGTGCGGGAGGATCCGACGGTCATTCTGTCTTGGGTCGGGATGGCGGATGACAAAGCGATGCATCCATTCATGCTGACTGATCTGCGGGCGATGTTGGGGGAAACGGACGACGTTGCCGTAGTTCCGTTGTGGGAACATTTTACGGGTCGATGGAGTAACTTAGTGGCCCAAGACGGCGGCAAAGTTGACATGTTATGGGCGGACCAACTCGATTTGTTGCCCTTGTTCGAGCCAGGAGTTGTGGTGGGTATTGCGAAAATCCTCGCGGCAAAAAACCAGTCGGCGGTCACCGTGGGCCACGAAATCAAGGAACGGCTGCGGAACTTTAACGATCACGCCATCACGCGTGTGACCCACGATATGCTGGCCGTTGTGTGTGCGTGCCGTTTCGGGGAGCTGGCCGCGGAAGAAGCCGAAAAGTGGCGCTCGTTGGTTCAGTCTACTTGGGAGGACATCCTGGACACGGAAGGTCAATCCCGCGCACCGGTGGAAGTCGGGCAGCAGGCCGGAGACGGTGAATTTCCCCGTGCCCCGCATGACCCCCGATCCCTTGGAGTGACCTTTGCGGCAACTGAACCGGCGATCATCCGGCGCTGTGCGTTGATCGTCAACGAGCTGGCGGTGCGAAGCAATGTATTTTGGGACCAACCAACTCGGTTGTGGGTGACGTGGCGATTTTATACGTGGTACGTCCAGCAGTGGCAATATGCTTCTCCTGAAGCGCAAATTGAGGCGATGAAAGCCATCCAGAGGCTGGATCCGGGTCCATCCAAAGGGGCGATTCCTGATGTCTGTGCGCCGGAGGGGTTTGGCCCGTCCGCCATCGATTACCGGTTGACGGTAGCTCTCTATGCGTTGTGGACCGCGGAGTCGTTGTCAAAGGGAGAGGCGAAAGCGCCACAGGTCGACGCCAAAGAAGCAGAAACGCCGACCGACTCGGGTGCTTCGGCGGAGTTACCCACGAATGCGGACGACTTGGCGGTCCCACGGGCGTCGTTATTGACCCCCCAAATTCGCGCCCTGCTGGTCAAACTCGCTGAACGTCCGTTGACCGATCACGAAAAGCGGCTGAGAATACACGATCCAGACTATTCCGTTTTCGGTTGGAAGAATGTTGGTACGGTACCGGACTTAGCACTGATGCTATTGTTGCTGTACGATTCAGGTTCATTTTTGGAACTAAATCTCGCTGCGCGCCACACCTGGCTGCGATCCTTGTCCGGTTCAGCCCAAGATGGAGACCAGGCGCCGCGTCAGGTTCGAATCTCCCTGCCGCGTGCCGCGGTTGCTCAATGGGACCGGTTGGATGACGAAAGCAAACGGATCCTGGCTGACTACTACCGCGACATTTTGCCCGAAGACTACGATTGGTGGGCGGCCGCCCTGGGACTGAGCCTGTTTCAGACGGGGTTGCAACCGGATTTGGACGCGCCGAGGCGTTTCATTTTGGACACACTTGGCACTGAGAACACAGATGTATTGTTGGCCGAGATGTTTCAGGTGGTCTCGGAAAAACGATCGGAGCTTCTGGACGCCGAGGTGGCTCGGGCCATGGAGCTGGACGTGGCAAAGCGCAGCCCCGAATTGGTGTTGGAAGCGCTCACCCCAGCGATGCGCTCGACCGATCCCCTAGCCCGTGACACCGCCCGCGCCGTGATGGCCAAATGGGCGAATCGTTCGGAATTTTCCACACGCCCGAGGATTCGGCGATTACTTGAGTTGTTTCCGCAACGGGAGGGTGACCATGAATCATCGTAAAATCACGCTCGTGGCGTTCTGTTCCGTCAAGGGAGGCGTGGGAAAGTCGGCATTGTCCACCATGGCTGCGTCTTTTTTTCAACGCCGCGGCCAGTCGGTGCTGGTGTTGGATTGCGATTTTTTGGGGACCTCTTTGGCCGATGGGCTGCCGTTGATGGCGCCGCGGATCCCCGTCACCGACGACGGCTGGATGCGCCCGGATGCTGAGCCCACAAACGACTGGCTGTCCCGTGGGGAAACGATCCGACTTCGTGACTTACGGGCAGATGGCACGGATCACCACGATCCATCGGTCGCCCCACCCCCGTTTTTGAACGATGTGGCCCACTGGGCTGCGCAACACCCAAACAATTCCCATTTGCTTTCCAACACGATGTGGAAACATGAGGGTGTGGGCCGAAGCCCTTTCTTTTTGCCGTCATCGTCGTTGATCCCCGACGTCGATGTTGCCTTACAAGGCATCTTTCACGACGGCGGTGAGCGGTGGGCGAACAATATTGCGTTTGTGTTGCGCCATGTTGCTGTCTTTCGCCAGGACATTTCCGTGGTCATTTTGGACCTTCCGCCAGGCATTTATGCGTTTTCTCAACAATTGCTCGGTGTATTGGTTCGATTGAAACACAAGTCGCCGATGTCCGAGGGTGGCCCGTCCGACTTGGGAGAGGTGGCGGATTGGGCTGTACGCCCCTATCTGGTGTTGAGTCAGGACCGCGGTGATCTGTACGTGGGCCTGGAGGTTTACGCTAACTTACTAAGATATGATTTTGGACTGGTTCCGCTCCTCAATCGGCACACGGAAGCGCCGACAAGGATTCGTCAGGTGATAACGCAACGATTCGCACATGGACCGTATCGCCACGAACGATTGGAACAAACGTTGGTGATGGTGGGGGAACATCCGGGGATTTTTGGGCAGTTGTTTCTGGGCGGCGGTCTGGTCGGGAAAGAAGTACCCGATGATTTAGGGGAGATATTGGCAGGACAGGAGGTGTCGAAATGAGTGCACAATCTGTCCGGGCATGGCAGGAAACCCTAAACGCGGAACGAAAAGGACCGGCGCACTACTGCCGGCTGGTTCCCGATGCTGCGCCGCACGCGACGTCGGCGCCCGAAAAAGGGTCGAGAGATGCGGTAGCCACACGGTCGAGCCCCACGAACGAGACAATCCACCAGCACACCGATACTCCTGACCTTGGTGAGTCGGTGTCGCGGGTACTGTTGGCGATGTTGTCCTTGCGAAAAGGGCGCCGGCGTAAACAGCAGGAAACCCAAAACGAGGTCCCCGCTAAGTTTGCGGTCAACCTATCGCCCGACGCGGCACAAGCTGCGGTGTGGCTCGCGGCTCAGCGTGGAATAACCGCTCAGGAACTCGTCGATCAAGTGGTGGATGGGTTATCAAAACCGGTGGTGGTTTCAGAGCGACCTGATGACCCGTGGCTGGATTCCCTGCGGGGTCTGTTGCAAGGGGTGTCGGAAGAGGATTATCGGAAGTACCTCGACGAAAAGTACGGTGTATGAAAATCTGCCTGGACACCAATGTCGTGTTGGATGCACTGTTGGAGAATAGACCTCCGCGAGCAATGAAATTATGGGATATGCTTCGGGACTTGGGTACAAAGCCGCGTATGCCCGCACACGCGGTTACGACCATCCATTACCTCTTGAGCAAAAAACACGGGAAAGCCAAAGCGCTGGATGAAACCAAACGTCTGTTGCAACGTGTAATTGTGTTGCCCGTCTCCTCCAAAGTGGTTTCGGCTGCCGCTGAACGAGGATGGGAGGACTTTGAGGACGCGGTCGTTTTGCACGCGGTCATTGCTGCTCGTTGTGATTGGCTCGTCACCCGTGATGAGCGTTTTGTTCGCGATTGCAAAGACCTCCTCAAACCGACGGTATTGTCTCCTGATGAGGCTATTTTTGCGTTGCAGCAACGACTTTGGCTGCGTCAAGTTTAACCACAGTGATCGAGAGTCCTTTTTCGGATCGGTGGTAGCCCAGGCAACGCCTGGATCCAGGGAAACGCTCATCAGCTCATCACTGGACCGTTTCAAACAGCTCCACTGCACATTGAGGCTGTGAAAAAATAGCTGCGCGCCTTGGTGCCGGCGACTTTTGGCCGACTTGGCTCTGAAAAACCCTGCGCCATATTCCCGATATGACTCATGTTTTTCAAAACCAATTCGGAGCAAAATTCGCAGCCCCAAAACGCGCCCATATTTTTTCACAACCTCATTGAGTTTGTGAAAAAATAGCTGAACGAACATGGACGCGGGGATTTTGTTCCTCCTGCCCGGAAGAAAACCGAATCATATCAAGAATATTGCGCAGGGTTTTTCGGAACCAAGCCGACCCAAAGCCACCCCCCAGAGGACTCGCAGCTATTGTTTCACAAACTCTAGGTGGCTGGTGTTTTTTAGGGGAATTTTTGGCCAGCCGAATTTGAGCCGGATCGTCCGGAAAAATCCTGAGTCATATCGGGAATATGGCGCAGGGA
>JABWCM010000026.1 GCA_013360285.1 Myxococcales bacterium
GAAAACCGAGTCATATCGGGAATATGGCGCAGGTTTTTTTCTGGGCAGTGGGGCCAAAAGCATCCGTCCAAGTTCGTTCAGCTATTTTTTCACAAACTCACTGTGTATTCGAGCCGCCATCTGGCAGCATACCGACGTTTATCGTCAAATCCGTCAAATAATGCAACAGTCAACGCCAACGAATCGCGAAGTGTAACGACCGTGCGTAACCAAAGCGGAAAGGGATCGGCGGGCGGACGGCCTGGGAGAAGAGGATTCTCACCAGAGCGCCAAGTATTTTTCCAAAACGGCCACCGCGAAGCCTGCGGTGCCGCGTGCAGACTCGGCAAACCATACCGCGAAGCCTGCGGTGCCGCGTGCAGACTCGGCAAACCATACCGCGAAGCCTGCGGTGCCGCATGCAGACTCGGCAAACCATACCGCGAAGCCTGCGGTGCCGCGTGCAGACTCGGCAAACCGTACCGCGAAGCCTGCGGTGCCGTGTGCAGACTCGGCAAACCATACCGCGAAGCCTGCGGTGCCGCATGCAAACTCGGCCAAAAAATTGAGCGACCGGGGACATAGAGGTTGTGAAAAAATATGGGCGCGTTTTGAGGCTGCGAATTTTGCGCCGAATTGGTTCTGAAAAACCCGAGTCATATCGGGAGTATGGCGCAGGGTGTTTCGGAGCCAAGTCGGCCCAAAGTCGCCGGCACCAGGGCGCGCAGCTATTTTTTCATAACCTCATAGTGTCCATGGCCAAGAAAGTCGGGATCATAGCCCAATAGTTCGTCGAAGCTCATCGGTTACTCCTTAATTCTTTGCTGCGACATCCCAATGGTTCAGAGACATTGCATGTGTTCGTTAGCCCGATTCCTACGCAAGATCATCAATCGACCACCGCAGAATCCGCCGCACTTTTTTTAGGGGTTGGGTGGTTTTAATCACTCCATGAACAATCTTGTTGCTATAGGGCCCGGTTCCCGTTGCATTACCCTCGTAAGTATGAAACAGCCCTGAGGCGGGATCGAATGAATCAACGATAGCGATGTGTGACCCGTAATTTTTTGCGCCCACCAGCAAAATATCGCCGGCTCGTGGACCAAACTGGACAAGACCTTTCGGATTCGTGATCAGGTTGACGTACTTTCGTTGCTTATCCGGGTCTGCTGGTTTAGGAGGAACGTCTTCGCCAAACGCGGATTTGTGTTGAGCGGCGCGATTGAGGCGATAACAACTCGATCCGTACAGTTTCCGTAGATCGAGGCGCAATCCGGCTCCTCCCCAGGCGTAGGCGGCAAATGCACCACACCAAGCATAGTCACCGTCTTGAACATAGGGGTCTTCCCACGTCCAATTTAGACCACTTGGTGTTCGGATAATGTCGTCGATAAACTCGCGGGACTTTTTGTACTTGGTGCTGGACGTCGGGGGATCGAGGATATCCATTAACCACGCCTGCTTTGCAATGTCACGGACTTGTTCCCCAATCACCGCCATCATGGTATTGACGTCTTGTGTGGAGGTACCCTCCCCTTCTAGGATAAGCCGGCGTTTGTTCTTGGCGGCAAACAACGTCTCCAGGGTCGCCGGACCACATATCCCGTCGACTGTCAACGGAGGGTGGCCAGCTTGCCATTGTTTGATGACGGCGACGAGTTGTTCGTCAAAAGCTTCCACACCCCAGTCGCTCGGTTTCCAATTCAAGGCGGCTGCATACCATTTGTTCTGTTCCACAATGTTCATCGGTTTCTCCTCGGTGGTTCCACGCCCAGGTTATCTCTCGGTTTGGAAGGGAACCGGCGGCGTCCCGGTGCGAAGAACACCGGCTTACGTCATTCGCAATCAGATATGGGTTGGCAATTCGGCAACGATTGTTGCTTCGATATGCAGCAGCAATAACTGTACCAATTGATCGCATTCGGCCAGGGGTTGCAGTTAACTCTAAGTGCCATTTTGTCGGCTACTTGGCAGGAACGGGATGGAATCGCGGCAGACAAACTCGATGGGAACGATTCGGCGATGTTCGCTCAACGGCGGTTTCTTGACCGCGGACCCCATTCTTTTTTGGAAATCCGGACAATACGGCGAGATCGGCATTCTCAAACAATTCACCGCGCGGTCAAAAAACCGCACGCAGAGCGGCTCATTTTTTAAGGTATTTTTGTGCAGCGTTCCCCGGCTGTGGCCACGCGCCGCGGTAGTTTCACCGCACTGATGCCACCCTTTCCGTTTGCCACGTCAACAAATGCTTAACGAATGGTGATGGCACACATTTTGCTTTCTAGGCGGATGTCGTAGGAAATGGGAGTCCCTCGTGTTACAACACGTCACAACGTTTTTTGAGGCTGACATCAACGAATATCTGGTGACCCGTACGGGATCCAACGCAACCAGGGTTGTGGCCAACAAAATCGCCACCGAATCCGGCCAGGTTGCGTTTGAGACCAATACGATTGCGCTTTCTGTTGTCAACATTGAAGAGGAGCGCGTTCTAAAACAGCACCACAACGAATTCAGTTACGTCAATGGGCAGCAGGTGTTTGTACCTCCGCCCTTGCGCCTCAATCTGTTTGTCATTTTTGCCGTACATCACGGCACTTACAACGAGTCTTTGAAGTTATTGTCTTATGTGTTGACTTATTTCCAGCATCGACGTTCGTTTACGCCGGAAAAAAATCCCGGACTTTTTGAGGGCATCGAAAAACTAACCGTGGATTTGCAGTCCCTGAACTGGGAACAGGTGAACCAACTCTGGGGGTACTTGGGGGCCAAATACCTGCCGTCCGCGGTGTATAAAATCACCTTGGTTGCTCTGCAAGACGGGGATATCGTGGAAATCCAGCCGCCGATTCTGCAAACGCGCATCGAGTCTCAAGTCGAGGTCACCAACCGATGAAGCTGTTGTTTCGGCATCTTTTTGCTCTGAAGATAACCCACGAATACTACGGTGGAGCGTGTCCGGATTTTGTGTGGTTGGTTCCGGAGGCCACCGCGCAGTTGTTGCGCAACGGGAAACTGTTGGCAAAAATTCGGGATGGTCACCTGTTTGTGTTGTGTCAGGTCGATGATTCAAACTCGCCGGTACATGCCATAGTCGAGTTGCTTGGAACGAAACTCTATTTTGGGCTGAAATTGGCAACTCCCCACTTTTGGAACTACACGGAGTGGACGGAATCGAACTACTCTCCCGCAACGCATGTGTTGGTATATCGAAACCAACAGAATTTAAATTCTCTTGACAACCACGATGTAGTCGAGGTTTTTCCTCCCGCTGAAGGCAAACCGACTGACGACAAACTGGCTATCGTATCCCTATGGCAACAAGGCGCGCTTGCTGTAGTCGAAATCACAGTGGACGAAGGTTTCTATCATTTCTCGGGCATTGAGCGACTCTTTGTCGTGAACTTTTTGGCGAAGCAGGAAAAGTTGGCGTATTACGTTGTGGCCAATTCGGCAAATTTGGAAAACCTGGCTGTAGTGGATGCGGCAAATGCCAACGAAGGGATTGGTTTTGAATCCTTTACGCCATCACAAATCGGTTATTTGACCCCAGCCGAGCAAAAAAAAACGACAGCCTTGGTGCCTCCCAATACAGACAACACCTGGGTGCTGTTTCGATCCAATACCAAAATGCGGAGGACGGCACACGTAAGACGAGGCATTACGCTGATAAAGAAAAAGCCAACCGACGCTGAGCATACCGACATCATTCAACATTTGCCCCAACCGAGAGCGGACCAGATCGGCTCGGAGATGGTTGTTTATTTAACAAAAACCAGTTCATCATAAACCAAAGGAAACCACCATGCCCACGACATACAGAACCCCTGGCGTATTTGTGGAGGAAATTTCGATTTTCCCTCCCTCTGTTGCCGAAGTCGAAACCGCCATTCCCGCGTTTATCGGATACACCGAAAAGGCGATCCGTACGTCGGACAACAAACCGCTGACGCTTGTGCCCACCAAGATTTATTCGTTGAAGGAATACGAGCAGTACTTCGGCGGCCCCCACCCCGCACCGCTGAAGATGAAGGTGAAGGAGAGTCCACCCGGCGTGTTTCAGACGGAACAATTCGATCCGCCGGACCTGAAATATATCTTGTACCATTGTATGCAACTGTTTTTTGCCAATGGCGGGGGGCAGTGTTACGTGGTGTCGGTGGGTGGCTATAAGAAACAACCAGAAATAAGCCCAGCAGAGATTGGCGCGGGACTCGAGAAGCTGGAACTGGAGGACGAGCCGACCCTGATCGTCATTCCGGAGGCAGTCAAATTTGCAACTGAGGCCGAATACACAACAACCGTCCAAAACGTTCTTTTGCAATGCAGCAAACTCGGCGACCGGTTCGGGATATTTGATATTCGGCTCGGCGATCCCAAGATAACACTTGGTGAAGTTAAAGCAGAGCGGATCCGATTCGGAAACAACTCAGACCAGCTTAAATACGCGGCCGCGTATTATCCTTTCATTAAGACCACCCTCAATTACGTTGTGGTTGAGTCGGCGGCCGAACAAAACCCTACCGGTGGTTCGAGTGGAGACCAGCCGACATCGAACGTAGAGGTGACTTACAACACGAAGTCCGCGTCTGCTGAGGCCGCAGATACCGTGAAGGCAATTGACGCGACCTTGAGCGCGACCGGAACTACCATAGGCAACGACGGCGTTGTTAGTACTGATGGGTCATGGAAAACTGCCAAACCAGCGAATTGGGACGAGTTGGCAAAGGAGGCAGAAACGACCGCAGAGAAAGCTGAAACCACCGCGCAAAAGGCCGAAGACGCAGCGAAGGATGTCACCAAAAAAAAAGAAGATATAAAAGAGCTGGAAAAGAATTTGCAGGATGCGCAAGAAGATCAGAACGCTTTGCCAACGAATGCATCCGACGAGGAAAAGGAGACGGCTAATAGTAAAGTGACCGCCGCCGAAAGTAAGCTAAGCTCAGCAAAAAAAGACCTGGGCGACCTTGAGCAGGCCGCCGGCAATAATGCCAAAGCGGCAGCCGAGGCGGCAACCGCCGCACTCGCGGCAGCCAATGCGCTCGCAGATGCGATTCAATTGATCAACGAAGCAGCCGAATCCGCCGCCACCGCCGCCTCCAAGGCGGTACTAGAGGCCGGCGAAACAGTGGCAGCCGCAAAGGCGCTCAGTTCCAGTACGTCCGTTGACGCTACTGGAGGCACCAATGTCCTAGACCTCGCCGCCCTCAAAGCAGAGAAAACCGGCCTGTACAACTACGTTAAAGCGGTTTTGAAAGAACAATTTATCAATCTGCCTCCCAGCGCCGCAATCGCGGGTGTGTACGCTGCCACCGATTCCAACCGTGGTGTGTGGAAAGCCCCCGCAAACGTCAGCCTTGCCGGCGTGATCGAACCCGTCGTTCGTTTGGACGACCAAAAACAAGGCGAATTGAACATGGACATCGAGGGCGGTAAGTCCATCAACGTCATTCGCCAATTTGGCGGCAAAGGAACTCTTGTTTGGGGTGCTCGTACGTTGGCCGGCAACAGCAACGAATGGCGATATATCAACGTCCGGCGGTTTTTTAATATGGTGGAAGAATCCGTAAAAAAGTCCACATTCTGGGCGGTATTTGAACCCAATGATGCAAACACCTGGGTGAAAGTACGGGGAATGATCGAAAATTACCTGGTCCAAAAATGGCGAGAAGGTGCATTGGCCGGAGCTACACCGAAGGAGGCCTTTTTTGTTCGGTGCGCGTTGGGCAGCACAATGATGCCGATCGATATTTTGGAAGGAAGCATGATTGTGGAGATCGGCATGGCGGTTGTTCGTCCAGCGGAGTTTATTATTCTGCGGTTCTCCCATAAACTTCAAACATCTTAATCACTTAACGTCTCAGGATATTTTCCAGCACAGGAGCGACAGCAATGGCCAAAGATTATCCCATTCCCGTATTTTCGTTTCGGGCCGAGTGGGGCGCCGAACGGATCGGGTTCACCGAAATTTCCGGGTTGACACAGGAAAACCAACCCATCGAATATCGGGACGGTTCTTTTCCCGAATATTCGTCCATTAAAATGCCGGGCTTACGCAAGTTCAACAACATCACCATGAAACGGGGTATCGTGAAGGGAGACAACGATTTTTTTAAGTGGTTGTCCACCGTCAAATACAACAAGGTCGAACGACGAGATGTGATCATCAGCCTGCTCAATGAAGATCAAAAGCCAGTGATGACTTGGAAAGTACACAATGCTTTTCCCGTCAAAGTTGAAGGACCACAGTTGAAGTCAACCGGTAATGAAGTGGCCATCGAATCGATTGAAATCGCCCACGAGGGCCTCGAAGTTCAGAACGAAGCATGACCCATTATTATCCGCCTCCGGGTTTTCACTTTCGAGTTGATGTTCAGGGACTCAAACCCCACGAATCCGATATGCGATTTACCGAAGTCTCTGGACTGGCGATGGAGTTGTTGACCGAAGAGATCCCGGAGGGCGGGGAAAACCGGTTTGTCCAAAAGTACCCATCGCGAACCAAGTACCCGGAGTTGGTTCTTAAACGAGGGCTGTTGACCAACTCCGAAATCCTCGTTTGGATCGAGGAATGTGTTGGCGGGTTGCAAATCACGCCGAGGGACATAAACGTTATCTTGTTAAACGACGACCATGAGCCACTGTTGACGTGGCATTTGACCAAGGCCTTTCCCACCAAGTGGGCCACAAGTGACCTGAATGCGATGAACAATGCGGTGGTGATCGAGACCATTCAGTTTTTTTATCAAACGTTCACGCTGAATAAGGCGATTAAAAAATAAGGTATGATATGCCGGTCATTGTTGATGAAGTGATTATTTCCGTGGAGGTGACCAACCCCCCTGGGGGCACGGTCGGGCAAACGATTTCTTCCCCACAGGACAAACAGCAGGTTGTCGCGGAATGTGTGGAGCGGGTGTTGGAAATTCTGGCGCAAAAATCGGAGAGGTAACTTCATGACCGCGACCAAGGGAGAACTTGAGAAATTACGCATCGAATGTTTCGAAAGCCCGGATTACACGACTCCATCCACGGGGAGGTTTGAGGCGTATATCAATCCGCAGGAAATCGTCATTTCGTACGACGTCGAGTATGACGGATCACAGGGTGCTGGAACAACCAACAGTCGTATGGAGTTCAAGAAAGCGAAACCAGGCGATTTGTCCTTAACATTTACATTGGACGGAACGGGGGCCAACGGACGGCTTGTGGATGGGAAACCTCTTGATGTTCAAAAACAGGTCGAACTGTTTCAGACCGTGACCGGGTATAGTGGTAAGATCCATCGCACGAGTTACCTGAAGGTGGCGTGGGGAACCCTGTCGATCAAAAGGTGTGTGCTGAAGAGTGCCTCCATTGCCTATAAACTCTTTCACCCCAATGGAGTACCATTGCGTGCGGTGATTACCGCGAATTTTACCGACAATTCCGACGACACAACCCGCGTGGCAATGGTTCAAGATGAGTCATCGGACTTAACCCATCTGCGGCTGGTCAAGGCGGGCGATACATTGCCGGCGTTG
Source organism: Myxococcales bacterium (assembly GCA_013360285.1). GTDB lineage: Bacteria > Myxococcota_A > UBA9042 > JABWCM01 > JABWCM01 > JABWCM01. The sequence continues at coordinate 7,506 of JABWCM010000026.1, forward strand.
TGCACAGCGATTTATGGCGACCCATTTCGATATCTTGACGTTGCCCGAGTCAATGGGTTAACCCAATTTCGCAGGCTGGAAACGGGCAAAACCCTGATTTTTCCGCCGCTTGGTAAGTAGCCCATGAATGCAGAACGTACACTTCCCATTCCAGCCACCCATCGTGAGTTTTTGGTCACGGCCAACGGGAATGCCGTGAGTAGAGAACATGCGTTGTTGTCGTTGACCGTAAATAAAATGGTGAACAAGCTGGCGTCCGCACGGTTGGTGTACTTGGACGGCGCTCCGGCGACCGGTGATTTTCCGCTCAGCAATGCCGACACCTTTGTTCCGGGCACCAAGATCCAGGTGGCCGCGGTCTCCGGAGGCACATCTTCCCTTTTGTTTGTAGGGGTGGTGGTGAAGTGTTCCCTGAAGGTCCGCGAAGCCGCAGGAACGCAGTTGGTGATCGAATGTCGTCACGACGCAGTAAAACTGACGGTCGGACGACGCAGCGCTTATTTTTTGGAACAGTCGGACAGCGACGTGATCGAGTCGTTGGTGACCGGTGCCGGGTTGTCGGCTGACATAGAGGCAACTCCGGTCATTCACAAACATCAGGTGCAATATAACTGCACCGATTGGGATTTTTTGTTGTTACGCGCACGAGCCAACGGTCAGCTTGTATTCGCCCATCAAGAGCCGTTGGTTGTAAAAGCACCGACCGAGTCCGGGGAAGTGGTGTGCACGCTCCAATTCGGTGCCACCATTCTCGAAATGGATGTGGAAATGGATGCACGGGGGCAATATGCCGGAATTCAAACCACAACCTGGGACCCCGCGTCACAGCAAATCGTTGTACAAGAAGGGGAAAATCCTGGGATCACAACGCCGGGAAACATCGATCCGCAAACGTTATCCTCGGTCGTGGGGCTGAAACATTTTCCGTTGTCGCATGTTGCGTTACCCGAAGACGAAGCCCAGGCATGGGCTGACTCAACCTGGCGCCACTCGCAAATGAGTCGTATCAACGGAAGAATCAAGTGTGAAGGCATTGGAACCGTCAATCCTGGTGATTGGGTGAAGTTGGACGGGATCGGTCAACGATTTTCCGGCAATGCGTACGTCACCGGTGTTCGCCACGATTTTGACCAGGTACAGGGATGGAAAACCCACGTTCAAGTTGGAAGTGTAGATGCGGCGGCAGAGGACGACGTAGGCATACACGCACCCAAGGCCTCCCGGTTGGTTGCGGGTGTCAACGGCTTGCAGATCGGCGTGGTAGTCAGCAATGAAGATTCTACCGGCGAACATCGCATACGTGTACGAATGCCCATGGTCAGTAACGACGAAGATGGGGCATGGGCGCGGGTGGCGTGTATGGACGCCGGCGCCGACCGTGGTTTTTTTTTTCGACCGGAAGTGGGGGACGAAGTGGTGCTGGGATTTCTCAACGATGATCCCCGAGCCGCGGTGATTTTGGGGATGTTGCACAGCAGCGCCAAACCGGCGCCATTGTTGGGATCGGACCCCAATCACGATAAAGTTTACCAGAGCCGTTCCAAACTTCGGTTGGCATTCAACGATGAAACCAAAACAATTGTTGTTGAAACCCCTGCCGGAAATCGACTCACTTTAAGTGAAGAGGATTCGGGAATTAGGGTCGGTGACCAAAACGGCAATATCATTGAAATGAGCCCATCCGGCATATCGATTCAAAGTGTTGGTTCCCTGACACTCAACGCTGCGACCGAAATGACGCAGACGTCAGGAACGGCGTCGAGTTGGTCGGCCGGCACTCAACTCACATTGAAGGGAGCGGCGGGTGCCGATGTGTCCAGTTCTGGTGTAACGAAGGTTCGGGGGAGTTTGGTGCAAATCAATTAGAGGGAATTTATGTTTGCGGCGCGAGTGACCGATATGACCGTTCATGGAGGGATGATTGCCGGGCCGGGTGTGCCGACGGTACTGGTGGGCGGAAAACCCGCAGCCGTAATGGGCGATCAACATGTATGCGCCATTCCCCCACCTCATCCGATGGTAAGCCCATTTCCGGCAGGCAGTGGGACCGTGTTGATAGGTGGAAAACCGGCATTGCGTACAACGGACGCGTGTATTTGCGGTGCGATGGCGGCAGTCGGCGATCCGACCGTCCAAATAGGATAAAAGGGATGTCCAATAACGGAGCCAAACCACAGTTCAAATCCTTTTTGGGTACCGGGTGGAGTTTTCCGCCGGCGTTTGGACCCAATGGCATTGTTTTGGCCGTCGACGAAGAGGATATTCAACAGAGTCTAAAGATATTGTTTACGACGCACCCCGGAGAACGGTTTTTTCATCCGAAGTATGGGGTCGACCTGCGGGCACTGTTGTTTGAGCCGCTGACGACAACGATGACCACATTGGTGCAAGACAATATCCGAACAGCGGTTTTGTTGTATGAACCACGAATCCGTATCTTGTCCCTGAAGCTCGATACATCGACGCAGTTTGAGGGGTTTTTGGCGATTGATTTGGCCTATGAAATACGGGCGACCAATTCTCGGTACAATCTGGTGTACCCATTCAGTGTTTCGGACGCCAATGAAGTGCGAACCTATTTCGGGAGTGGACGAGGAGTTTCATGAAGGACAAAATCCCCGTCGCAGGGCAACTCCCGGGTCTCGGACAGAGCCAAAACGAACGATTCGCAAAGGAATTGGCAGCCTCGTTCGTAGCGGTGGATGAACGTAAAACCGAAGATCTGTTACGTTTTGTCAGAAAATTGGCCGACCACGTACGTTTTTTTCCTGCCCATGGGAATGAGCCAACGGAAACGGATCGGTGGGGGGCGTGGTTCCCTTTTCAGGAAAATAACGTCTCGAGTTGGCTGGACGGAATCAACACCGGAGAAACCCGGCCGGATATGGGGTTATTGGCCACGTTTTGTGAACTGTACCATTACCCACAAACCAAACTGAATGAGTTGACCCACCGGCACCTGGAATTTTATTTTCGAGACGTGCTTCGATTTACCCCACGGTCGGCGGTGCCCGACCGAGCGCATGTGGTGTTTCAGCTAAAAAAAGGGGTGTCCTCCACGATCATTTCTCCTGATTTGCGCCTTTCTGCCGGTAAAGATTCGACTGGGGTGGAGCGTATTTATAAGCCGAAACACGAAATGGTGGTTCATCAAGCTACAGTCGATTCATTACGATCCCTGTACGTCGACACAGCCGGTACGGGAAATGTTTATCAGGCGTTGGTTGCCAATTCCGCCGATGGATTGGGGGCCGAATTACCCGCGGTTGACGCGAAGTGGCGGCCTTTTGGACATGCGGCCCTGCCGTTGGCAACCGTCGGTTTTGCCATCGCGTCGCCGCTCCTGCGAATGCAGGAAGCAACGCGCACCGTGACGGTCACTCTGGAGTTATCGGACGTAGATAAGACGCTAACTGCAACGAAGCTCAATAACTCGTTGGAGGTACTGTTCACCACCCCGGATTCATGGATCGAGGTACCGTGCAAAATCGGCCTCGACAAATCGAAGTTGACTGTGACGGCGACAGTGGGAGAAGATGATCCGGCTATTACGGATTACAACTCCAAGGTCCACGGTGGTTGGTTTTTAACAACGAATCCGTTGTTGGTTGTCCGATTGCGGCAACAATCATCAGACGGGGTGCCCTATACCAAGCTGCAACCTATCGGTCTGAACAACGTTACTCTGACCGTTGAGGTCGAAGGAGCCCAATCCCTTCAAGTTGAAAACGAACAAGGGGTGTTTGACCCCAAGAAGTCGTTTCCACCCTTTGGGATGGTGCCGACCGTGGGGTCACGATTTTTTGTGCGCTGCCCCGAAGCAGAGTCAAAACCGTTGACGACCATTTCCTTGACTTTGGGCTGGCAGGGTTTGCCATCGAGTTTTTCCACCCACTACGCAAACTACACGAATCCACCCAAAGGTAGCAGCGATTTTAAGGTGGACGTCCAGTACAGAGGTGTAACCTCGTGGGGACAAAAGGATCACGCGCTATTTGTCGCGTTGACTTTGCCTGGAACCGGCACATCCACGAACTCAACGAACACCAAAAAATCTTCACCAAAACTCTATGAAGAATCCAGCAACAAGGCGTTTATTGACGTCAACGCTAACCAAACGATGAAAAAAGAAATCACGTATTACGGCGGCGCCCAAGCCAAGTTGAAACCCGTCGAGGACGGCTTCACCCTTACTCTGAAGAAAGACTTTTTTCATAACGACTATCGCAAGAAATCCATCGAAAATATCGTCGACGCGGTAAACAGAAAATCCGCCCCCGTGTTGCTCAATGAGCCGTATACGCCCATCATCTCGGAAATGCGCTTAGACTATACCGCCAAAACCCAAACCGTCGTCCTCAGCACCACCGATTCCATGGACGACTCGGTACAGTTTTTTCACGTACTGGGAGATGGGGCTCGGCGTGAACACGCAGCACTTCGGCACAGCCTGCCATTTGTACTCTCCAAACAAGTTTCGTTGTTGCCGCAATATGAACACGAAGGGGAATTGTGGATCGGTATCGTCGGCATCCGTCCGGGCGACAGCATTACTCTGTTGTTTCAGATCGCTGAAGGCAGCGCGGATCCCAATTCCATTCCCAAACCACCCCAGTGGTCTGTGTTGTGTCATAACTACTGGCGCCCCTTGAGTTCAGACCAGGTCGTTCGAGACACCACCCATGGCCTGTTGACCAGCGGGGTTGTCCTGTTTGTTATTCCCAAGGAAGCAACCCTGGACAACACGTTGCTGCCGTCCGGAAAAATTTGGATCCGGTGTGGCGTCGGCGAAAATGTACTCGGCGTAAGTCAAATGATCGCCATCATGCCCAATGCGGCCGAGGTCCAATTTGCAGACAACGGAAACGACCCCGCCCACTATTCGACTGCATTGGGTCCTGAAAACATCACAAAAATCAAAAACGGCAACGCGGCGATTCAGTCGATCAAACAACCCTATTCATCGTTTGGGGGAACCCCCACGGAACAAGACGCTGCGTTGTACACCCGCGCTTCGGAGCGGCTGAGGCACAAAAACCGCTGTATTACCCCGTGGGACTATGAACGGATCGTGTTGGAATTGTTTCCGCGAGTCCATCGTGTCAAATGTATTCCCCACGCCCACGAAACCAGTTGGTCGGCGCCCGGTCACGTGCTGTTAGTGGTGGTACCCGACCTGCGTAACAAAAACGCGGTCGATCCCTTAGAACCGCGAGTGGATGTCAATACATTGACCAACATCCGTGAAGCCGTTCAGGCGCGAGCCGGAATGCAGGTCACGATCAAGGTCAAAAACCCACGATACCAAAAGATTCGCCTGGACTTTCGTGTGCGTTTTTATCCCGAGTTCGCATTTAACACGTATCGCGCGATACTGCACAAAGCGCTTATCGAAGTGTTGTGCCCGTGGGCGTTTGGGGAATCGAGAGACCTCACCTTTGGTGGAACGGTACATAAATCCGCTCTGTTGGATTTTGTGGAGGAATTGCCCTACGTCGACTATCTCACGGATTTTTTTATGACGACTTCCGTGGGAGACAAAATCTCGGCTGTGGATGTGCACGAAGTGACGGCGGAAACTCCGGATACGATTCTGGTGTCGGCTGCCACGCACGACATCCGGGAGGTCGACTGAGTGATGATTGCGACCCAGGTGCCCATACCCCAAGATACCAACGGGGGGGACCCATCAATGGATGCCCGCTCGCTTTTTGCCAAGGGACTGGAGCACGTCAAAAAAATGTCGGCCCAAATTTGGAACGACTATAATCTGCACGATCCCGGAATCACCACGCTTGAGCTTTTGTGTTATGCGTTGACCGACTTAAGTTACCGTGCTTCGCTGCCGGTCGCGGATATCTTGGCGGCTGCGCCGAATGGGAAACCCGATCCCAATAGTGCATTATTCACCGCACGAAATATTCTGCCCAACCGCCCTTTGACCGGTTTGGATTACCGGAAACTGTTGATCGACATTCCAGGAATCAAAAACGCATGGATTCAACCGACCGCCCAGGCTTTGTACGCCGATAAACAACTAGGGAAATTGTCGTTTACAGACACCGGCGCAGAACATGTTGTCCCGATTCATCTTTTGGGTTTGTATCAGGTAATTTTGGAGTACGAAAACGAATTGCCCGAGTCGGAGTTGGCGGAACTGCCGGGCCGCGTACATCGTCGGCTTGCGGAAAACAGAAATCTCTGTGAGGATTTTTTGGGATCCGTGGTGGTTGAGGAGCAGGCGTTTCGGGTGTGTGGGGAAATCGAACTGTCACCGAACACGGATGCGACCCGGGTAAACGCGGAGCTGTTTTTTCAGATCAATCGATATTTTTCTCCGCCGGTTCAATTTTATTCACTAAACGAAATGTTAACCCGGGAAAAAAGCCCAGGGTTGCGGTATACCGTCGCGGATATTTTTGACGGTCCGCTGCTGCAACACGGTTTTATCGACGACCAAGAATTGACGGCTTCGGATCTGCGATCACAGATTCGCCTTTCCGACATCATCAACATTGCGATGGATATCGACGGAGTCGTCGCGGTACGCGATCTCATCATCGTTGCCGCCGACTCAACGAGCTCTAAAGGAACCAGCAAGTGGGTGGTGCCGGTAGAAGGCGGCAAAAAAGCGGTCTTGGATGACTTCTCCAAATCACGGATTCGGTTTACAAAACGCGGTTTTCCCATCGGCATAAAGTCGTCTGACGTCAAAAAAAAATACAACGAGTGGGTGGTTTCGGAACAAGCCGGAGATTTGGTTCAGTTGGAGGAAGACCTCAGCATTCCTGCCGGAAAATTCCAGCCACTGGGCGACTACGAGTCCGTGCAGAATCACTTTCCGGCTGCATATGGGATTGGAAATGATCGACTGGCGGATCCGGACCCCAAACGCCTGGCGTTAACTTATCAATTGAAGGGTTATCTTTACTTTTTTGACCAAATGATGGCGAACTACTTTGCTCAACTGGAACACGTCAAAGAGTTGTTTTCTGTGGACGAAACCCTCACACAGACCTACTTTTACAAAACAGGGGAACTGTTTCGAGACTTCGACAAAATAAGTGCCGTGCCGCCGGACTTTTTTGAGCCGACAGGGACCCATTCCGTGGAACCTGAAAAGCCCATTCACACGGAACGTAGGAATCGATTTTTGGACCACCTTATTTCCCGTTTTGCGGAACAGTTTTTTGACTATGCAGCCACCATACAGTCGGCGTTTCCAGAAGCAACCATGGACGGTGTTGTGGATAAATGCCGATTTATCAAGGATTATCCGCGGGCCAGCAGCGAACGTTCGTTGGCGTATCACTACCAGGCGCAGGCGGCGGATCTTTGGGGTTCGGACAAAAACATTTCTGGATTGGAACGGCGTATTGCAAGGCTTTTGGGAATCCGCAACCTCAGCCGCCGAAATTTGGGTGGATTGGCATCCGGCAGTGATGGCGAAGGGATGTATGTGATCGAAAACATCCTCTTGAGACCCGGGTCGGAGGGGGATCCACTGATGAAAATTTGTCCGGATCCGAACTGTGGCGAGTGTGCCGACTTCGATCCCTATTCTTATCGACTCCACGTCATATTACCCGCTGAAAACGGTCGATTCGCGAATATGAACTTTAGGCGTTTTGTGGAACAGACGATTCGTGAAGAAACCCCGGCGCACATTTTCCCCAAAATCTGCTGGGCCAATGACTTGGACATCGTTTCGTTGCAGTCTACCTACTCCGACTGGCTGCGCATAAAGGCCGGGTTGGCCCCGGAACACATGGTCGACTCCGAACCCAATCAGATTTGGGAAGAATTGCTGAACAAACTCGCGTCGATCAAAAACATCTACCCCAAACAAAAACTGCACGGCTGTAACAATGCTCCTTCCGACGGGCAGTTCGTGTTAGGGATGTCGGCTCTGGGCTCTCAGGACAACGAGTAACACCATGGCAAACACAGAAATACATTTGGGTCTTAACACGATCACTACCAATTACACCCAGTTTGAAAATGACCAGGTTTTGACCGCAGACCAACTCAATAGTGTTGCTCGGTATGCCGATTCGCAAATCCGACTCAATCGTACCCGATTGGTCGGGGTGGGAATCGTGTGCGGACTTGACGTATCGTTGTCAACGAATGGTCAGGAAGTTCACCTCACCCGCGGTGTAGGGATTACAACCGACGGAGATTTGTTGGGGTTCGCCCAGGACAAACTTTTTGATCGGTTCCGCGTATACGATGAAACCCGACCGAAGTATGCGCCGTTTTACACAAACAATGGGGAAACCGAGGTATTAAAGCCCGTCTATGAGCTGATGGAAAAAGGAGCCGCGGTGGATGGTGGTTCACCGTTGACACAGTTTCAGACCGATACGTCCAAACCATTGTTGAGCATGGTTGGGGTATTGTTGATGGAAGGTTACATCAACGACCCCGATCTCTGCTCCGGTACCGATTGTGACAATCAGGGGCAGCAGGTGATCCAAACCCAAACGTTGGTGTTGGTGGATGTCGACACGGCGTCGACGTTGTTCAGTACAACGCTTATGACGAAGAATTCCTGGAGCCGCCTCACTCCAATTCAGGTACACCGTGTCGTGGTGACAAACGCATTAAAGTCTTCCTTCGACCTTCAAAAACTATATACCAACGCCTGCGGCAAGGTTCACGCGGCCATTATGAAGGCATTCAATGGTCTGCGCGCGGCCATCAACGACGTGTTTCCGGTCATGGACGCAAATTTACAAATCATGGAGACGCGGCTTGCAGCGGTAGCTAACCTTTACGGGGAAGATTACCGTGGCACTTTGGCAATAGCTCAGTATTATTACGATTTTCTCAACGATGTGGCCACAGCTTACAACGAATTATGGAGACAGTTGTGTGGCGGCTCTGGCATTTGTATCCCGGAGGTGTCGTGGTTTCCCAAACACCTAGTTTTAGGTCGACTCAACAGCGGAGAACCAACGATTCGTACCGGTTTTTTTCCGTCCATCCAGTCGTCATGTGGTTGCTGCGATCTGGGTCAAGCGCGACTGTTGTTGGTTCGGCTGCACGAGATGATCGGCACGTTTACGTCACCCACCGCTTTATTGGACCGGCGCCGACGGGGGGTGCGGATTACACCGTCGTATGATGAAGACCGTCCTTTGGCGGAGCGGGCTATTCCGTATTATTACGAATCGGAAATTCGCCATTATTGGCGTTTTATGCAACAGCCCCACGAAAATGCCGACCACATTTATTCCTATCATGGGCGAGAATACGGGCCAGAAGAAACCGCAGCCAAAGACCCACTCGACTTTCGTATTGCCCAGTATCCGTTTTTTAGGATTGAAGGGCATCTTGGAAGGGATGTAAAGGATGCCTTTGATGAAATTCATACGTTGATTCGCACCAAAAAGCTGCCTTTTGCGGTACGTGCCATTCTGATTGGCGGCACCGTGGGGGATCTATACGCCAAAGACCGTAATCACGCCGGCGACTTGGCACGGATGTACAACATTGAACAGCAAAAAACCCTACACGAGTTGCGCGACGTGCGGGCCTACTGCCTAGATTTAAAAGACAGCATCCGAAAGGAAGTGGGCACCACCGACGTGGAATTGTCCCCCGTTGGGCTGAATATGATCGATACACAGGTCGAAATCATCACCAACCGCATTGATGAAGTCGAGTTGGAATTGGCTAAACCGCTTTCGGACAGGTTGTTGTCCCCCAAACCCGCCGTTCGATACGAGGACCACCCGACAGCCTATCAGCGCGCCGACAAAGATATTCGTATCGCGGTTGCCACGGTCATGACCGTTGCGGCTCCGGTGATGATAGCCCATTATTCCTCGCCCGCAGATACACAAATAACCCAATCGCGGCTGACCGGACTCCAGTTGATCGAACAAGAACTGAGAGACAGCACAAAACACACACTCTCGCGCGAGTTGTATAGCGAATTCGTAAACGAACATGCCGGATTGGAGCATAGCGGTGGGGTCGTGCGCGGCGGAACGTTTGTGTTGGTGTACGACGCCAAACAAACGGTCGTCGCGGACTTCATGTTACCCTATTTATGTTGTGAGCCCGAGGCAGCCCCCGCCTCTCAACCGATTCGAGAACCCAACGAGCCCGAGACCGGTCCGCCGATATGGCGATCTCAGCCTCCGAAACGTTTTCAGAAGTCCCGGCGCCAATACATACGGGAAACATTAGATAACGACTACAAAAAACCACAGGATGAAAAGTTTGGCGAATTGGCGAAAAAAGTTGATGCCGGTATCCTTAACATAAGTCAAGCAACGTTAAAAATAGTTGAACAGAATACGATGTCGGCCATGACGGCGTCGAAACGACCGGTAGTGTCGGACGAGAGTGTCTTTCGGGCCAACCTGGTGCGTGAAACGGCGCAGATCATTGAACTTCAGCTCAAAAAGCTGGACGATCCGTTGTTGCCGAGCACCGACCCACGTCGCGCCGAAATCAAGGAACAACTCGGCAAAGACTTTAGCAGTTTAGAACAACGTACAGTTGAATTCGCGAAACGCCTTTCTGAACAACCGGATGGTTCCATCACTCAGGCGGAAATGGACGACCACATTCGTTTACTAAAAGAGTCGATAAAAATTTTGCCATCCGAACGTCGCGAACTTTTCACCACGAACATGAAAAACACGGTGCGGTCCGGCAGGAACACGATGGTCAAAAACAGCATTGTCAACGGTTAAATTTAAGAAGGTGTTTGGGAAAAAATTACCGGTGAGCGAAACAGTGGCCGTAACGAGTCGGTCGGGCCGACCGAGGCCCACCGGATGCGTACCCAATGGTACGCGGAGAATGAGCCGACCGAGGCACGACCGACGTAGTAGGCCAATGTTTCGAGTAACCTAATTTTTTACCCAGACGTCCTCTAAGGATGGTTTCGTGAACACCCCAAGCCCCCACCGCGTTCGAACCGTGAGCCTGCACATACACGTCGGACAGGCATCCGAAGCGTTACGGGTTCGCAAACATCTGCGCGAAACGTGGGACGGGCTACTCTTGGAACAACTCCAACGAGCCTTCGATAAAATCGATGTTGTCAATCAGGTGATCCGTATCCCTAAACTCGAAGTTCGATTGCGGGTAATGGGAAACTCCGAGTGGGAAAAAAACTTACCCCGCCTGTTGTACGAAAATCTTACCGAGCAATGGAGCACGGAACAGGCACAGGGACCGAGCAGCTCGTCGAACACGGCTTACACCGTAATCGTATCCGAAGCCGAAAATCGACATGCTGAGCTGGTTCACTACCTTCGTACGGGATCATTGCTATGGGTCGCGGAAAGTTTGGCGGGGGTCAAAAACCGCATGGAACTTGTTGCACGAGGAAACGTAATCGATTTGGTTTCCGGCTTGGGTGCGGAAACCGACCCGGCATCGGTTCTGTTTCGACTGTTGGATCTGTTGGATGAACCCCACCTGACCGCCTGCATTACATCCATTCTAAAATTATACGGCGAAATGACCCAACATAGCGACGTCATCGCGGAGATAAACAACCTTTTTCGCTCTGCCATCGACCTAAATCGTTATCATGGACAACGTTTTACGGCAGAATTTTTAGCGACGATGTGGCCACACCGGAACAATCCGAACCTGCTTTTGAGTTGGTTTCAAAGCCATACTTTCCGCGAAGAGCGACACGAACAGATGTGGGCGCAACAATTGTGGCAAACGCTGACTCCATTAAATCTAACTGAACCGAAACCCCTAGGCCGTTGTCCTGACGCTCCGTTCCGAGACCCGGCGGCGAATACATTGCCCTCATCCCCCACCACGCAACCGGAACTGTCCGTTGAACCAACGGCACAAAAGTACCTGCCCGTGGCCCCCTCCGGGTTCCACCTCACGATCCCAATCCCCACCTCCCCTTCGGAACCCGCATTGGATATGCGCACCGCGGCCACCCCCAAAAACGCGCCCCTTCCATTTCTACTTCCGGTGTTCAATGTAGGCGTTGTACTGCTGCACCCGTTTCTGCCTCGGTTTTTTCAAACCTGTGGTCTCCATCTGTCCCCCTCCTCGCCCCCACCAGACACAATGGCCCACGCGGCGGCACTTTTGCACTACGTTGTCACTGGGGAACCCGAAGTACATGAACTGGACATTGGTTTTATGAAGATACTATTGGGTGTGGATTTGGAAACGTCCATTGCTGTAGCGGGCGGCTTGGTGACGGAATCTCAGCGTACGGAGGCCGATGGTCTGTTGAGTGCCATCATTGACCATTGGAAAATCCTAAAGAATACGTCCATCCACGGCCTACGGCGTTCATTTTTACAACGTTCTGGATGGTTGCGTAAACAGGGCGGTTCCACCCGTCTTCATGTTCAATCCGAGTCGTTTGATATGTTGCTCAATTCTCTTCCCTGGGGACTTTCAATCGTGAAATTGCCATGGATGGCCGCACCGCTTCACGTGGAATGGGCGGCCTCATGATCAACGCCAATGCCCATGATTTGGAAGCGGAACTGGCGTGGTTTGCCGAGGTTCTAAGGTTGCGGCTATTGTCGGCGTTCGGCGATTCCGAAGAAGAACTTCCAACGCCGCCTGCCCCTCCGGAGCTACATCACAGCGCTTATTCGGAATTTGTCACAACGCATGGATTGTCCGCCGTGGAACGTCTGGTGTTGATTTTGGCGCTGGTCCCCCATGTACGACCCAGACTGCTGGATGTGTTCTGGACAAAGAATGATACCCTTGGACGAGGTTATACCGAGTTTGGGGGAGTCGTGGGCTCAACCCACGGTGGATTTATCCCCACAGGCGAAACGGCCGTGTTCATCGTCGCGGAAGACGATTTACAAACCCGCTTTCAGGTATCCGAACTGATCTGTGGAAATCATCCCTTTGCACAGTTGGGCGTTGTATATCTGGCGCCACCCGCTTCGGGGGAACCTCTGTTGAGCGGTGCGTTGGTGATGGAGCGCGAATATGTGCTGCGATTTACCACCGGGTCACAACCCAGCCCGCGGTTTTGTGCCGACTTTCCGGCTCGTCGAATCGAGACATCGGTAACCTGGGAGGACTTGGTTTTGCCGTCCGTTGTGTTGGAACAACTCGACGAAATCCAACAATGGCTCCGCCATGGAAACACGTTGCTCAATTCGTGGGGAATGGCTGGGAAACTGAAACCCAACTTTACGTCGTTGTTCGTGGGCCCTCCCGGTACCGGAAAGACTTTGTCGGCGTCATTGTTGGGAAAATATTGTAGCGTCGATGTTTACAAAGTTGACTTAAGCCTGGTGGTATCGAAATACATCGGGGAGACGGAAAAAAATCTATCCAAAATCTTTGATTTGGCCGAATCGCGCCGATGGATTTTGTTTTTTGATGAAGCGGACGCTTTGTTTGGGAAACGGACCAAAGTAGATGATTCCCACGACCGATTTGCCAACCAAGAGGTAAGTTTTTTGTTGCAGCGGATCGAAGAATTTTGTGGTGTTGTGATTTTGGCGTCCAACATGAAAAACAACATCGATGACGCATTTGTCCGCAGATTTCATTCGATCATCTCCTTTCCCATACCGAGACCCCAGGAACGGCAGCGGATTTGGCAGAAAGCGTTTTCGGACAAATGTCAGTTGGAAGAAAAAATCGACCTACGAAAATTGGCGGAACGATACGAGGTGTCCGGAGGGACCATCATGAACGTGGTGCGGTATGCGTCCCTACGAACATTGAGCCGAAACGAAATCATCATTCGTGCCGGCGATATTGAGGAGGGGGTTCGTCGGGAGTTTCTAAAGGAGGGGAGGAGCCTGTAGGCGTAGTATGGGAACCGAAACACCCCGCTCCAAAACCGTCCAACGAACGGCAGCCGTACCAACACGATTGCCGACACGGACACCTGCGGCTGTGGCTTCTGTTTCCACAAACACCAAAGTGTCGTCTCCCCACGATGCGGCCGAACGGGAAGCGTCGTTATTGGCTCAGACGATCATGCGGATGGGGACACGGAAATCCGCAGCGAACAACCCGCGAGTCGGGTCGGTGGGCGTGCTGCGCAAAGGAAGCCAGGGTGAACCGGAAGACCGCAAAGTTTTTCGTAAGGAAGAAGGGGGGGGTGAAAAACTGAATGCCGCCGCGGCCGACCTGATCCGGGGCGCCGGTTCGGGAACTCCACTTCCTATGGGAGTGAGGCGTGTTATGGAGCCCCGGCTCCGCGCCAATTTTGGCAATGTCACCATCCATACGAGCGAAACGTCAGCGAAGTTAAACCGGATGTTATCCGCCAAAGCGTTTACGGTGGGACGCCAGATCTTTTTTGGTGAAGGCAGGTTTCAACCCGATACCGACGAAGGACAAGAACTCATTGCTCACGAGTTGACCCACACGTTACAGGGCGGGGGCGTTGCCGCCGGCGTGGATACGGCCGTGGTATTTCGATCTTCTTTGTGGGACGCGGCCTCAAAGGGTGTGGGTCAACTGGTGGATGCGGCGGGAGAGTTATTCAGTTTAGACGCGGTGCTAAAGTTCATCGGCGAAAAAGCTACGGCGCTTCCGGGTTTTGAGAAATTCAGCCTCGTGATTGGCAAAAATCCCGTCACTGGGACAAAGGTCGAACGAACCGGGGTCCAGGTTCTGCAAACCATTGTAACATGGATGCCTTTTGGCGATAAGGTGATCAAGGCACTGGAAAACCACAACATTTTGGCTAGAGCAGGTGGATGGATTGACGAAAAATTTGCACAGTTTAGCGATTTGGTGGGGGAGATTAAAAATGCTCTCGATGTTTTTATTTCCAATAGAAAGCTGGCGGACGTTACAAACCTGGGAGCGGTGTGGGAGGACGCGAAACGAATTTTTAGCGAACCGATTCAGAAGATAAAATCTTTTGTCGGGGGATTGGTCGGGGAGATTCTTGTATTTATTAAGAATATCATTCTGATCCCCATCGCGAGACTCGCCGAAGGGACCGACGGTTATGATCTGTTAAAGGCAATTCTCCGAGTCGACCCGATCACCAACGAACCTGTCGTACCCAACGCGGAAATGCTGGTTGGCGGGTTTATGAAACTCATCGGGCGCCAAGATGTTTGGGAAAACATCAAGAAGGCCAAGGCGGTTGAACGGGTTTGGCAGTGGGCACAAAACGCGGTGGGAACTCTAAAAGGATTCGTCGCCCAAATTCCAGGTTTGTTCGTAAACGCATGGAATCTGTTGGAGATCGGCGACATTTTTGATCTTCCGACTGCGTTTGATAAGTTAAGATCGGTGTTTGGTGGCTTTATCGGTAACTTTATCACCTGGGGCCGAAACGCGGTCTGGGCGCTATTGGAAATCCTGTTCGCGGCGTTGGCCCCCGGAGTCCTGCCCTATATCAAAAAGGCAGCCGGAGCGTTCCGAACGATTTTAAACGACCCGATGCGGTTTGTGCGAAACCTGATCAATGCTGGAGAGTTGGGCTTCACTCAATTTGCCACCAACATCGGGAAACATCTACAAAATGCGTTGGTCAACTGGCTTCAAGGAGTGTTGGGGCAGGCGGGCATTTATATACCCAAATCGTTGGATATTTTAGAGATCGCTAAGTTTGTATTGTCGGTGTTGGGGATTTCCTGGGCGTCGATTCGCCAAAAGTTGGTCAAGGCCACGAACGAAAAGACCGTGAGTTATTTGGAGACGGGGGCGAATGCAGCGTTTCGACTTGTTGTGGCGATGAAAACCGGTGGCGTCGCGGCGCTGTGGGAAGAAATGAAGACCATGGTCGGCGATTTGCGGACGATTGTGGTAAACAAGATTAAAGAATTCGTGACGGGGCAGATTGTGACCACGGCGGTCGAAAAATTGATCAGCAGTTTAGCTGGGCCGGCAGGCGCGATTATTGAGGCGATCAAGACGACATACAAGACGATTACGTTCATCATCGACAAAATGAACGAAATCTCCCAGGTGGTCGCAGCGTATATCGATTCAATTGCCGCCATTGCCGCGGGCGCTATCGGTGCGGCTGCGAACAAAGTGGAAACTACGTTGGCCAACATGTTGACATTGGCCATTGGCTTTTTGGCGAAACTCCTTGGATTGAACAAATTGGGGGATAAAATCAATGAGGTTCTGAATCGATACATCAGAGAACCCGTTTCCAAAGCGTTGGACAAGATCATTCTTTGGATTGTGAACGGCGTGAAGAAGTTGGCGGGGCAAGTGGGTAGTGCGGTCAGGAGTGTAATTGCATGGTGGAAAATTCGAAAACCGATTCGCACCGAAGATGAGTCGCATGAGCTTTACTTTCAAGGAGAGGGGGCATCGGCGCAACTATGGATGAATAGTTACCCTATGACGTTAGATAAATTCCTGGCAACTAAACAAGGGGAAGCGAAAAATGACGAAGGGAAGTTGCTCCAACAAATTCAGACCAAATACAACCACGTTCAGAAGGAGCAACAAGCACAGGGGGACAGAGACACGAGCGACAGGCAACACAAAAAGATCGAAGCATTGATGAACGCAATCGGGGTCTTGATAGTTGACTACTTATCCAAAAATTCCGACAAATGGGGTACCGAAAGTAAACCTGCGCCCATAGAGTACCCGAAGCGTGCCGCATCTGCTTATCCGGTGTTTTATCTGAACAAAAAACCAGGACAGCCGAAAGAGGGACAGGGTCTATTAGAACCTAATGAAGAAAGAATCAGGTTCTCCCCACTGAAAAGCACGGTTACTCCCGATGGTAAGAAAACGTTGGGACTCGGTCCCGGTAGCCAAGTGAAGGTAGGAATGGCGTTCCAGTTTCAGGGAAAAGGTTCCCGTGGCAATAAAGTTAAAGAATTCAAGGATACTACGAAAGAATTTGGCTTCATCCCAAGTGCCGCTGGCCTGGACGTGGACCACGTGGTCGAATTGCAAATTGGCGGAGAGGATGAATTCACTAACTTATGGCCGCTGCCGCTCGGTGAGAACCGTTCCAGCGGTGCCACAATCAAAGCGGCAAAAGTTCTGATACCGGGAAGAAACGATCCAATGTTGCTATCTGACTTTTTGGTGAAGAACAAAACTTGGTTCTTTATCAAAAGCACCCGCCAACATTAACACGTGAGTCACACATTCACCCTCCCTGCCCTGCCAACCCATACTTAGCCAGCAATCGCTGAAAGCAGCGACGTTCTTTGCCTGCTTGGTGGGCGGCCTTGGTTACGTTGCCGCCGTTTTCTCGGAGCACATTGGTAAGATACTGCCGTTCGAATTCTGTGACAACGCGGGCTTTGGCTTCGGAAAACGTTGGTTTCTCGATATGTTTGTCCATGTGAAATATCGGGTTTGTGATACCAAAGTCGCCCGGCTCCAGCTTCGTCCGGTTGGTGAACAGGACGGCTCTGTGCACTGCGGTTTCCAGTTCCCTTACGTTACCTGGCCAGGAGTACTGCATTAGTGCAGTGACGGCTTTGGCGGATAGTGTCGGTACGGCTTTTCCCAACGCCAACGCATGGACGTTCAGAAAATGTTGGGCCAACGGCAAAATGTCATCCAGTCGTTCGCGAAGAGCGGGGAGTTGGAGCACGGCTACGCTGATTCGGTAATATAAGTCTTCGCGAAAACTTCGTTCGACGATTTTTTGGCCCAGGTTGGCGTTGGTAGCCGCAATGACCCGAACATCGGCGTGCAGTGTTTTGTCGTAACCGACGGGTCGATACGACCGGTCCTGCAAAAAACGGAGTAGTTTGCCTTGCGTACCGACGCTTAATGAGTCCACTTCATCCAAAAACAACGTTCCACCTTCGGCCGACGCTACTAACCCGGACGCCGCCTTGGACGCGTCGGTGTAAGCCCCCTTTGTGTGTCCAAAGAGCTCGTTTTCCACAAGATGTTCCGGCAGGGCGCCGCAATTGATCGCAACGAACGCACGTGACGCACGTTCACTGCGGTCGTGCACCGCTTTGGCAACGAGTTCTTTTCCAGTACCCGTTTCCCCCAACACCAATACAGTCGTTTTGGTGTGGGCGACCATCATCATTTTTTGGAGAACATCCACAAATCCGGCGTTGCGCCCAACCATGCCGAGGGGATTTGTGAGTTCAGTGGACGGACATTGGCTTGTCGTTGTCACTTTTTAACTCCAGCGCACGACCCACTATTCGGGGCGGACAGGATTTCGCACGCAGATCGTCCGAGTGGATCTGTGGCGATTACGTTGCTTTCTTGAAGCAATACGGGTTTTCCGGCGAATTCTGACAAAGATTTTGTAAGAAAATAGATGTGCGACCTGTTGGAGGTGGCTTTGGGCCACCTTGGTTCCGGAAAACCCTGCGCAACATTTTTGATATTATTCAACCTTTTCTTGACCGACCTGGCGCAAGATCCCCGCGTCCAAACCCATCCCCAGATTTTTCCACACCATCTGGGTCAATCGCCACACGAGCGGTTGACGCTTTGGTTTCCCGTTTGTTACCTTCGAATTCCAACGTTTCGCCACAATCCGACAGGTTGTCGGGCGTGCCGTTGCCGCTCACCTGGAGCTTCCATGCGAAAGATCGGTGTATTATTTGGATGTTTGGGTTGTTCGTTTGCCGTTTTGCCCCACCTTTGGGCGGCTTGTTTACAACCTCCCGGTGATTTGGATTCGTCCGGAACCGCTACCGTCATCGATGTTCAGTGTTTGATTCTCACCAACCTGTGGTCACTCACCGGTCAAATCGGCGCTCCGCCCACTTGTCTCAAGGTGCCCGGATCCCCGTTGGTGGTGGCCGATCATAACTGCGACGGTATTGTCAACGTTACCGACACCATCATCGGCATCAGCTTTGCGTTGGCTGCCGCCTTGGCCCCCGAGCTGGACGCCAACTCCAACCAATGTGTCGATGTGTGTGAAACCGACAGCGATGGGGACGGTACCTTTGATCCGTTGGATTGCGCCCCGGCGAATTCCCAGGTTTTCAGCGGTGCCGCGGAAATTTGTAACGGCTGGGATGACAACTGCAATGGCTTGGTCGATGAAACCGCAGCCGCTTCCGTGGCCCAAAGTTGTAACGACACCACCATTTGTAATGGAATCGAAACCTGCGCTGTGTTACCCGCGGTGCAGCAGTTGCGGTTAGGAGAAGTGATGATCGATCCCGTAGCCACGGTGGACACCCTCGGTGAATGGGTGGAAATCCTCAACCCCACGGTCACCGCCATCGACATTCGTGGCTTTGCCTTGGCCACAGACCAAGGGCAAAACCATATTGTGGACCCGGGGGGCGCCCTGTTTGTCCCAGCCAACGGCCGTGTTGTCCTTGCGGCTGTCACGGACAAATCCCAAAACGGCGGAGTATTTGCGGCCTACGGGTGGGTCGGTCTGACTTTGGATAACGGCGCGGGGTCGGTCATATTAAAAAACAAACAAGGGGAGCAGGTCGACCGCCTCGATTATGGACCCGCGGTTGGAATCCCTGTGCCTGCCGGCGCTTCTTTGGCACGAATCCGCCCCGACTTTCCGTCTGATTCACCGAGCAGTTGGACACCGTCCACCGCGATGTTTGGCGCCGGCGACAAAGGGACCCCCGCCGGTCCCAACCTGGACGTCGCATTGGGTGTATGTAACAAGGGGGTTACGCTTATTTGTAATGATGGGTCGAGTTGCACCACCGATACCTGCGATCCCGTTTTGGGTTGCGTGTTTGTGCCCAATACCGAACCATGCGACGACGGAGACGACTGCACAGCCGTTGACCTATGCCAAGGCGGCAGTTGTATCGGCACGGGTAAGTTAACGTGCGACGACGGCAACCCATGTACCGACGACCTGTGCCTTCCCGGGTTGGGGTGCACGTTTGCCCCCAACACCGTTGTCTGTACCGACACAATCGGTTGCACCGTTGGGGACAGTTGTGCCGATGGAGTGTGCGTAGGCAAACCCAACACCGAATTTTGTGAAGATGGCCTGGTTTGTACTCTGAATCTATGTGATCCCGGATCACCCAGCGCCGACGAATGGGGGTGCACCACCGATCCGGCAGCGTTGTTTACAACCTTGTGCGAAGACGGAGACGCCTGTACTTTTCCCGACGTGTGTGGATTTGACGGCACCTGCAAAAGCGGTTTTGAAGTGGAATGTAACGACAACGACGTATGCACCGTCGACTCATGCGAACCACCCGGCGGATGTGTTCATGTGGGAGCGTTGGCGTTTGCATTACAATGCGACGACGACGATCCCTGTACGTTTCCCGATGTATGCGACTTTTTTGGAAATTGTGTGGCCGGCTTCCCGTTGGAATGTGATGATTCCGACCCGTGCACCGACGAATTTTGCGACACCGACGGCCAGTGTGTTTACGCTACCAACACGGCCCCTTGTGATGACGGCGTCGGCTGCACCGCGGCGGATACCTGCAGCGGAGGCGTGTGTGGGGGAGCCGTATCCGACGGGTTATGTGACGACGGCAATCCCTGCACCATCGACACCTGCGCCCCCAACTCGTCTGCATCCGTGGATTCCGGATGTGTTCACGACGCCCCGGCGGCGTTTACAACATTATGTGATGATGACGACGAATGCACTTTTCCCGACGTGTGTAACTTTTTTGGCGATTGTATTCCCGGTTTTCCTGCCTGCGTTTGCGGCGACGGAAAACTGGATGCAGAGGAAGAATGTGACGACGGCAACCCCACACTCGGAGATGGTTGTACGCCGGACTGCATCCTCGAGCCGTGTTACCCGGATACCCCCTATACCCCCTTTGTTGCCGAGGTGTGTAATGGCGCCGACGACGATTGTGACGCCGCCATCGACGAAGGGTGTGTGACCTGCGGCGCCCAGTTGTGGGCTCGTACCACCGTGGTATCGGGCGGTTCTCCGGCAGCCGACGACCTGACCGCGGTGGCGGTTACCCACGATGGGGTGATTTATCGTGTCGGAACGACCACCGATTTGCTGGGAGTAAACGGCATCGTGGAACAACTTCTGCCCACCGGCGATTCCGTATGGAAAATCACGTTAACCGCCGACCTTCCCGGTGAACAAGTGCGGTTGTTTGGCGCCGCCGCCACAGCCAATGGGGATGTGGTTGTGGTCGGTTCTCGAGGAACCGTTGCCAATCCGGACATTTTGTTGGCCCGCCTTGCAGCATTCGACGGCGCGGTGGTGTGGACCCAATCGATGGGGGGAGCCGAAGCAGATCGTGGGTGGGCGGTTGGGGTGTCCGGCGATGACACCGTTGCCGCGACCGGTTATCTTACCAATCAAGGGCAACACGATACCTGGCTTGGAGTGGTGGACGGCACGACCGGAGCCATTGTAGTCAATACCTTGCTCAACCCTCACCCTGGGCTGCATGATGAGGGCACCACGATGGGGTGGTCACAGGCAGGGGATCTCGTGACGGCAGGATGGGGGCCAGGCGTGGGTGGGGTGCGGGGGCGAATTTTTCGTACCGATGCGGCAACGGGGGCGATCCTGGCACAAACCACTTTTGACAATGAACAATGGCCCAACCAGGTGTTGGGGATGACGGCATTAAACAGTTCCGAGTGGTTCGTGGTGGGGACGGCACTCCCGCCAAACGGCACGGGTAAATCCTGGGCGGGTGTGGTGGACCCCACCACGTTTGCCTTAACCACGTCGTGGACCTGGGGCGGCGAAGGGGGGGAAACCGAGCAGATTAACGCCGTATCTCCATCCGCATCCGGAAAGGTGGTGATGGCGGGGCAACGCCAATTTGGACCCAACGTTCAAGCGTGGGTGGCATCGGTGGATCCCCAATCGGGGGCCATCGGTTGGGAATCCACGATCAAACGTTCGCGGGCAACCTCGATGACCACCGACCCCGCAGACCAGGTCATTGTGGGTTTTGTGTCCGATTATGACGAAGAAACCCTCGATACCTACGCGGTGCTCCGCAAATATGCCAAAGATTGTACCGCGCCGCAGTCGAGCAAGGTGGTGAAGGTGTTTCTGTTGGCTGGCCAGTCCAACGCCGACGGGTACGGATTTATTTCGCAACTACCCCAAGACTTGGCGACCCCCCAACTCGACGTCCAAATGTTCTGGCATTCAAACGGGGTCTTGACCCCGCTGGGTCCCGCAAGCACCGCCGCAGGACGATTTGGCCCGGAAATCCAAATGGGCCGCGACCTACAAGATGGGTCGCCCAAAGAAACAACGTTGATCATCAAATACGCGGTAGGCGGCACCAACCTCTATTCCCAGTGGTATCCCGGTCAATTTCCCGGCGACCCCGCTACCGGCCCGCTGTACAAGGTGTTTCTTCAAACGATTACCAACGCCAAAGCCGCGATTCAAAACAATGGGGGCGTGGTGCAGTTGGAAGGGATGGCGTGGATGCAGGGGGAATCCGATGGATTTGGACTCGATGTCGCCAACGCGTATGAAACCAATTTAACTCTATTTATCGAGCGAGTGCGACAAGATATCTCCGCTCCCACCCTACCCTTTGTCATCGGCGAAATCTATGCCCCAACCGTACCTTACCGCCTCATCATCCGAGCGGCGCAGGAAACAGTGGCCCAAAATCTGCCCAACACCTACATCGTAGACACCGACGACTTGTCGTTAACGGACTCCATTCATTACGGAACAGAAGGCCAACTTACCCTGGGCGCCCGATTTGCATCGCAGTTGCTGCATATCATGGCAGAGGAGATTCCTTAGAGGGTGTTTGGGAAAAAATTGCCGGTGAGCGAGACAATGGCCGTAACGAGTCGGTCTTGACGACCGAGGCCCACCGGAGGCGTGCCCCAAGGCACGTCCAGGCTGGGCAGACCGAGACCAGACCGACGGAGTACGCCAGTGGCTCGCGTAACGTAATTTTTTACCAAAACACGCTCTTAGCCCCCCCATGATGGTGTGGTGGTTACTGAAGTTCGTCCGCCCCCAGGTCGAATGGGGCGGTTCGTGGTTCACGGTCGACGTCGTACGCCACACCGGCTGTGGGTTCACTTAACACATCGATACAGGGGCTCCCGGCGGTGAGATGCCCTGTTTCGTCCAGCAGCGGATCGGTTTGTAACGAATCTTGGTCTGCCCCCACCGAATGCGCCTGCCATGCCGAAAAATCACCCTCCTCCATCAACGTGTCCGGGCGACCATCGCTGAATACACACCCAAGGTCGGCCCAAAACAGATTGTGGTTCATGGTGATGGGCCCGGTCAATGCCGGCAGTTTTCCCAGTCCATCTTCTTCCGCATACCGGATTGCCACACACTGCGTCGACGGTGCATCCGCCTGGTCGACCACATTCCCCACAATCGTCGGATTGGTGTTGGCCGGCCGTTTGGCCTCCGGATCCCAATCTTGATAAGTTAAGCCAAAATACAACGCCGCGTGGCCACCCGTAGCCGCCCGGATGATCGTATTGTGCAACACTTGGGCGTCTTTGGACCCAAACAGGCCGATACCCGCCATGTGGGTGTCGATGACCACGTTGTTGCGCACCACCATTCCAATCGATTCATAATATTCCGGATTGACCTGGGTATCGAACCACTCCGGACTGGTATCAAAACCGATGCCGATTCCCATTTCCCCACAACGTTCGGCCCGCGTTCGTTCGACGACGGCACCGATCGATCCCCCTTTGATGTAGACACAGGTCGTCGCCGTGTCGTGGATATAACAATCCTGCACTTTGAGTCGGTCGGCGTTGACCGCATCGATCCCTTCGGCGTTTTTTTCTTCTGCGGGTGTGCCTTCCGGATACCCCATCCCCGAATTGTAAATCTCACATCGGCGAATGGTCACGTCGTCACAACCCGCGGGGATTTTCACCACGTCGCGGCCGCTGTCATGCAGCACACAATCTTCGATCACAATCTCCCGCGCCCGCTCATTGTCTTGCGGCGAATCATCCCAGTCCCACTGCGACCCCAAAAATATCGAATAAAACCCCCCGGAAACCTCCAGTCCCCTCAACGTGACCCCCGTCGTTTCGGCATCGATTTCCACACACAAAATCGGGTCGTTTTCATCAATGGAAACCGGGCACGATAAATGAACCTCCGCCCCTTCTTTTGCAGTCAAGGTAAAGTCATCATGGCGAATCCGAATCGGCTCTTCGTAGGTCCCTTCGAGTAAGATAATAGCATCACCCGGCCCGGCGAGGTTGTCCAACACATACTGCATATGTTGATACGGATTGGTCTCGGAACCATCCCCGGATTCGTCGTTTCCGGAAAGAGATACGTACAACCCTTCGCTGATGGCATTCGATTGTTCGCCAGGTGTGCTTTCAGCGACCATGGAAGTGTCCACACCGCCCCCAGAGGATCCGGAATCGTCACCGCCGGAGGACGACGTATCTTGTTGTTCACCATTGCCGCCGCCCGTTCCACCGGTGGACTCGTCTCCCGTCTCGCGGCTATCGCAGGCAGACACCACTACAACCAATCCGAACAAAAACAGGGAGAAAATCCCCGCCCACGATCCGCCCCCAACTTGTTTCACTCTCTCCGACCCACACACTTCGTTCATACCTTGTACTCCAAAACACAAACCACGGTTTTCCCCACCCCAAGACAATCGCCGGATACTACGCGTTGGCTGGAGCGAAGTCTACCGGTCTTGTCGAGTTTGGATTATTTGGAATTATGTGGATGAACAATGAAGTGGTCAGTCGACGTAAGCAAATTTGGCGGTATCGGCCGAGCGGGTTCCGCTGGCGCCCGTGGGTTTGGGCGCGCCGCTGTCTACGTTGGCGGTGGCTCCCCACGTCACATAGACCCCCCAGCCGCCGTTGCTGCTGCCGGCCATGTTGGAAGCGGAGTTGATATGCGCGTTGTAGGCGCCATACACGCCGTGGCTGTCGTTGCTGGAAATCGTCGTATCGGCCATGGAAATGAGCGACCCATATAAGCCATATACCCCGTAGCGACCGTTGTTCGAGTATTGGGAAGTGGTATTCGCGTTGTTGTTGATCGACAACACCGACGCGCTGGATGCAATGGCACCGTCATTGGTGTTGTACCGGGACGAACAACTCCGCAACTCAAGAGAAGAATGATGGTTTACGTAGGCCCCGACCAAGTTC
This sequence comes from Myxococcales bacterium, assembly GCA_013360285.1. Lineage (GTDB taxonomy): Bacteria > Myxococcota_A > UBA9042 > JABWCM01 > JABWCM01 > JABWCM01. The sequence continues at coordinate 32,502 of JABWCM010000026.1, forward strand.
GGCAAACCGCTTGCGCCAAGCGTACAACTTTCGCAATAACCACGGGACTGATACAACACGTACATCCCATAGCTGTTGTTTTTGGTTGCGACGTAATTTTTTGCGATCACCACCGTTCCGTCGATGGCGTACAATCCGTGTGCGTTGTTGTTGCGGGATTCAACATTGGTGATCACCGCGTAGTTTTTCCGGCTTAAATAAATTCCTGTGCTCGTAAAATAATCGGTTTTCAAACCCTCCAGATACACGCCGTCGATATTCCGCACATAAATTCCGACATTACGTACCGGCGTGGTATCCGCCCCCGCATTGCTCCCGGTAATCCGTACACTTGCCGGTGACGCGGTATTGCCGATCAATCGGATCGACGCGTCGCCCACGACCAATTTGTCGACAATGGCCACATTCACGCTCACCCCATCGACGTCCCCGGCATAATCCCGATACGTTCCGTTGGCGATGTTGATGATGATGTTGTGCAACACCACGGGGGGAATCTCGTTGATCGCCGCTTGGATGGATTTTTTTGCGGTCGTGGGGCTCAAACCGTCGTTGGAATCAATGCCGGTCGTTCCGTTGACGTAGTACACGGTGTTGTCGGTCGTAATATTTCCGCCCCCATCCACACCTGGGGGACCCTGGGGACCCGTGGGCCCGGTTGCCCCCGTAGCCCCCTGGAGGCCCTGCAGACCTTGAAGACCCTGCAATCCCTGGGGACCCTGGGGGCCGGTTGCTCCTGTTGCCCCGGGGGGACCCTGAATCCCGGCAATGCCCTGAGGCCCTTGGTCCCCGGCCGGGCCTGGGGGACCCATTGCCCCATCGGCGCCGGGAGGACCCGCCGGCCCCATGGGTCCAACCAATCCGGTTGGCGCACCAACCCATTCACCCGAGTCGTTGATAACCGGAGCACCCCCAATCGACAAACCGGCAAGATCCAACCCACCTTCGGCAGTCAACTGCGCAAAATCAGCGGCCGCAAGACCTTCGAGCCGTTCGGCATTACGGGCGACGATGGAAAACGGAACCGACAACATCCGCTGGCGCGGCAACAATGTTTCCCCACCGATGGTGAACTCGATCCAAAGGTCATCGGAACCAAGTAGTGCCGTCTCCAACCCCTCGGGATCGGATTCCCCCAACACCACATCAAACCGCCCCAGTATCACCCCGACATTACCCAGATTCTCACTCCAAAGGGGGCTGCCCAAAGATTCTTCGGCAAAAATTGCCACAGTCGCCGTTGTCACCGCACTGAGCGGAATTCCGTTGGGTCCCGTCAATTCCCCAACATACCCAAGCCGCGAAGGCGCCGCAGTCGCCACCGTGGTCCAGGTCCAACCGACAACCCACAACACAAAGAGGCTGTGAAGCCCCAAAACGCGCCCAACTTTTTTCACCGCCTCAAAACAACCAACACGCCATATGGATTTTGTTTTCATGGTCTTGTTTACTCCCGACTTGACACGGCCAGACAAAAAAACAGCAATGCCGAAACCGTTGATTTTATTTGGCACAACTCCGATCCACTATCCTACCCAATCTCAAAACACCGGCAGGAGCAGCGGATGAACAACTTCATTGGTTCCACATTGCGAGGAATTCGGAAAACCGTCAAGCAGAAAGTAATCGGTTGGCTGGGTATTCTTACGAGCTTGGGGGGAAAGCGTCGAGACACCGGCACATTTGGGCACAACGGCGCGCTTTTGGGCGAACGCATAAGGCTCCATGTTGACCCCAAAAAGGTCTGTGGTGCCTCCAAGTTATTCGTAATTCGGCGCTATGTGGCTGGTGTTTTTTGATGAAATTTTTGTCGTGGTGACCTTTGGTCATCTCGCCCGTAAAGTCCCTGCGGCATGTTCCCGATATGACTCAGAGTTTTTCCGGACGACCCGGCTCAGATTCGGCTGGGTCATGAAATCCACTAAAAAACCCCAGCCACCTAGTAGAGTCAAGTTTGTAAGAAGTCCACGTTAGGAAACTGATTGCGTGTTCGTGAGTTTTTGGTTACACCCACATTCAGAGGTGCTGTCCGGTTTGTTTGAGGTATACATGCGACGGTTCGGACAACCGGCCTCGCCGACGCCAACTAAGAGGGTGTTTGCGAAAAAAATAACGGCGAGCGAGACAGTGGCCGTAGCGAGGCGGGCCTGCCGACTGAGGCCCACCGGAGGCGTACCCGAAGGTA
>JABWCM010000291.1 GCA_013360285.1 Myxococcales bacterium
TGGGCGGTTGCGTTCATTGAGGGCAACAGCGGGAGAACCCCGGCCATCGTTATCCACCATCGGGTTAAATTCATATAAAATGGCCTTATGTTAGAACACAAACACGACTTGACGCTGCGAAAGAACCCCAGTTAATTTTGCGTTTCCCGACTCCGTGGTCTGCTCATTGAGCCGTACGACGCCGCCAAAGTAGGACATCCCCTGGAAATGGCTCAGCGCTGTGGCGGAAATCGTACCCGACCCCGTATCTTCAAACCGGCACCGGAGTTGTGTCGCCGAACCATCGGTGGCCGTTGCATCGAGTTCGATCAACACTGCGTCCGCTCCACCTGGTGTCCATATAAAGGATACGTCCTGGGACAACTCGGTCGGCAGATCATCGAGCGCGGGGGACAAATCGACGATCGATGTTGGAACTGGAACATCGACGGTCAATGGCGGGTAGGCATCTTGTCCGGTAACGGTAATCGTGATGTTGCCGGTATCGTTGAAGATGCTTTTGGGCAAATCTTCGGGTACCAGAGAGTAAGCCACACCACCGTGTTGGTCCCCAAGGTCATAGGAATCCAAAGTAATGGTTTGTTGGGCACCGGCACCACCAATCACAACGTCGCCAACCTCCAGACCAACCGGCTCGGGGATTTTCTCTCCTGCGGCCACAAAACGAAGGCGGCAGACACCGATTGTTTCGTCATATGGGGCCGATAGGTCGGTTGTCTGGGCAAAGACTCCATAGAGTGTTACCCCGGTTAGATTAGGCTGTTCATATTCTCCGACCGCGACCGAACCAAGGTAGGGGAGCGAAGTCTGAACGTCGACCGTGTTGGTCAAGCTATCAACGGCATCGGAAGAGGAGATATCGGTGTTTACGGTATGTGCATCGTCGGTGGAGTGGTGGTTTGTTTCTTCGTTGTCGCATCCCGAAGCACACAACGCAGCCAACATCACCGCAACAACGGTTGTGCATTGTCTCCGTCGTTGAGGTTGCAAAAAAACCGCCCCGCGGCTTATGGGTGATGGTTCTCCGTCGCCCCGGCGGGGAAATACCCAACGACCCATTCCCGATACAACTTGGTTTTTCCCCAATCGATCCGCGGCAAAATCCACGTCAGCAGCTCGCGCCCAACTGTTTTCACAAACTCTGTGGTCCATTTGTTTATCCATTGTCGCCCCCAATCTGCGGTAACCCGGCAAGCCTAACTGATTGGCTATAGGGATTCCACAACCGAAGAGTGGAAAAATGGGTCGGTGTCGAGTGGTTTACAATGGTCGACTTCGCAAAAAATCGCCGCGCAACATCTGACCGTGGGAATCAAACTTGACGAGTCGGGTTTTCGGTGGTAGCAAAGCCCGTTCGTTAGGGACGAGCTGATTGTAGTGTGTCCCTGAAAGTGTCAGAGGATTGCTGACCCAACTGCCCTCCATGTTTCGTTTGGATACGGTTTGGCGTTTTTGTTCTTTCAATTCGTGCATCACCCGAGGGTGGGTGAGCAAATTCAATTAACTTGGAATGCAGTGTTTACCTGTTGCGCTGGCCATCAGCCCGAGAAGCTGAGTGACCCGGAGTAGACTCACGTGAAAAGTCATTTGTTGAAAAAGTTTTGGATCCACGCGCTGGCTGCCTCCATCGGTGCGGCAGCTTGCGGTGGTGGTCAGGATTCCCAGAAAACACCGGCCAAGCCGGAAACCGGCACCCAAGCCGGAGCCGTTGCCGTCGAAGCACCCACCGAGCCGGCACAACCAGCGCCGACTGCCAACACAGCGGCGCCGGGTCTTGCCAACCTGCCCCGTAAAGGTGCTGAGAACCCGAAGGTCGTCATCATTGAGTCAAGCGAGTTTCAATGCCCGTTCTGCTCCAAAGTGACCCCGACCGTTAAACAAATTGTCGAAACCTACCCGAATGATGTTGCGGTATATTTTTTCCATAACCCGTTGGCGTTCCATCCAAACGCCATGCCTGCGGCAAAGGCCTCGATGGCCGCGCATAAGCAGGGTAAGTTTTGGGAAATGCATGATAAAATGTTCGAAAACCAACGGGAGCTGACCCAGGAAAACTTCGACAAGTGGGCGGGTGAGCTCGGGTTGGACATGAACAAATTCAAAGCCGACATGAACGATCCGGCGATTGAGACCGAAATCAAACGCCAACAATCCGCCATGGTTGCGTTGGGTGCACGTGGAACGCCGGGATTTTTCGTCAATGGCGAAGCACTCAAAGGTGCGCAGCCGTTTGATAATTTCAAGGCGGCCATCGACAAACACATCGCCGCGGTCGACAAGCTGATTGCCGGCGGCGAAGGGGCGGCTACCGCGTGGATTAGCGATACCAAAACGACCAATCCCCAGGGTGCTGACTTTGAGAAGTGGGTGGTCAAAGGTGAAACCCCGCCGGCCAATGCGCAGCCGCCTGCTGCGGAGAAGCGGCCATCGGCTCCTCCGGCGGATGCGACCGTGTGGAAAGTAGAAGTCGCTCCGGAAGATCCTCGTAAAGGCGGCGCAGAACCGCTGGTCACGGTGGTGGTGTTTTCCGAGTTCCAATGCCCATTCTGTTCACGCGTGTTGCCGACTTTGGAGCAACTTCACAAAGATTATGGCGATGACTTAGCCGTTGTTTTTAAGAGCAATCCACTGCCCTTCCACAAAGACGCGCCGCTTGCAAGTGAGGCAGCTCTTGCTGCCGGTGAACAAGGTAAGTTCTGGGAAATGCACGATAAGTTGTTTGCCAATCAGCAGGCTCTCCAACGAGACAAACTGGAAGCGTACGCCCAGGAGCTGGGGCTGAACATGGACCAGTTCAAAGCCGCGTTGGATTCCGGTAAGTTTAAAGAACAAATCAAACGTGATCAGGAGCTTGCGGCGTCGGTCAATGCGCGGGGAACGCCGAACTCGTTTATCAACGGCCGTCAACTCGTCGGCGCCAAACCAATCGACGATTTTAAAGTGGTGGTTGATGAAGAGCTGAAAAAGGCAAAAGCGTTGGTAGATGGCGGTACACCTCGCGCTGGGCTGTATGCCGAAATCATCAAAAACGGTAAGGTGTTCAAGCCGTTGGATGACAAAGTAAACGTATGGGATATGTCCGACACGCCGATTAACGGAGACCCGGCAGCGAAAGCGACCGTGACGATATTTTCCGATTTCGAATGCCCCTACTGCAGCCGCATTGAGCCGATTCTGGCTCAGGTGCGGGAGCAGAGTGGTGGCAAAGTAAACGTCGCGTTCAAACATTTCCCATTGTCGTTCCACCAGCGTGCCATGCCGGCTGCGAAAGCATCCATGGCGGCGATGGAGCAAGGTAAGTTCTGGGAAATGCACGACAAATTGTTCGCCAATCAGAAGGAGTTGACCGACGAAAACTTCATCAAATGGGCCGGCGAGTTGGGTCTGGATGTGGAGAAATTTAAGGCGGCGTTGGCCAACCCGAAGTGGGAAGAAAAAGTCAAAAAAGACATGGCTGAAGGAAGTGCATCCGGTGTGCAGGGTACCCCCAGCCTCTATATCAACGGCCGTAAGTTTGAGCCCGCCGGCGGTATGTCTCCGGACGCTATCTTGGCGGTTATCAATACCGAAATTCTGAAATAGGGTAGCTGTTACCTATCTGTGTTCCCCCCACACGCCCTCTACCATTTGACCAAGCGGGTGATTCGCCTCAATCGGTCATACGCCGAACCGTCGTCATAGAGCCCCCAGTCCTGTGCGTTGCCCAAATGTGGGCCCCAGCCGCCGTCTGTAACATTGCCGCCGCTGTTGTCCGCATCACATCCGATATTGGAATTCCAGCAACCGCAATAATGCTGCGTGACGTTGCAATAGCTCTCTGAACAGTTGGAACCACCTTCGGTGTCGCCATCATAATCCACCGCCGACCAACCCGCGGCAAATTGGCAACCATAGTTTCCGGAATTGCCGCTTATCAGATTAGGATTGATAAACCGCATGGTGGTTGGGTTGAAACCGGTAACCGACGCCACAAACGCAACAATGGTTTTGCGGTTGAGGTCTTCAAAGATCTCCGCATACTGGGTTCCGGTAAGATAATACGCCGGATTGTAGTAATTGTCGCCGATTCCCGATGTTCCTTTTGGTGTCATCCGCAACAAATAGGGGATTTGCCAAAACGCGGTTGTGCTGCCGTTGACCGTACCGACGCTGTTATATAAGACCGCCCAGCCTCCACCGGCATTGTCCATATCGCAGTAAATGCGGGTTGCGTCAGACGGATCTCCACCGGTCAGATCAATCCAATACAGCCCCGATGACGTTTGGCCGGCATTGAGCAGATTTTGGCAAGAAGTTTGGGCGGTAGCTTTGGTACACCCTGGGCCGGAACACATTTTGACGAATCGAGAAATTCGATTAACCCGACAATAAGGGGACCCGTCGGTGTGCAAACCTAACGAGCCGAGGACTCCGTCGGAGACGTGGGGACCCCAACCGTTGTCCGCCAACGTGCCGCCGGATAGGTCTGCATCGGAACCCAGGTTGTAACTCCAACATGAATGGTAATGCTGGGCTACGTTGTTGTAATACGCCGCGCAGTTTGACGAGTAGTGCATATCCACGTCGGCATCGGATGCGGCCCATCCGGAGGCGAAGTGATTTGTGTAAATGGCAGACGAACCCGACAACAACTTGGGTTGGGACAGCGTCATGGTGCTGGAGTTGATTCCAGAGGCGGCGGCGGTCATCAGCACGGCGCTTTTTCCGGTTAGGTCTTCGACAACGTCCATGTACACCTTTCCTTCGGCGTATAAGGATGGGTTGTAATAGTTGTTAAACGGATTGGGGCTCCCTTTGACCGCCAGGCGATTGGCGTAAGCGATTTGCCAAAATGACAACGTAGCGCCGGTGGGGCTGCCGACGCTGTTGAGCAATAGAGCCCAGCCGCCACCGTTGGTGACCTGGTCGCAATACACCTGTGTCGGTGGGCCAACGTCTTCGCCGTCGGGGTCGATCCAGTACACTCCCGATTGGCTGACGCCTTTGTTGAGCAAATCTTGACAGTCTCGCCCGGCTTTCTCGGGGGATGCTCCTGCGTCGGTCAACATTTGTAAGTTGCGCCAGCCGGAACCGTCGCAACCAATAAACTTAGCGGATACGGTATTAAAATAAATCTCTCCGGCGTGGTTGGGGTCGCAAACATAAGGATCGGCCGTATAAGTTGGCACTTGGCCGGCGGTGGGCATAGATTCGTCGGCGCAGGCCCAACCACCGCCCGTTTTTTTGACGATCTGGCCGTCGGTACATACCGGTTCCAGGGTTTTCAGTGTGTCGTTGTCCGACGGGACAACGCAGGTCCATGAGTCGGAAACAAACCGGGGGACACCGTTGGGCGGACAGTTTAAGTTAGCCAGCACATCTCCATCGCCGTCTGCCAGTTCAGGCGGAATGTTGTCGAGATCTCCAAAATTGTTGCTGAGTGCGACGGGACTGACATCGCTGGTGGTCAAGAACTCCGATGCTTCGGTTCCACCTAACTGGAGGGCGTCACCGGCAATCAACGCGGTGGGTACCGAATGAAGTTTCTGACGTGGGCTTAACACTTCCCCGGCTATTGTAAATTGCACCCATAGGTCGTCGGAAGACAACAGGGCAGTGGTCAAGGATGTAGGCGCCAAAGCGCCAATGACGACGTCAAAACGACCTGAACTGACGGAAATTGTACCAAGATCCTCTGTAAATATCGCGGTCCCGTCGGCCGCCGATGGAAATAGGGCCACACCTACGGACACATCGCCCGTGAACGAAACGCCGTTCGGGGACGATAGTTCACCGACGTAAGAAACGGTGGGAGAAACTGCCGAAGCAGGATGTGTGATAAACAGGGTGGAAAAACCGACTATAATAACCAAGGTATCACACCAACGGCGAAAACGCATAACACACCTCCGGGTAAACTGACGACATTATCTGAGAGGGTGTTTGAGAAAAAAATAACGGCGAGCGAGACAGTGACCGTAGCGAGGCGGGCCTGCCGACCAAGGCCCACCGGAGGCGTACCCAATGGTACGCTGAGGATGGGCCGACCAAGGCAGGACCGACGCAGTAGGCCAATGGCTCGCGTAGCTATTTTTTCACAAACACCCTCTCTGATTAAAGACCGTAAAAGAACCACGGGGTCCCGTCAATAAGTTGCTTGTGGACAAGGGCTTAAGTGATTGGATGTTGGGTATTGCGAAAACAAAGGTTATGCTAATCAAAGGCTCAAAACCTTTTTGGTGGTGAAAAAAGTAATGGAAGAACCAGTGATCAATCGAAGACAAGCCATCGGACGCGTTGTTGCTACTGGAATCGTCGCAGTGGCGTCTTGCACACGCCAGCCTCCCGCGGCAGAGCCCCTGACGCCGACTGTGCAACCGGTGGGAGTGGACAAAACCACGCAACTCGAATCCACAATTTCTACCACGGAAAAGCCCGTGGGCGCCGATGCGGTGCTGAAAACCGTACCCCTTGGGTTTCAGTGGGAAGTCGCCGACCCGTTTTTGTTTTGTGTGCACCATGACGATGCGTATCCGGCGGGTAACGAACGATTGGGCCCCGTTGGGTCGCTGGAAGGGCGGAATCTGGGGATGGATTTTGACGTGAAAGACGGATGGCGAATGTACCACGGGCACGTCGTACCTGGCTTTCCATCGCATCCTCATCGTGGATTTGAAACCGTGACCATTGTACGGCGTGGCTTAGTAGATCACTCGGATTCATTGGGTGCCGCGGCGCGCTACGGAATGGGAGATGTGCAGTGGCTTACTGCGGGAAAGGGGATCCAGCACGCGGAGATGTTTCCATTGTTGCGCGGCGACGCCGATAATCCGTTGGAGTTGTTTCAGATTTGGCTTAACTTACCGAGAGACGACAAGTTTGCCGAGCCCCATTTTTCTATGTTCTGGGACAATCGAATTCCGCGGTTGACTGTTCATGATGACAAGGGCCGAACGACTTTGGTCACCGTGATTGCAGGAAATATCGGTTCAACAGCGGCGTTGGCACCGCCGCCCAAATCCTGGGCTGCGAGACCGGATTCCGATGTGGCGATTTGGACTATCAAAATGGAGCCGAATGCGCGCTGGATTTTGCCCGCCGCATCCCCGGATTGCCATCGGCGTCTTTATTTTTTTCAAGGAGAACAATTGTTTGTCGGGGGAAGTCCTGTTGCCGGCGAAACGGGAATTACGTTGCGAAGCGATGTTGCGGTCACTTTGGATGCGGGTGCGTCGACTGTGGAGGCGCTTATGTTACAAGGTCGTCCGATTAGGGAACCCGTTGCCAGGCATGGGCCTTTTGTTATGAATACGCAGGAAGAAATTCGCGCCGCGTATCATGACTACCGTGCTACACGATTTGGTGGGTGGCCATGGAAAACAGACGACCCGGTCCATCCCCGAGAGGAAGGCCGGTTTGCACGATTTCAGGACGGCCGGATCGAACGTGCGGGTTAGGTCTGCTCCAGCCGGTTAGGAAAAAGGAGTTGTCGATGAAAAAATTGTTGGCGGGCCACCATGCGTTTCGGCGTGAGTATGTCCAGGCAAGCAGCGTTTTTTTAAGGACTTTGGCGAGTGTGGATCAGAATCCCGATGCTTTGTTTATTGGGTGTTCCGATTCCCGAGTGATTCCGGAGTTGTTAACAAACTCCACCCCGGGTCAGCTTTTTGTGGTGAGAAATATCGCGAACCTTGTGCCGCCATCTCAACACCCGCATTCGAGCGTGGGAGCGGCAATCGAATATGCGGTTGTGGCGTTGGGTGTGGAAAACATCATCGTATGTGGGCACACCCGATGCGGAGGGGTGCGTGCGATGTTGGACGGTGTGGACGCGGAACAAATGCCGAGTTTGGCGAAGTGGATTCGTGACGCGGCGAAGATGAATCTGTCCGCACAGAATCACTCCCTTCCGCACGATATTCGTTGGCATCATGCGATTGAGGAAAACGTACTTGACCAAATTGATCACTTGTTAACTTACCCGGCGGTTGCAAAAAAGTTGCACGAAGGACGGCTGCATTTACATGGCTGGGTTTATGATTTGTTGGGTGGGTTGACGGTCTATGACCCGGAACTGGACCGGTTCGTCGAACCTAGTCTAAACACCCTCTGAGAGGGTCAGCGGAAATAGATAAGTGAACCCTGTTCGGCTAATTTAGGCTGCCTTGTCCAGTCCCATCCTTGCGGAATATTCCCGAT
>JABWCM010000292.1 GCA_013360285.1 Myxococcales bacterium
TGCCTCCCATGGGCAAATACACTTCATAGGAGCGATGATTCCACAGGATCTCCGCACTTTATTCGCTTTGGAATGATTCCTTATTTCCGCTGACCCTCTTAGAGGGTGTTCCGTCAAGCTGAAGGATTCCCCAAAAGGGCGCTTTTTGCGGCCTTGGCAACGTCACTCCTTGCGGAATATTCCCGATATTCCGCAAGGAGTGACGCTGCCAAGGCAGCTAAAAAATCGCCGTTTTGGGGATGATTTTCCATTTATGGAACATCCTCACGTTTTGATGACAACATTTAGGAGGATTGAACAATGCGATTACGAGCGATTCAACGACTTCTGTGGTTTTCGTCTCTTGCGCTGTTAGCGTGCGAGGCTCCCATGGACCAGGACAGCGGCGGCTTTTCGGAAAACTACGAACTGCCGGATGAGACGTTGGCAAGTTCCCATGGGGCTTTACGAGCGGATACAGATTCCACACGTGACTCCAGTGGGTATCAAAGCCAGGCCGTAATAAACAATATTTCGCCAACATCGACGCCCGACTGGTTCCATCAGGTAAGAACCCTGATTCGGGAAGAACGATATGATGAGGCGCGCGACTTGCTTACGTCCGCCCAGTCGAAAACTCCTAACGACCCGACCATCGTGTTGATACTCTCGGGTGTCGAATTGTTGGCCGAGAATTACTCGGACGCGTATCAGATTGCCGATACTTTCTTAAGCGAACATCCCCAAGACTACCCGGTGTTGAAACGTCGTGCGATGGCTAGCTTGATGGGACACGATATTGAAACTGCGGTGGTCGATTTTCAGGCGCTCGTTGTAAGTGCGGAACGTCATCTGACGAATCGTACCGCCGATGTCTGCGACCCTCTTTCTGCTTGTTGTCAATCGATGGAAACGGAGCTTGCAGAGGCCAAGACGGGTTTGGCGACCGCCCGGTACAATCTAGGAGATCTGGACGCCGCCGAACGGCTTGCGTCTGACGTCCTCAATACGGCGGACGATCGTGGTGTTGCCGGGGCGGCGAAGTTTGTTCTTGCTCTTTCGGCTTCGAAACGCGGTAAAGATGACACCGCGTTTTCTTTGTACCAGGATGTGTTGAATGATTACCCCGAAAATCCGGCGGTTTTGAATAATATCGGTGGTGTATATTACCGTATGAAGGATTTGGTGCGAGCCCGGTCATTTTTTATGAAAGCATACGAGACTGCGGGTGTGGACCGTCGCGGGGCCGCTATCGCCTGGTCGAACGTTGGCGAAGTAGATCTATTGGAAGGTAAGTTTAGAGACGCGGAAGATAAGTTACTTGAGGCAATTGCAATTAGCCCGACCTTCGCGGGTTCGTACTTTACGCTCGCTGCATTATATGATGTCCTCGGACGTGTTGAGGAAGCGCAAATCCACCTAAAACGAGGACTTGAATTGGATGAACAGGGTGTGGTTCGGTGGAACAGCTCCTATTTCAGTGAAGCTTGGGAGGACCAACTTCTAGCAATGATCGCGGAACAACAAGGGAATTTGCAGGACAGCCTCGTGTTATGGCAGTCGGTTTTGAAGTCGGACGTTGACGTATTGAAGGCAAGCGCACATCGGCATATCGCCCGTCTCACCGGCTACTAGATGTGTGGTGTTTTTTAGGGGAATTTTTGGCCAGCCGAATTTGAGCCGAATCGTCCGAAAAGATCCTGAGGAATATCGGGAATATGCTATAGGGATTTTTGCGGGCGAGGCGGCCAAAGGCGGCCAGGACAAATTGGGCGCTGCGGGATTGAGACTCACTTGTTTCGTCTTTACCACTGAACAGTGATTTTGTGCTCCCGGTTCGTTTCGGTGATGATCACAGGAATAGTTCGGATTTTGCCGCTTGGGTGCACGAGTGTCACTTCGTGGTTGCCCTGCCAAGCTGTATGATCGGGAATCGGCGTTTTCCCGATACGGCGGTTGTCAACCGTCACTTCGACTCCTGGCTCGATCCCGGCAAACTTTATCTTTCCTTCCGTTAATTTAACTTCCACGGTGGTGGCTCCCCCTGCAGTAACCTGAACTTCTCGTGTTACCTTTGTCCCATCGGGCGCAAACAATTTCAGCATACGTCGACCCGCGGGCGAACTGTAAGTGATGGGGGTGTTGCCCTTAAAATTGTCGCCATCGTAGACCTTCATGGGTGGTGTGGTGGTGACCTGAACAGTTCCTTGTGACATGTCCTTTTCCGCTTGTATGTCTGCGGCAGCGGTGGATGTTGTGGTCGAGCCGTCACTGGTCTTGTCTTGGGCTGTGGTTGTGTCGGTCGTAGTGATTTGGGTGGGCGTTGTTACGTCCCCTTTGTCTTCCTGTGTGCGTTCGATGTCCGCGGTGTGGGTCGATGTTGGAGATACGTCGGGTTCCTTTTCCGGAACCACCGTGTCACGTTGGTCCTGGTTAACCGCGGTTGTGCTGCTTGTGTCCGGCACCACAACGCCACCTTGTTGAACCGTTTTTGTCTGGCCTTTTTCCGAGTGTCCATTGAGTGAGCTCTTTGAGCCCGTCGTTGTCGGTTCTTGCCAGTATTGTGTCCAAAGGTAGTATCCACCGCCTCCCAACAGTGCCAACACGACGACAAACACAAACCACAAGCCGATACCGCTTTTCGACGACGATTTCGGGGAATCGGTGTCCTGATCGGAGGATCCTGCTGTGGATTTTGGTACACGAGCAGGGAATGCGTCCGTTTTTGCCGCAATTAGGCTTTTGGGTTGTTTGTTGTCAGGGATCTCGTCCACACTGGGGTGAGCTGTTTTGACGGGCGTGCGCGTGGCAACCGCCGCGTCAGCGCCGGCTGTGGACGGTAGTGCATCGGTCTCCCCGGCGACCAGGGTTGACCGAATTTGACCCGCGATTTCAACCTGTCTATTGGCCAGTTCGTCGTCCGGCGCCACACGAGGCATGCCGGTCAACTTCATTCGAACTCCACTTCCGAGATTTCGTAATGTCTCAATGTCTTCGGTTGATCCGGAAAAAAGCCTTGCTACATAGTTGCCGATGTCGCGGTCACTCAGGAACTCCCCCTGTTCATGAATAAACCGCTCCAGCATATGCTGCATCTCTTGTGCGGAAACAAAACGTTGGTTCCGGTCCTTTTCCAGAGCATGCATCAAGAGCTCTTCAAGCTGCGGTGGGTACTCCGCGATCACTTTGCGAGGTTCTTGAGGGGGGTCGTGAACAATCGCGCTGACGGTCATCAGGTCAGCGTCATCGCCGAACGGTTTGCGGAGGGTTGTGAGTTCATAGAGAACAATTCCCAACGAAAACAGGTCGCTTCTTCCATCCAGGGGGCGTCCCATGACTTGTTCCGGGGACATATAGCTAAACTTACCCTTGACCGCGCCCGCTTGTGTCTGGCTCGTGTTGGTAACTGCTTTTGCAATTCCAAAGTCGATCATCTTAACAGCGCCGGTAAAACTCACCAGGATGTTATCCGGACTGATGTCGCGATGAACCAAATGGAGTGGTTCTCCGGTTCCCGGGTCAACGAAACTGTGAGCGTAGTCAAGGCCTGCGCACACGTTGGCGATGATCTTTGCGGCATAGTGCAGCGGTAGATTCAGGCCGTTTTCTTTTAACTTACGGATGATCTTGGACAAGGATGCGCCCTTGATGTACTCCATTGCAATGTAGTACGAGCCGTCTATTTCCCCCAATTCAAAAATCTGGACGATGTTGGGGTGGCTTAACTTAGCGGCGGTTCTGGCTTCATCAAGAAACATCTCAATGAAGGTCGAATCGTTGGCGTAGGTCTGTAGAATCCTCTTAATGCACAACGTCTTAGCAAAGCCAGCCGGACCGTGTTGCTCTGCGATAAAAATCTCGGCCATGCCACCAATTGCCAGTTGCTTTTCGAGAACGTATTTTCCGAAGTTCATGCCCATGTAGATATCCACTGGCTGGTGCTAACGTTTTGCAATGTAATTTACGCTTTCCAAGTTGCCGAGGCTGCGCGGGGTCGAACTTTGTCTAGTTACGCCAGCTATTATTCAGCGTGTGTAAAAGCGCGAAGCCGGTATGGGATCCAGGAACCAGTGCTACCGCCTCCGGCTTTCCCTGTGCAACAACTCTGCCGCCGTTGCCGCCGCCTTCGGGCCCGATATCGATTACGTAGTCTGCCGATTTGATGATGTCCATGTTGTGTTCGATCATCACCACGGAGTTTCCGGCTGCTACAAGGCGATCAATCACTACCAAAAGTTTTTTGACGTCATCGAAGTGCAGCCCGGTGGACGGTTCGTCTAAGATATAAATCGTCCGCCCGGTTTCCGTTCGTGCCAGTTCCCGCGACAATTTCACCCGTTGGGCTTCCCCGCCGGACAACGTGGGTGACGGCTGGCCGAGTGCGACGTAACCAAGTCCAACATCCTGTAAAGTTTGTAAGATTCGACGGATGCGCGTGTGGTTTGAGAAGTGTTCCGCGGCATCGTCGATGCTCATGTCCAGTACATCACTGATGGAAAGACCTTTGTATTTGATTTTCAGAGTGGCGTCGTTAAAACGACGGCCACGGCATTGTTCGCACGTCACAAACACGTCGGCAAGAAAATGCATCTCAATTTGAATGGATCCATCCCCTTTGCACGCCTCGCATCGTCCACCTTTGACGTTGAATGAAAAACGACTTGCCGTGTAACCAAAAGCTTTCGAATCTGGGACCTGGGCAAAAATGTCTCGTATTCCGTCGAATACCTTCGTGTATGTGGCCGGGTTAGAGCGTGGCGTTCGCCCAATTGGATTTTGATCGATGCAGATCACCTTGTCCAACTCATCCAGTCCCTCTATCCCGCCGTGATGTCCAACTGACATGGTTGCGCGGTGAAGGTGTCGTGCGAGTGCTGGGTACAGTATCTGGTTGACCAAAGACGACTTTCCGGCTCCACTCACGCCAGAAACACAACAAAAAACCCCCAAAGGAATAGAGATATCTTCGCCAACCAGGTTGTTGGCCGACGCTTCTTTGATTAGAAGCCATCCGGCGGGATCCCGTCTGGAAGCAGGAATTTCGATTCGTTTGGCGCCGCGTAGGTATTGTCCGGTCAACGACGTGGGGTGGTCGGCAACTTCCGATGGTGTGCCGTGGGCGACGATTTCACCGCCATGGCGACCGGCACCCGGTCCAAAGTCAACAAGATAGTCCGCCGAACGCATCATTTCTTCGTCGTGTTCCACCACGACGACCGTGTTGCCGATATCCCGCAGGTGCTTTAGCGCGTCTATTAATCGTACGTTGTCGCGTTGATGTAGCCCAATTGAAGGTTCGTCGAGAATGTAAAGCACGCCGGTCAATTCGCTGCCGATTTGCGAGGCCAAACGAATTCGCTGGCTTTCTCCCCCCGACAATGTGTTGCCTTGGCGAGACAAACTTAGATAGCCGAGCCCTACATGAACCAGAAATCTCAGGCGGTTATCGATTTCGCGTACGACCTCGGAAGCGATGGCGAGGGTCGCACCCTCCAGTTGCAGCGTGTCAAAAAACGACGCCAGCTCAATGACCGGCATTCTCACGAGGTCGCCAAGGTGCGTACCTTCAAATTGGACCGACCTTGCAAATTCATTAATACGCAAGCCATTGCAGCCGGAACAAGGACGGTCGGTAAGATACTGCTGGTAATACCGCCGCATATCCTCCGAACGTGTCTCCTTTAATCGACGCATAATCGCCGGAATAATACCGTCATATTTGATTTTTCGTGTTCCTGATCGTGTTTTTGTATTCCACGCCACGTTTACACGGTCTGGTGATCCAAACAGCAGAATATTACGATGATTTTCCGGCAGGTCTCCAAACGCGGTATCGAGGTTAATGCCGTACTGAGTGCTTAAGCCCATCAACAGCTCGTAGGTCCACCCCTCGCCATCAGAAACCCGTTTGCTCCATGGTTCGATTGCCCCGTCCCGTAAACTCACTCGATCATTTGGCACTATCTTAGCGGGATCTACGTCGAGAACGGTCCCCAACCCATTGCATTCCTTGCACATCCCAATCGGCGAATTGAAAGAAAACAGTTGCGGCGTTAACTCGGGCAGCGACAATTCGCAATAAGAACAAGTCAGCGTTTCGCTAAATAAATGTTCGTCTTGGTTGTCGAGCAGCACCGACAATCGTCCTTCGCCTTGACGTAGTGCGGTTTCTACTGAATCCGTCAGTCGACTCTCAATTCCGTCGCGGATCGTTAGGCGGTCGATTACGATGTCGATGTTGTGTTTTTTCTTCTTGTCCAAACGAGGCTCGGGGTCAATCGGTAACATTTCCCCGTCGATTCGCAGCCGTGCATAGCCGTTTTTACGTGCTTCATCCAAAATATCGCGAAATTCACCCTTTCTATTTCTTGCAATTGGAGAAAGAAGCACTATCCTGGTTCCATCTTCAAACTTCAGGATTTGTCGAACGATTTGCTGAGCGCTCTGGGTTCCAACCGGCCGGGAACACGTTGGACAGAATTGTTTACCGGCACGCGCGTACAGTAACCGTAAATAGTCGTAAATTTCCGTTATCGTTCCAACAGTTGACCTGGGATTGGATGAAGCCGCCTTTTGTTCGATACTGATCGTGGGGCTTAACCCGCGGATATGGTCGTATTTGGGTTTCTCCATTTGGCCAAGAAATTGTCGGGCATATGCGGAAAGGCTTTCCACGTACCGGCGTTGCCCTTCGGCGAACAAGGTATCAAAAGCCAACGACGATTTTCCTGAACCGCTTGGGCCGGTAAACACAACAAGTTTGTGTTTGGGAAACTCCAGCGATACGTTTTTTAGGTTATGTTCACGAGCACCCTGGATTGATATGAACTGCATGTCACGCATAACGGGAGCGTGTAACAAATGAAAACGGCAGTGGTCAATCATCCAATGCACCTATTGCGGAAAACACCGAAATCATGGATTGGGGTAGGGAGCGTGATGAATTTAGGTCAATACGCGGATATGTCTTTTGGTTTTGCGTCGTGGAATGGAGCGTTGACCCACGAGGCTCTGAACAATACAATTTCATCCACGGTTGCCCGGTGAAATCACGAGTGACGTGCGCTGGTTTCCTTAAGTTACAGAAATCCATGTATGCTGATGCTGTGCTGCTTCGATATCGTTCATATGTTTCCGTATCAACCTGGTGAGAATCCATCGGTTCGCGTCACAGACCAGGAGTGGGTAATCCCATCATGAAGTTACGTTACGCTGGTTCAACGCACGTAGGAATGCGCCGTTCCCACAATGAGGATGCGTTTATCTTGGTGCCAAAAGAAAAACTCTATGTTGTTGCCGACGGAATGGGCGGACACGCCTGTGGGGAGGTGGCGAGCAGAATGACCGTTGAAACGTTGGAGGAGTTTTTTCGCGCTACAAGCGACGATCCGGAAACAACGTGGATTTGTAAGCCGGATCCGCAACTGAGCGAACAAGCAAATCGTTTGCGTGCGGCGATCATGCTGGCCAACAACAAGATCTATGAGCGGGCGCAACGCGACCCAGCGCATCGTGGAATGGGAACCACCGTTGTCAGCGCGGTGTTTTACGACGGCAATGTATCGGTTGCACATGTGGGAGACAGCCGTGTTTATCGGTGGCGCGGTGGGGAACTCACACAAATGACCGAGGACCACAGCTTACTTAACGACTATAAAAAGATCGCCAGCCTCACTGCCGAAGAAGAGCGCAATTTCCAGCACAAGAATATCATCGTTAGGGCTCTCGGGATGAAAGCCGACGTGGTTGTGGACGTGTTGTCGGAAACTCCGCAAATCGGCGACATTTATCTGTTATGTTCCGATGGACTGAGCGGTGAGGTCACCGATCAGGAAATTGCATCCATTATTTCCGACAGCAGGGGGGATCTGGAATTGGCGTGTGCACAGCTTATTGAGACGGCATGCAACAACGGCGGTAAGGATAACGTGACGGCGGTAATCGTCATGGTGACCGAGTAGGTTGGTTTCGGAGGAGCGCCCGTCGGTGGTTCTGGTGGTCAGCTTCTAAGAGGGTGTTTGTGAAAAAAATAACGGCGAGCGAGACAGTTGCCGTAGCGAGGCGGGCCTGCCGACTGAGGCCCACCGGAGGCGTACCCAATGGTACGCTGAGGATGGGCCGACCGAGGCACGGCCGACGTAGTAGGCCAATGGTTCGAGTAACGTAATTTTTTTC
>JABWCM010000293.1 GCA_013360285.1 Myxococcales bacterium
TTTTGTCCCCACTGCCCAGAGTCCGCGCAGCTATTTTTTCACAGACTCAGAGAGTCAGCTTCAAGCCGGAAGTGACCCTGGTCGAGCTAATTTAGCGCTGAATTGGCCGAGACCGGACTGAGGAATATCGGAAATATTCCGCAAGGACGGGACTGGCCAAGGCAGCCTAAATTAGCCGAACAGGGTTCACTTATCTATTTCCGCTGACCCTGTCAGTTCGATGTATTTGCTGCTTTTGTACCTAGACTGCGGAACGTTGCACCTAGTTCTAAACCCAGTTAGGCTGCAAAGCCATGCAAACCACGCCGATATTTCGACATTCTGCTTTTTGGCGCCATATGGACCGAATTCTCGGAGCCATGGCCACTCGTGTTATCTTATCTGCGCTTATCTTAGCATCAATTCTGCCGGTAGACGGCGCTCGGGGTGCGAGAACCTTTTTTCTGGTGGTTTTTGGTATTGAAACCATCGTCCGCGCCGGGCTGCTGATTTGGCGCTTCACAAGCCTTTCTACGCCTCAAAAATTGCAATCTGGGTTGTTTCTCTTAGCCGACCTTGTCGCTACGTTGTCTTTTCTTCCACAAGAGAGCCTGGGAGTGAGCGCCGAAGGGTTGCGAGTCGCAAGACTCGCTCGGTTGGTGCTCCTGTTAGCGTATTGGGGACCCTATTTTCGCGACTTTTTCCAAATCGGGATGCGGCGAGAACGTATGAATCAGCTCGCCCTAATCGGTGCGTTTTCCGTTTTGTTGAGCGCCACGGGGGCAGGTGCATTGCGGCTTATGGACCTGAGCAACGTCGATATCAACGGCGACGGTGTACCGGGACAGGTAGCGGACCGAGAGATGACCAACTTGTTGTGGTGGGCGTTTCTGCAGGTCGAAGATCCAGGAAACATCACACGATCAACGCAACACGTCGGCCTGCTGGTCGTATCTTTGGTGCTGACCGGCGGCGGACTGTTGTTGATGGCACTCCTGATCGGTTTAGGTGCGAGCCTCGTGGAGGAGTTATTTGCCGCAACGCGATACCGACCGCTCTACCTGTCCCGCCACACTCTGATTTTGAACGCACAGCCAAGTACAGTGGGTATTTTGCGTGAAATTGCCACCTATTATAGAAAAATATTGCGGCGCCCCAAAATTGTTGTGATGGGTTCTAGCCCACAAAGACCGGATTACCTCGACAGCCCCGAGATGCGCAGGTTTCGTTACGTACCCGGTTTAGCTACCAATGTCCGCGACTTGGAGCGAGTATCGACCGCGAGCGCACGTCGCCTGATCTTGTTGGCGACCGGAGCGGGTCAGGAGTCAGACGCACAAACCATGACCGCAGCGTTGGCGGTTCGTGCATTGAATCCCGAATTGTGGCTGTACGCCGAGTTGTTTGAAATGGAAAACGCTCAATTGTTGCACGTCGCCCACACGGCGCTGACTCAGCCCGTATTGGCGCAGCGTTTGGCCACGTTGGTGCTGGGACATGCGGTATGGGTACGGGGGTCGGAGCAGTTGTTCGGGGAGTTGTTGTCCAGTCGCGGTCAAGAGATCTACACAACCATCAGCGGAATGGGGATGTGTGAGAAATTGCCTGAAATATTGAATATGGATGGTCATTTTCCGACGTTTATGCGCGTTGTCTATCGTCATCGTCGCACAATGGTTCTTGGCGTCGTAGTTCGTAACCAAGACGATCCAATGCGCTTTGGCTGCGAATTATACCCATTCACAGGAAATCTGAGCCAATGTGCTGGGTTTGTCGGAATTTGCGACAAATTTTTGAAACTGAGAGAGGTTACGGAACAAGTTGCCAACACGGGGTTTCCATCAGCAGCAATATCGCTGCCGGAAGGCATTGGTGCATGGCGCCGCGAGCTGTTCAACCCAAAACATATTTTGATTATTGGATTTCATGAAGACTCGTTTCCAATGGTGGAGCAGTTCGTTCAGCGCTGTGAAGACCGGCTGTTTATTCGCATTCTGGTCGGCGAAAAACGGAAACGCGATCGTGTTTTTGGTCGCATGGTGACCGATCTCGCGCAGCCGCCTCTCCAGAAAACCTGTGCCGAACCGGACGGATCCATTCGGATTTCTCGCAGCGATGGAGCACAAACCATCATTTCCGTGGAAGTAAAAGACCGTCTGACCCTAGGTCTGTACCGCGAAGAACTTGGAAAAGTGGACGTGATTGTCTTACTGCGCCGAGATCGAACAGATGTGGATCCCGACGCTGCAACTGTGGTTGGAGTACTTCGTATTCTTTCCGCCGTGCAGCATACGGCACCCGAAAACCTCCCGACTACGCGAATTGTGGTGGAACTTCACTCGCCAGATAAAATACCGCTGCTTGAGGCTCATTTAAGAGGGCAGCCGTTTGCCGATCAGATTGCGATGGTATGTACCGAGCAATTGCGGGAGCGTATAGTTGCTCAAAGCCTTTTTGTTCCGGGTTTGACCGACTTATACCTGGATTTGTTGGCCAACGATGCACGCCGGGTAGTTCGCCTCGCGATGGAATGCCCCGCGTCGGGATATGCCGACGTAGTGGATGATCTCATTGGTAGATCGGGGCTGGTTCCGTTGGGAGCTGCCATCCGTTGCGGCGAGACCGGGCAGGTTCGTGTTGAAGCCAATCCTGACTTTAGCAAAATGGAAGGGGACCACAAAGACACGGTTGTTGGGGTTTACGTTGTCGGTACGTTTCCGTTCTCGGACTAGGAATGTGGGCCAAAGCACAAATGTAAAAAAGAAGGCTTTTCGGGCATTTTCGCTCGGCGCCACACATCCAGCGGATATTCTGTGCGGGACAGTCAGTGTAACATAAAAACACCGCATTCTAATATAAAGCGCGGGCCATTCGAGTTCGCATATCACGAACTCGCGGATCTTGAGGGCCCATGACTTCAAACATCCTCACCATGCTTTCGCGCGCTTTTTCTCGTATATCCGGAGATTGAAGCGCTACGAGAAAATGTTCAAATGCCTCTTCGTGGTGCTGACCCGCCGCTAGCCGGGTGCCCAACGCGAATCGCGCGGCGTAGTCGTTTCCATTATTCGCGATTGCAGCTCGCGCCTGTTCTTCGGTTAGCACATCGCTGGACTGCTGTTTTAACTTGAAGCCCGCGATCAAACGTGATGCTTCTAATTCTTCGGGGGTATCCACTGGAACCCGCAGCAGCGTGCGCTCCGCTTCGACCAGGGATCCGGTGGCAGCAAAGCTCCGTCCCAGCCCCAATAAAGCTTGAGCGTGGCGTGGTTCTTTGGCTAAGGCTTCTCGAAACAACTCGATGGAACGGCTAAAGTTACCTGACTCCGCCGCGGACAAGCCGCGGGAACACAATTCGTCGGCCTCTGTTGGGCTAAGAGAGCGCAGAAATGTGTCCACATCCTTTTCGGCACGATACCCGACAAACCCGCCAACCACCGACCCGTTTCGAAATGCCTTTACGGCCGGGATGCTCTGTATACCAAACCGTTGCCCCACATTGGGGTTCGCATCCGTATCCAATTTCGCAAGCACGATTTTTCCCCCGAATCGACTCACGGCGTCTTCGATGACTGGCCCCAACAGACGACATGGACCGCACCAAGCTGCCCAAAAATCAACAACAACAGGTAGTTGGTGAGACCGCGTTATCACTTCTTGTTCAAAAGTATCGTCGGTTACATCAATGACAAATGGTTTGCTCATACCTTCCTCGTGGTGCACAACAAACACAAGAAGTTATTCGATTCGCTGAACCAGGCAAGAGTGTCAAGAGGTGGGAAATGACCTGTTTGTGGCCGGAAGGCAACAGCGGTTGATAACACCGCCGAAAACGAAGATTTGTGACTAAAACGAAATATCAAGGCTTAAGTTAAACAGCGACAACGACTGGGAGTATACCCCTTCACCACTCGGCTGTTTGGTCGGGGCTTGATAGGTATTGAGTTGATTCTTGCCGTCAGTGTCCAGTTCAAAATAGAGCACTTGTGTGTACGCAAAGTTGATTGCCAGATTTTCGATCGCCTGCCAGCGAAGACCGGCGCTCAACGTGACTTTGTCCATATCGACCAACGCGGGATCGATAGTCTCCGGTGGGATCGCCGAACTGTCATAACCGGCACCCAAAACGCCTTCCAATTCGGGGATAAACCAATAGCTACCACCGAGTCGAACACCCACGGAATCACGCCACATACGGGGAAGATGTTGGGTCACCCCTTTGACATCGCCATCTTTACCGAATGACTCGGGATTGTCTAAGGCGGTGTCGTATCCGGAAAACCCACATTTTCGGCCGCTGATGCTCTTGTCCAAAACGCATTGTTTATCGAACAACGACCAACGGGTGTAGTCGGCAAAAAGACGAATTTCCGAGTCGGGGGTTGGGCGGACTCGAGCACCAACACGGATGATATCCGGCAGATTTTGAGTCATTTCGACCTTTGTGATGGCCGACGGGCCGGTTCCAAGCACGTTTTCGAGTTCACCTTCCATCGTTTCGCCGCCATCCACGCCGGGCTGGCTGGAATAAGACGCACCGATCCACACCATGTCGCGAACCGGTTGCCAAATCAGGCCGATTCCGAAACCGCCTGTCCACCCGGAAACGTCAATTCTGCTGCGCCCTTCCTTCAGTTGAGGCGCATCGCCACCGGTTTGGATGTCGTCCGTACCGTCCGCGTTTCGTGCACGAATGGTGTTTACTTCGCTGCGAATAACACTTCCGCTGACGCCGATGCTCAGGTCGATTTCGCGAATTTGAAATGCTACCGCGCCGGTGATGTACATGGACCGAATCGTTCCATCGATGCTGTACCAACGTTGTGTTCCGTCTACTGCACCCGGTGCGTCGGTATTCTTATATTTGGAATTTTCGTCCCAGACCGCCGATCCTCCGAACGGATAATACCAAGCAACGCCGGCTGCGATAAAATCAGTGCCAAAATCGGAAGAGACTCCAGCAAATGGAGCCACGATTGGGTTAAATAACGACGATTTTCCGGAATTTGCCGCCACGTTCAGGTCTGACAACCCCGGATTGCTGACAGCGGATTCCGGGCGGTCATACTCGAGCGACCGCAACGCGAGATTTGCATCCAGGAAAATGTGTGTCCCCCTGGATAACGCTAAGCCCGCGGGATTGTAGTAAATTGCGGTAGCGTTGTCGGTGGTGGGATGGCCATGTTCCCCGCCAAAACGCGCAGAGGAAATTCCTGCGGCACTGGCCTGCCCAGCAGCGATGACACCGATAGACAACACCAAGAAAGTAATGGTTGTTTTGGCGTAACTTCGCCGTACGCGGTTTGAATACCCGTGCATTTCAATCCTCCGTAGCAAACCGTGGGGCCGAACTTCTGATGAAGGGTCCCTGACCCGGCCTAATATCGTCGTTACATAGAACGAGCACAAGTGTTGCGCAAGGATTTTGACAAATCGGTTTGATTGACGAAAAACGAGCGTTGTGGGTGTGTGGTTTTTTGGGGGGAATTTTTGGCCGGCCGGATTTTCGCCGAATCACATGGGAAAATCCTGAGTTATATCGGGGATATGGCGCACGGATTTTGCAGGCGAGGCAGCAAAGCCTGGCGAGGACAAAAATTTCATCTAAAAGCACCATACACTTGGGTCGGCCGGCGACTCGACCCCAACCATGCGGAAAAAAAGTTTGCGCCCGATGGTACTCGTCCGGCATTTTGTGTTTGGGGGAGTGGACGGCGAGAACGCATCGCGGTAGAGAGACAGAAGTGGGGTTAGGTGACTGGTGTCTTTTAGGGGAATTTTTTGGCCAGCCGAATTTGAGCCGGATCGTTCGGAAAAATCCTGAGGAATATCGGGAATATGCCGCAGGGATTTTTACGGGCGAGGCGGCCAAAGGCGGCAAGGACAAAAATTTCATCGAAAAACAACAGCCACCTAGTGTGGGTTTCGACGTGGTCCCAGCGCCGCGTCTGGGAATAAAGAAACCGATCCGCGACCCAACCCACACCTATCAGGCACGGCCAAATTTTCTCAAAACCTCTGAGAGGGTCAGCGGAAGTAGATAAGTGAACCCTGATTGGCTAATTTAGGCTGCGTTGGCCTCGCCCGTCGGTGCGGCGTATACTCGATATGGCCTCAGTTGGGTTCCGGCCAATTCGGTGTTAAATTAGCTTTCTCAGAGTCGCTTCCTTATTTCCGCTGACCCTCTGAGCGATATCGGGGTGAAACTTATGCGGGCTTACCAAATGGAGACTAGCGTGAATCGGGTGGTTGGTACAATGACACGAAGTTTGATCGCACTGCGTTGGGCCAGTTGGGCAACGATTTTGTTGGTTATGGCCGGTTGTCCGGACCCGGAAGCGCAGATGGACCAGTTTCTGGACAATACCAAGTCGCTCCGCGATGTAACTCAGGCAGAGGTCGGTGGTGGGAATCTGGCAGACGTTTCCGGAGAGTTTCTTTTCGCCATTTCGACTGTAATTGCGCCGGATTTGCCGTTGCAGTTTTTGGCTACGACGAAGTTTGTAGCCAACGATAACGCAGACGGCGGCACGTTGGACATCGACTTACATCCGCTGAGCCTAAGTACCGGCAGCACGACAGAACCTCGCCAATTGGTTGGAGAAGTCATTCCACTCAAAAACCTCGTTGTTGACGCTGACGGGCGATTTGAAGCCGATTTGGGAACGCTGACGGTCGTTGGCGCAGCGAATCCCATCAGTGGGTCTGACATTATCGCAAAACTGACGCTTAGCGGCGTGATTCAGACAGCCGACTTGTACTGCGGTACGGTTGCCGGCGAAGTGATGTCCCCGATTCAGGCGCCTATTGATGGTTCGTCATTCGGTGCAGTGCGGGTGACGGGTATTTCCGCGCTGCCGACTACAATCACCGCAAAATGTCCTGGTGGCGGCGGGACGGATGACGCTGGCCCCACCGAAGACACGATTGTGGCGGATGCGGGTCCCACCGAAGACACGAAGGTGGCGGATGCCGTGGAAGATACCGGACCACCTGCACCAACCTGTCCGGCAGTGAACTTAGCAGGAACATACAACCTTCAATTCAAAACTGCCGCACAAACGTCGGCATCGGACGTACGGATGGTTCTTACAGCCGGCGACGACGCCAACTGTTACACCGGGGTAATCGAATCGAAAACGGACAACAGTAAGTTAGCAGATGTGACGTCCGCATCCTTAGTGGATGGGGTTTTGGTCATCAAATTGTTTGATTTTCTGATCCCTCCAGGCCAGACAGCCGTGCTTCCGAACGGTGGAAAAGCAGACGTGACGTTGAATGCAACAGCGTTTTCCGAAACATCGGCATGTGGTGAGATTACGTTTGATTTAAAAGAACCCTTCAGCCTGCAAAGCAAAGGGACCTTTGCAACGGCCAAAACCGACTCCGGCATTACGGTGGACGGCCCGACATGCGACGATTTGGGCGGTGGTACGGACAATTGTCCGCAGGCCGATCTTGCCGGCGATTGGAGCCTTCAATTCAAAACCGCTGCCCAAACCAGCGCATCGGATGTCTGGATGAAGTTGTCCGCGGGTACACCCGACACCTGTTTTTCCGGAACCATCGAATCCAAATCCACGGGTGATAAATTAGCCGACGTAACCTCTGCGCTTCTCGTCGAAGGTAAGTTAGTGATCTCGATAGTCGACTTTCTCATTCCTCCAGGTCAATCGGCGTTGCTTCCAAATGGCGGAAAAGCCGATGTTGTGCTCACCGCGGAAGAATACGACGATAAATCGTCCTGCGGCGCAATTGAATTTAACTTGAAAGAACCATTCGTGACCAAAAGCGCCGGCACATTTGCCACCGCCAAAACAGATTCGGGAATTGAGGTGAACGGACCAACCTGTGATCAATTAACCCAACCGTAAAAATGAGTCGTGAGAGGGTGTAAAA
This sequence comes from Myxococcales bacterium, assembly GCA_013360285.1. Lineage (GTDB taxonomy): Bacteria > Myxococcota_A > UBA9042 > JABWCM01 > JABWCM01 > JABWCM01. Next base: position 7,879 of record JABWCM010000293.1, read on the forward strand.
GTTGGGGACAGACTCGAATGCGAGGACTGTGGCTCCCACATTCGGAGAAAAATCGAGTTATTTCGGAAATATACCCAGGTTTGCTTCGAACAGAGGACCTAAGCACGCACTTCAAGTTTGTTCAACTACTTCTTCACAGACCACTCTCTGCGGCTGTGAAAAAATAGCTACGTGCCCCAATTCCGGCCACTTTTGGCCCCATTGTCTCCGAAAAAGGTTTCGCAATATGCCCGATATTACTCAACTTTTT
>JABWCM010000294.1 GCA_013360285.1 Myxococcales bacterium
GCAGGACCGACGCAGTAGGCCAATGGCTCGCGTAGCTTATTTTTTTCCCAAACACCCTCTTAAGGACTAACCTATGAGTAGGCCCATGTTTCGAGTAACGTAATTTTTTACCCAAACACTTATTTACACATGAATGTCAGAACACCTACGGATCACGTGTATAGACAATACGCAATGAGGGGAGCACGTGGCAAGGGCGATTGCGAAATTCGGACACATGTCATCCTTTGACCGTGTCGACAAGCCACAATAAGATCGTCATGTTCCTTAGTCGAACGCTGTAAAATTTTCTGTTATTTTTTGTTGAGGGCTGTAGGAAGAAGTATATGAACCAGACAAGTCATGTTATTGTACTGATGGCCGGATTTTTGGTATTTTCCGCGGCAATCGCGGCCTGTGATGATTCCGATAACGCCGACAACGATACGGGGCAAGGGGGGGATACCGGCCAGGGCGGGCAGATTGTCGATGTGACTTTGTCCGATTTATGCACCGACCCGTTTGCGCACACCGGCGATATCCGTGTGCCCGCCGGCGCCGTGGTGGAAAAGTCGACTTGCACGTTGGTCGGCTGCGACGCGGAGGATCAATGCTGTGGTAATCTGTGCTGGACCGATTTTGTGATCAAATGCCCCGATGGGTCCCCGGCAAAAGAAATCGTGTTGGTTGCGGCGGACGGGGCCGAATTCGAACCCGCCACGGGGTCTGATGATGGAGCCGCCACCCCCGAGATTGGGGTGCTGGCCCAAGACGCCACGACATCCTTTGGGTGCGTCGGCATCCAGTGCCAACAGGCCTGCACACCCGGCAAGCTCGGCGACATCCAATCGTTCGTGGGAACCATAGTAGATGCGGAAACCGCATCACCATCAGGCGACGGTGGCGGCCCCTACCCTGCAGCGTTGCACATAAGCTCGGTAAAGTTCGGTTTGTAAGAAACCCGGGCTAAACGAACTTGGGGCAACGTGTCTTTTTCCCTTGCTCCTGCCCCTGTCTTTGCCAGGAAAAATACCCACTTCATCTTGCCGATGCGCTTTGTTATCCGGTTTTCGCATTTAGGATAGACGATGTACACAATGTCCATTACACTGGCTGCGTTGTCGTTGTTTTACCTTATGAGAGACTGATGGATACCAAACAACAATCTCCGCCGGCCACTAGTATACCTGCCGCATCTTCAGAATCCTCTGTCACCCCTACCGGTGGGCGTACCGCGCAATTCAGAACCATGGGATATGGTTCGGCGCGGGATGCACTTCGGCCTTCGGAGGCAGCGGCGATTTTACAGCGGAAACCCAAAACTGGGGGTGGTCGGGAAGCTGCCGGCATGGGTTCGACTACACCGGCCGGTGCCAAGGCACAGGCTCCCGATCAAAATGGGTTACCTGCGGGGTTACGGAGTGGGCTGGAATCGGTATCGGGAATCAGTCTTGATGCCGTCAAGGTGCATTATAACTCCTCAAAACCCGCGGCCCTGGGTGCGGCTGCCTATGCCGAGGGCACAGACATTCATTTGGGGCCTGGGGAGGAGAAACATCTGGCTCACGAAGCTTGGCACGTTGTTCAGCAGGCACAGGGTCGGGTTCGGTCGACGACCGAGATCGGTGGGAAACCAGTCAACGATGACGTGGGGTTGGAACACGAAGCCGATGTCATGGGAGCCAAAGCGGCCACCATGACTCCGGCGACTCCAAATCCGGCTCAACCGCTTACGCCGTTGGTTTCTGCAGCATCTCCGTCGACACAACGGGTGATTCAGGGCAATTTTCCCGACGAACACAACGCGGAACGGAGAAAATCACAAGGTCTCAAAGAAGAAGCGGTTCAAATGGACCACATGGTATCGCAAAAGACCTTGAAGACCTTTGCTGATACATTCAAGGTGTTGACGAACCTGACTTCCGAATCCAAAACCCAATGGCAGGCGACCAAGGAGGCGATGGAAAGACTACGTGCCGCCGTCAAAACCTTTCCGGCGGGAGACCATGAATTCATGTCGGAAGGACATCTCGTCAATATTCCCCAGAACATCGTTCCCGGCCTTGCGGACCAAATCCAAGGTCCCGGCGATAATTATGACCCGCAGGTCAAAAAAACCAAAACATCGGGTAATCTCGACCGGTATGAAGAAACTGCAACATCGACAGCACAACGGGAAATGGACGTTGCGATTCGTAAACTCAATGGGCTGATCAACAAAGATTCTCTTCCCACAAAAGCGGCCGACAGCAAAAATGCCAAAAAATATGACCGCGCAACCGATCAGCTCATCGCCTCCGAACTCAATATCATCGCCGATGCGTTTGAGAAACTGGCTTTGACCGAAGAAAGCAATTACGACGCCGACGTTTGGTACCACTATGGCCAAGACGCGAAAGCGGTCAAAAAACGCCCCGCCGAATGGATCCGGGATGAGAATCAAGTCCAGATCGGAAATACCGCAGCCCCACCGCGGGCGGCTTGGCAACATCAGTTTGATTTTCAAACCCATTGTTTGGGTGCCGCCGGGGGTCATGTCAGTCTGGTGCCGGTTACGGTAAATGTCACGGTGGATGTTCCACCAGCGACCTGGCAGCATCTTTATGACCGGCACTATCTACAAACCTTTGCAGGCACCACGGAGGCCGTTGATACCTTTTGGAAAACCGATCCCCATACGTTTATCACCTCGAATGACGGCACAGAGTTGTTGGAAAAAGAATTGGAATTGCTGTTGGGGATGTCGTTTAATTTTTCGAAACCCTACGACAATCTCGATGACCCTTATGAAGACACCCAACGAGCCGATTGGTCCACAGCCGCCCACAAGTTGTTTTTTCAAGGAATCGCAACCTCGGATATCCAGGACAAACAAGCCAATGGAGTGGCGTATGACGTTGGAATCAATCTGAAGTCCATCGCCCCGCAGGACCCCGATCTCGCCTACGCCTTACTTCCGTCACAACTGTAATTCCATTTGTCCCGTCGTTTCATAAAGTGTGTCGTTGGCCGTGGCCAACCCGCAATGAGCACGTTACATTGAATGTGTCGGGGGTTGGAGGTTGGTGCGATGACACGTTTACGAAATGGTTTTGTTATTGGACATCTCGGCGGTATGTCGTTGTTGGTGTTGGGTTTGTTCGCCTGTGATGTGGGGAGCGATGGGAGTGACAGTACAGGATCAGGAGATGCCGACACCACGTCGATTGACCCTGTCTGGTTGGTTTGCAGTCAAGCGGATGACTGCACGGTCATTGAAATCGGTTGCTGTGACCATTGTAATGGTGGTGAAGCCATCGGGGTACGTAAAGATAAGATGGAGATCGCCAAAGCAGCTCTCGGACCCGCACCGGGGGAGTGCCAAAATACCGAATGCACGTTGATGGGATGTGCACCGATGATTCCGGAGTGTGCCGCAGGCCAATGCAAAGCAACCCCGGACCCGTCGTGGATGTCGGGATGTGAAAATTTAAACGAAGCCCAATGTTCGTTGGCCCCGGGGTGTGATGCTCTCATGGGGGCATTGCTTGAAGATTATTGTGTTTCTGGATCCGTGGGAAAAGACGCTGTGTTTACGGCCTGTTTCGACAATGACCCGCCGGTGTCCTGCGGCGGAGCCATGACCTGTGCCATGGATGAAACGACCGGAAAAAAATACGTGTTTTCGAGTACTTGTGTTCCGCCAGGTTGGGAGCCGTGCGATTTGGAATGTGTGGAGCCGCCGGATTGTGAAGAATTGCCAGACGAGCAGACATGTTTACGCACCGCCGGATGTATCGCATATATGGGTAGTTCCACACGGGATGTCTGTGAGCCGCCGGACATTGGGGGATGGTCTCAGTTTTATGGCTGCGGGCCTGATCCGGGTGCCTGTGACACGGCGATTGGGTGTGCAACTTCTCCGGATGGAAACGATTCAGCATGGTTTCCGACATTGTGTTTTCCACCGAACTGGGAAGCTTGTGATACCACCGAATGTGGGAATGTGGACTGTTCGGTGTTGAACGAAACACAATGTGTCGCCAACGATGCCTGTTGGCCTCTACGTGGGGCACCTCCTGCCGACGTGTGTGCCGGTGATTTTTCTACATGGATGAGCGTCTTTGGGGGGTGTGACCGGTTTGGAATCGGATGTGGTGACGCAGAAACCTGCGGAGTCGATCTAAAGAGTGGGCAAAGCCTCATTTTTCCTTCGACCTGCCTTCCGAAAGGGTGGACTGCTTGCGATTTTGACCCTTGCGCCCAAACCGACGAATGTTTGGCCGGAGCCAAAGCCGAGTTAGGTCAACTGTGTGTACGGGGTACGTTTACTGCGGGAAATGTAGAAAAACTCGACGTAGGGCAACCGATCAAAATCCAGACCAAACCCAAGGGGTGTTATTCGTCGAGTTGTACCGAAATACATACCGCCACCTGTTCCGCAACCCTCGACACCTTTGCGACAGATGTGACGGCTTTGTTTTGCCTCGAAAATATTCCCGATCCCGCCTGTACGGCCGATTGTAGCGGCGGGGGATTTGCCAACTGCGAAACCCCCATGATAACCACCATGGGCACGTATACCGTAACCATGGGAGATCTTATGTTGACGGTCCGAGTCCCATCCGAACTCCCGTTGGGAGGGTCCTGTGTGGGGGACCCCTTCTGAAGTCAGCCTTCATTCACCTCAGCGGAAATGCCCTTAGTTCATCAGCAAGCTGCCTCAGGTCCTCTTCGCGGGGATGGTGGATTCGCCATACAAGCCGGAAATGATCCGATTGCGGCGGGGTGTCCGGCAACAATTCCACCATCGTTTGGTCCGTCAAATCATGGGTCACAAAATACCGTGGTAATACTGCAATTCCACGACCTTGCAGGACCCGTTGGCGAATCGCGGCAATGGTGCCCAATCGTTCGACCCGCCGAAAACGCCATTCCTGCTCGGGAGGCAAACTATCCAACAGATACCTGAACAAGGGTAGGCTGGGGTGGGCATCGATCAATACCTGGTCCTGAATCCAGGCAATGTCTTGTGAACGTTGACCACTTACAAGATGGGACGCGGCAACAAATACATATCGTTCTTCGTGAAGCAGCACGTAACGGAATTTGTCGCCGGCAAGGCGAACGCTGCTGATGGTGCCGTCGATTTCGCCGGCGGCGACCCGTTGCAACAAATCCGGACCGTCACCAAACACAATGTCGAAACTTCGTTCAACACGCCTGCGACTCAACTCGTCCAACGCGGGCATCAGCCAACTGAGTCCCAGCTCAAAGCGGGTGCCCAAACTCAACGTAAACGGTACGGGACCGATGGGGCGCACCACTGCTTGGTGGCAACGCTCCAATTGTTCCAACACCCGCTGCGCTTCGGGCAACAGCCGTTCGCCCGCGGGCGTCAGCGCCACGGACCGGGTTGTCCGTTCGAATAAAGCCACGCCCAAATTTTCTTCCAATTGGCGCACCCGGGCGCTGAACGCCGACGGCGACAACGCGACGGTTCGTGCGGCAATCCGAAACGTGGAATGGGTGGCAGCCGCAATAAAACAACGGATGGAATCCAGATCCAATGGAGTCACGGCGGCCATCTCCAGACATGATTTTCGCGCTATTGGGTTTGTTAAAAATACGGCGACGGACTTGGACACGAGGAGGTTGGCAGCGATACCCGGAAAAAAACCGAGTCATACCGGGAATATGGCGCAGGGTTTTTCGGAGCTAAGCCGCCCCAAAGCCACCGCCCAGAGGCCGCGCAGCTATTTTTTCACAAACTCTATTGTATCGCCCACACCAAAAAAAGCGCGAATGCGGCTGCAAAACACCAAGCGAGCACCGTAAAAAATGACACCGGCTTTTTGTTGCCACCTTTGGTGGGAGATCCTACCGCCCGTTTCATTCCGGTGCGCATTCCGGTCAACATGCCCCCGGACTTTTGATTGGATTTGGAAGATTTCGTATTCGCCATGACGCTCTCCTTGCGGCCTCGTTCGGGCCAGATGCAACGTCGGATGATGATGCAATTATTTGGTCGTAACGACAACCCCCCATTCGGTCGTAACATCCATTGCTTTGGCATCGGGGGTTGCCGCGACAAGTTTGCTGTATGTCACGTATACTGGCGACGAAGCGCTGACATCTTTGGACATTTCAAAGATAAGATCCACCCAAACTGAATCACCAACGATGGTACCATCGACGTCCACATACGCGTCGCTTAAGGCGCTGAGGGGGTTCGCGAGGTTTGTAACAATCACATTGCCTACCCCGGCCCAGGTCGACACCGGCGTTGGAAAGGTTTGTAACTGATGGCCGGTGGGTTGTAGGGAAGCAGGCGGCACAGGTACGTCCACGCAGCCGGCCGGCGTGCAGAACTCGTCCTGAAAGGTCACTGCCGCGGCTATGGTTGGTTCCCAGGTCAATGTAAATTGATATGCGGCAGGAACATCGGAGGTTTCGGAACCCCGGGCGAGGTGCAACTTACAAATAACCTTGGTGCCGACGGCACCGCTCAATGCACATGCGGCATCCTGAGGGGCGCCGCATGCTTGGCTTACCGTCAATGCACCGGGTGTGCAAACTCCGTTGACACAAATATCATCCGAACTGCAGGGATCTCCATCGTCGCACGGACCCTCAATGGGTGTGGTAACACACCCACCCTGTACTTCAACACATTCCGAACTGCCACATTCACCATCGTCACCGCACACAACAGGTGAACCACCACAAACGCCGGCGATGCAGGCATCCCCTTCGGTGCAAGCCAATCCGTCATCACACACTGTGCCATCGGCAACATTGGCAGGAGTCGTACAGCCGGAAGCCGGGTCACATACGGCGATCTGACACATACCCGGATCTGGGCATGTGACGGCAGTACCGCCAGTACATCCTTCGTCTTGACAGGTTTCACCGGTTGTACAGGCGTCACCGTCATCACATGGCATCCCGGGAGCACCCGGCGTAGCCACACAACCTTGACCTTGAACACACACATTGGTCACGCATGGATCAGAATCGTCGCAAACCACCGCTGTACCCGGTATACACGCACCTCCGCCGCAAATATCACCCGTGGTACAGTCGTCGCCGTCATCGCATGGATCGTTATTATTGGTGAACGTGCACCCGGTGATCGGATCGCAAACGTCCGTGGTACATGGGTTGGCATCGGTACAGGGAGCCACTTCCCCGGGGACGCAACCACCGCTGACACACGCCTCCACACCGTTACAGCCATCGCCGTCGTCACATACCGTGCCGGTAGTATTCGCACCGGTTCCCCAGGCGTCACATTGATAAACAACCCCAGCATCACCCCCGACGGTATCACCGCATACCAGCGCATTGGGCTGGCACACCACCGGTTTGCATACGCCGACGACACAGGTACCGTTCGTGCACGCTGTGCCGTCGACGGACACGATCACACCACATAGTCCGTCATCGCAAATGGCGCGTTGGCATACACCCAGTGTCACTTGGCCCGCACAATCCTCATCAGCGCTGCATTGGTCATCGGTGACATCACCACCTGCGGTATCGGTGTCTGCCGGAGGGATGCACTCACCTTCAAAGCAGGTATGAGAGGATTCGCAGGCCGCCAACGGCGTCCAGGCGCTACCATCCTGGTTACACTGTTGGGGTATACCGCCTTCACAGACCTTTTCGCCAGGAGTGCAACTCTCTTTGGTTCCCGACGACTCATCGTCGCTACAAGCACCGGCAAACAACACACAAGCCAACATAGCTGAAACGAAGGCGTAGGTGGATTGACAACTTCTCATACCTGGATTCTCCTGCGATTTGCCGCCGTGACATCACGGATGCGAACGAAACGGGGTTACGCCGGTCCGTCCATCGTCGACCAGCATTCATCGGGATATGGGTATACCTGCCCGAGCGAAGTTTCGCAAACGGTCAGCGAGATTGCGGAAAGGGGATTCAGAAGTATGCGTAGATAGACTGGGTGGTGTAGTGTTTTTAGATGAATTCCACGCCCTGGCCGCCCCTGCCCGTCTCGCCCGTAACAATCCCTGCGCCATATTCCCGATATGACTCAGAGTTTCTGAAAAAATATGGGGACGGACTTGGACGCGAGGATTTTGGCCACGATGCCCGGAAAAAAACTGAGTCATATCGGGAATATGGCGCAGGTTTTTTTCTGG
>JABWCM010000295.1 GCA_013360285.1 Myxococcales bacterium
GCCCTGTTATACGGCGGCATCTCCCCGGAAAAACTACAGACTGAGCTGCCGTTTCTCGGAACGCTTATCAAAAAGGAACAAGACGTGACATCGATTTTGGCCCGCAGACTGCAAAGGTTGGTTTAAACGATGTTTTCCGAGTGGTTTTTTACCCTTCGGCAGCAAGGGATTCCGGTTTCAATGCAGGAATGGCTCGGTTTTCTGCGCGCCCTAAACGACGGGTTGATCCGAGAAAATCTGCACGATTTATACGTGGTGGGCCGGGCGTTGTTGGTCAAAACGGAGGCGCGCTTTGATGCCTACGACCGCGTGTTTCTGCAGGTTTTCGGCGGCGCCAAAGGCACCGCAAAAGTAACCCAGGAGGTACTCGACTGGCTCAACGATCCTAAGTTACCACGGGATCTAACGCCGGACGAATGGGCAAAACTCGCCGCAATGCGAAAAGAACTCGACGAGTTACGGCGCTTGTTCGAAGAAAGGTTGCGGGAGCAGAAAGAACGGCACGATGGCGGAAATCGGTGGATCGGAACCGGCGGAACCTCTCCGTTTGGAGCGGGAGGGGTTTTTCCCGACGGGATCCGAGTAGGGGACTTGGGAGGTGGGATGTCGGCGATGCAAGTCGCGGCGGAACGAAGGTTCAAAAACTATCGCCATGACCTGGTGTTGGACATTCGTAGCCTTCAGGTGGCATTAAAAAGGCTTCGACGGTTAAAACGAACAGGTTCTGAAGACGAATTGGACGTCGACGACACAATCGACAAAACCGGAAGGAACGCCGGCGAGTTGGAGTTGGTGTTTCGGAAACCCCGCACAAACGAAACCAAGGTGATGTTGCTCATGGATGCCGGGGGATCAATGACACCACACGCGCGATTGGTGTCGACTTTGTTTTCAGCCGCCCATGGGCTCAATCATTTTAAGGACTTCCGCTACTACTATTTTCACAACTGTGTGTATGAAGAACTGTACAAGGACATGGCGATGCGCAAAGCAGAGCCAACCGCCGATGTGCTGCGGAACTTGGACGAAAGTTACGTACTGTTGGTCATTGGCGACGCATATATGAATCCCGCCGAGCTAACGCAACCATATGGGTCTATTGACTATTGGCACAACAATGACACCCCGGGCATCGTATGGTTGAGGCGATTGTCGACCCACTTTTACAAACATGTTTGGTTAAATCCGATTCAACCCAGTTTCTGGTCGGCACCCTCCATTCGCCTCGTGCAGTCGGTGTTTCCCATGTTTCCGCTAACCGTGGATGGTCTTGAAGAAGCGGTGACCGCCATTCAACAGACACCGGGGAAACCTTAACAATGACCGATTGGGGAACAGCAAGACCACAACCGGGTGACCACAAACCGGAAGTTCGTCTTTTCACGGCACAAGACGCCGAATCAACGGAAACATTGTGGTCCGCGGTGTTTCATCGCACACGTTCAAAGAACCTGTGGCGGTGGTTGTATGACGAGAATCCAGCCGGGGCGGCGCTTCGGGCGGTTGCGGTCGTCGACGGACAGGTGGTCGCCCATGCTGCCTTGGTGCCGCGGCGGTTTGTTTTCGCGGAAACCTTGTTGAACGGGGGATTGTCGATCGACGCCATGACGGCGGTTTCCTGGCGCCGGCAGGGTCTGAACCGACGTCTGTGGGCAGTGCTGGAGTCCGAAATCGTCCGACATAACCTTGCATTTATATTCGGCTTTTCCAACGAAAACTCGACTGCCGGTGCACAAACTTACCAGGGTCGTCAACCGATTCATCCGTTCCCGCTGCTCGTACGGCCCATAGTCGGAGTTCGATCCACCCTTGCTATGTGTCGACCGACAAGCTGGAATGACCCGGCCAGTTCAGAACGGATTCCCGATGATTTTTTTCACGTGGGCTCGGACTGGCGGGGAGCCTCGGGTTTGCGACCCGTTGTCGACAAAACGTATGCTCTTTGGCGTTACGGTCGCCCGGACGGGCTGTATCGGTGGGCTTCGGTTGTCCACAGCGGCCGAACCGTCGCGTGTGGTGCGGTGGCTTTTCGCCGCCAATGGGGGCTCCGTGCGGCTTTTTTGATGCACACCAAAGCGGAAACAGCCCTGGCATACCAGGCGCTTGTCGGTAAGTTAATTCGCCGGAGTACCGATGCGGGGGCGGTAGTGATGGTCGCGCTTGCCCATTTTGGGACGGCGGAACATAGGGCTCTTCAAAAAGTCGGGTTTATTTCGGTTCCGGACCGACTCAAGATGGAGCAGATTTCGTTGAGTTTCCGGTTGTTGGCTCCCGCCAACCAAGCAGGGGTCACACTGGATCCGAAACTACTTCAGATCGGGTGGGCAGAGCACGACCTGTTGTGATCGAGGTGTATCATGGAGATAAAACCGGTATCTGCTCGCGGTGGAGCGCGTCAGGTGTGGCGATGGTCGCGGTACGTGTTGTTATGCGTCGCATTCATCACATTGTCACACCGGGACGCCACCGCACAGCCCCAATCTGGCTCCCAAAACAGCAATACGTTGCCCGCCGAACAGCTTGAAGGAGTATTGGTGAGGGATTTGCGGCCTTCGATGGGCACGTTGGTCGAAATTTCGATCTGGCACCCTGATCAGGCTGCAGCACAGAGTGCCGTGGATGCTGCGTATGGCGAGATCCACCGATTGGAACGGCGGCTCAGTGAGTGGCTGGACACCAGCGATATCTCCATTATCAACAACAATGCGGCGGCGGGTCCGGTAAGTGTCGGCGATGACACCTTGGTTGTACTAAAAGCTGCTATTCGTGTTGGGGACGCATCAGGCGGTGCATTCGACGTCACGTGGGCCACTCTATCCCAGTTGTGGGACTTTTCTGCAGTCGAACCGAGGGTTCCGACCCCGAGTGAGATAGCCGAGAAACTGCCGATGATTGATTATCGGAATGTGACACTCGATCTGGAACGAAAGACGGTGTTTTTCCAGAAACCGGGTATCCGATTGGGGCTTGGGGGAATCGCCAAGGGGTACGCTGTGGATCGCGCCGCCAACTTGCTTTACTCGTCGGGTTTTTCAAGCTTCATGATCAACGCCGGCGGAGACATCAACGCGCGTGGTCGACATGGGGATCAGCCGTGGAAAATCGGCCTACAACACCCCAGAAAAAAACGTGGTGAAGTGTTTGCCTACGTGTTTTTAACGGCCGACACCTTGGTCACAAGCAGTGACTACGAACGGTGGTTTGTGCAAGACGGCAAACGATATCACCATATTATCGACCCCAAAACCGGATTTCCGACAACCAAAACAGCAAGCGTCACGGTGGTCGGACAAAACGGCACCCTGGCCGACGCCGCAGCGACAGCCGCGATGGTCCTCGGACCCGAAAAAGGTTCAAAGATGTTGGCCAAATTGGGACTGGATGGCGTGTTCGTAAAAGAAAACGGGCACATTGTGGTCACACCGGGGTTAAAGAAGCGGCTTATCTTAGTAGACAAAGGGCCGCTGGACATGACCGGCAAGGTGCCCGCAAAAACCCCGTGATGGTGAGATAATTCGGCGTGCGGCGAGAACTTTTCGATTATTGACACGTCAGGGGCTCTTGTTGTTGACCTTTGGGTCGTTTCGGGGGCGACACTACCAATTCATTTCACCGTAAAGAGAGATTTTCCATGTTTTCGATCATGTTGCCCAAATATCCACGGCTGGCGGCATTGTCGGCATTTTTTGTTGCCATGTTCGGAATCACTTTTTCCGCTTCGGCAACGGGATTGTTGATTCCGAAGGACCGTAACTTACCGCCCCTGGCCATATCTTACCACCGAATCGAAGTTTCGATAGACAACGGAACAGCGACTACAAAAGTCGACCAGGCATTTCGGAACCACACCAGTCAAGTGTTGGAAGCAACCTATGTGTTTCCGGTACCGGATGGGGCTTCGGTAGACGACTTCGCCCTGTACATCAACGGAAAACGGGTTGAAGGAAAAGTTCTGGAGAAAAATCAGGCACGCGGCATCTACGAAGAAATCGTGCGGCGGATGGCGGATCCGGGGCTCCTGGAGTGGATGGGGCACAACTTGTTTCAGGCACGGGTATACCCGGTACCCGCAGGGGGTGAACAAAAGGTGGAGATAGCCTTTAGCCAGGTGCTGCCGTTTGATGGGGGTGTTTACAAATACACGTACCCACTCAAGGGCGCGCACGGCCCTTCGCCTACTACGTTGCAGGACCTCACATTAACCGCCAAAGTGCGCTCGAAGATTCCGATTCGCAGTTTGTACAGCCCAAGCCACGATATCTATGTGCGGCGCAAAACCGACGATGTGGCAACTGTGGGATTTGAAAAAGACAAAGCTCGCCTGGACCAAGATTTTGTCTTGTATTACAGCGTAAGCCAAAAAGATATCGGGCTTAACTTACTTACTTACCGACCATCTGACGAACCGGGTTATTTTTTGCTGATGATGTCGCCAAAGTCGAGTTACGCGGAAGACGAGATTCTTGAAAAAAGCGTCACCTTTGTCATCGATACCTCCGGGAGCATGCAGGGCACCAAAATGCAGAACGCAAAAGAGGCATTAAAACACTGTTTAACGCGGCTTGGACCTCGAGATAGCTTTAATATTATTCGATTTTCCAGCGACGTGGAAAGCTGGGCCAACGAATTTAAGGCGGTTACAACAGACAGTGTCAATGACGGCGTACGATTTGTTGACAGCATGGAAGCAGCGGGAGGAACAGCGATTCACGAAGCACTGCTTTTGGCCATGGGCGGGCGAACACGAAAAACCCACCTGGTGGTGTTTATTACCGACGGACGTCCAACCGTTGGGGAAACCGCGTTGGAGTCGATTTTGCGGGATGTGAATGCGGCAAACGAAACGCGGGCGCGGGTATTTGTATTCGGTGTCGGAGACGACCTCAACGCACATCTGCTGGATCGAATCGCCGAAGAAAACGGCGGAACCAGCGCGTACGTTCGTGGCGATTCGGATATGGAAACCACGATTGCGTCGTTTTTTGAAAAAGTCAGTTACCCCGTGTTGGTCGATCCGAAAGTGGACATCATTGGCGGCAAAACCTACGGAATTTTACCAAAACGGTTGCCGGATTTGTTTCGCGGCAGTCAGGTGATTCTGACCGGGCGATATCGAGACGCCGGCGACATTTTGGTGCGGCTGCATGGAGAGGTGGAGCAACGCTCGATGAACTTTGATTTTGAAGGCACATTGCCCAAAGAATCGGGCGAACATGGGTTTATTGCACGGCTTTGGGCGACCCGTCAGGTCGGTTACCTGTTGGACGAAATCCGCCTTCGCGGCGAATCCAAAGAATTACGCGACGAAATCATTCAGTTGGGAACGCGGTTTGGTATTGTGACACCGTACACGTCTTATTTGGTTACGGAACCCAATTCTCCGATGGCGCCGCCCAATCCAAGACCGATCATCCTTGGAAGCCAAAGGCCGGCTCCGGAAGACATACGACGGCAGTTGGAAGCTCAAGGCGGTGCCGGAATGGGAACCGGAGGTCCGGCGGGTGCCCCAAAAACCGACACCGGAGCACGCGGTTGGGAGATGGACAACGAAGCACCGGCGGCGCAGTCGCGCATTACCAGTGCCGATGAACTGAAAGCGGCCGAAGGTTCGGTGGCGGTAGAGAGCGCGAAAAAAATCGTGAGAATGAAATCCGTCGAGCGTTCTCGGGAAGACAAAGATGTGCCGATCCGCCATGTAAAGGGTAAAACGTTGAAATGGAACGGGAAAGAGTGGGTTGACGAAACGTACAAGTCCGGCATGAAGACAATTGAAGTACGGTATATGAGCGAAGCATACTTTGATATTGCCCAACAAATTCCCGAACTGGCTGAGTTGATGGCAGTCGGTACCGACGTGGTCATCGTGCGTAAAAACACCGCGTTGATGGTTCGAGCGGCAGCCGGAAAAGATCGTATTTCAACTCAAGAATTGGATTCGCTGCGCTAAATCCCACACGTGATGGCACCCCTCCTCTCCGGCAACTTGACTCGTCCGCTGTTGCCTTCCGAACGGCATCTGCAGACCAACGGTAAGTCGCGGCTCAAAAAGTCAATCATTACGAAAACATGCCAGTAAAATTGCGGAGATTACATTGAAAGAAAGGCCGCGAATCGTTACCCTTCTGCGTACCCGTTCGGGCCGACTGTTTGGCTACTCGAAGGTCCCGTTCGGTCTGTAACACACCAACGGAGCGCATCATGGCAAGCTTCTACCGCACACTGGCATTCGGCTTAAGTTACATTGCTGTACTGACCTTGACCGGTTGTCCTGACGACATCACCAAAAAAGATCAAAATCAGGGAAACCTGCCAACGGATTTTGAATCCGTAGACGCTTCGGATTCCGCCGGCACGGAGAAAGACGCTGCCGTCAACCCAGACGTAGTTCCTGAAACGTGCGAAACCAACGCCCAATGTGCAGCTTTGGTGAAGGACTCGGATGCGTGCCTTGTGGCGTTATGTGATGTGACCACCCAAAAATGTTTTGTTGGAGAAAAAAAGGACTTAAGTGAATGCGACGATGCCAACGCATGCACCCTTTTCACCGTATGTATGGATGGTGAGTGTATTTCGCCCAACAATCAGGTGTTGGCATGTAACGACGCCAATCCGTGTACGGCGGATACGTGTGATGCCGACTCGGGGTGTGTTCACACTCCTAACGAGGGTGCCTGCGATGACGGCAATCCCTGCACCGTTGGAGACACGTGTTCTCTGGGTGTATGCACCGGTGAACCTGGTGGATGTGGTTGCGAGGCTGACCTGGACTGCGCCCAGTTTGACGATGGCAACCTGTGCAACGGTACGATGGTATGCGAAAACGGGTTCTGTAAACTTGCCGAAGGTTCGCAAGTCGTTTGCCCGGCGTCCGATGACCCGTGCGTAACCTCACAATGTGTTGCTACAACCGGGGAGTGTGTCACAGCGCCCGCTCCGGAAGGGACGGCCTGCAGCGACGGTATATCTTGTACACTCGGAGATGGTTGCACTCAGGGAAAATGTGTTGCCGGCACCGACCAGTGCCCCCAATGTGTTTCGTCCGCCGAGTGCGCCGAATTTGATGACGGAAATGCCTGTAACGGCGCCGTGTTGTGCATTAACGGCAAGTGCGCGTCCCTAGGACCGGTAAGTTGCCCGCAGGTCGGTCCATGCCTTTCGTCCAAGTGTGACCCGGCCACGGGACAATGTGCCCAATCACCCGCACCACAAGGAACATCCTGCGATGACTTCAACGCTTGCACTGTTGCCGACACGTGTTCAAACGGCGTCTGCCAGGGCGGAAAACTCAAAAACTGCGACGACAAGAACCCCTGCACCTTCGACGAGTGCTCACCTAAGACCGGCACCTGCCAACACATGACCGCTCCGGATTGTGGGGGAATGTGTGGAGATGGAACGTGTGGTCCGCAGGATAGCTGCACAACGTGCCCCGAAGACTGCGGATTTTGCCCCGACGAATGCGGGGATGGAGAATGTACACCAAATGAGGACTGCCTCGTGTGCCCTGTGGATTGCGGAAATTGTGGGGCGGAGTGCGGGGATGGTTTTTGTGGTCCCGATGAAAACTGTAAGTCGTGCCAAAAAGATTGTGGCCCTTGCGGTGTTGGCAATGGGTGTGAGGCCACCGAGGGACCCGGGTGTGGCGGATGTGTATGCGAAGGATGTGTCTGTAAGTTAGATCCCTATTGTTGTGACATACAGTGGGATGATTTGTGTGTAAGTGAGTGTACCAACGAGTGCAACGGGTGTGGTGTCGACCCAGGCGGGTGCGGTGACGGACAATGTGCGCCGGGTGAAAATTGCCAGAGTTGTTCCAAAGACTGTGGCCCATGTGGTTCGGGAGATGGGTGCCAAGCCAACGAAGGTCCAGGGTGTGGGGGATGTGCGTGCGAAGCGTGTGTGTGTGGCATGGACGCGTTTTGTTGTGACGTCCAATGGGACGACCTGTGTGCCAGTGAGTGTGCGGAAGAGTGTAATGGCTGCGGGATTGTTCCTACGGGATGCGGCAATGGTAAATGTGAAGCCAACGAAAACTGCCAAACCTGCCCCAAAGACTGCGGAACCTGTCCCGGTGCTTGCGGCAATGGCAAATGTGAAGCCAACGAAAACTGC
>JABWCM010000296.1 GCA_013360285.1 Myxococcales bacterium
ATCACATCCTGAAGCGAAAGAACAGGTTCTTTCCACGTTAAACAAAGATGGGTCTAGGCGATGGATGCGCCCCCAGGTGTCGAGAGGGCGGTTTTATCGAGCGCGTCTGATTCTCGGGTGGCTGCTTATCGTGTTGTTTGTGGGGATTCCGTTTGTGACCATCAACGGCAAACCCATGATTTTGCTGAACGTTGCCGAACGGGAGTTCACGTTTTTTGGCACAACCTTCCTCCCGACCGACACGTTGTTTTTGATGCTGCTCATGCTGGGCATCTTTGTGTCGATCTTTCTTATCACCGCGGTGTTTGGACGCGCATGGTGCGGATGGGGGTGCCCGCAAACGGTTTATATGGAGCTTTTGTTCCGACCGCTTGAAAAATGGATCGAAGGAGGGCGCACCCAGCAGCTTAAATTAGACCGCCAAGGACCTAACTTTAGACGAGTTGTAAAGTATTTTGTGTTTGGACTCATAAGTGTCGCCTTGGCCAACGTGTTTCTCGCCTACTTTGTGGGTGTGGACACGTTGGCATTGTGGATGCTTGGATCGCCATTAAATCATCCCACGGGCTTTGCAATTGTTGCCGTGACTTCAGCAATGGTTTTTATCGATTTTGCGTATTTTCGGGAGCAAATGTGCACCATTGCGTGCCCTTACGCACGACTTCAGTCGGCGTTGCTTGACAAAAGGTCGCTTATCGTAGGTTACGATGTGGCACGGGGGGAGCCGCGGGGTAAAGGAAAAACTCCCGATGATCGGAAGGCGCTTGGGGATTGTATTGATTGCAAAGCATGTGTGGTGACGTGCCCTACCGGTATCGATATTCGAAATGGGCTGCAAATGGAATGTATTGCCTGCACCCAATGTATTGATGCGTGTGATGACATCATGACCAAGGTGGGAAAACCCCTGGGATTGATTCGGTACACCTCCCAGGCCAACCTGGAATCGGGCACCCAAAACCGACTGCTGCGCCCACGGGTGATCATTTATTCGGTTGTTCTTGTGGGGTTGGTTTCGGCGCTTGTTTTGGGGTTAAACCGAAGGGAAAGCGCGGATGTGACGATCCTTCGTAACATCGGTGCACCTTTTTCGTTGACCGCTACGGGAGAAATTCAAAACCAGGTCCGGATCAAAATCACCAATCGGAGTGCGGAACCGGCAAATTATACGTTGTCTGTGCCGCAACCGCAGTCGGTCCAGTTTATTGCACCGATCAATCCATTGCCGGTTCAGCCTGGGGAAACCGAATCCACGAGCGTGTTTGTGGTCGCCCCCAAAGGATTGTTCAATGACGGCAAACTCGACGTGACCCTCCGTGTGACCGATGGTGCCGCTTTTACATCGGACAATCGTTATCATTTATTAGGGCCTCGTTAACCGAAGGAAACAGAATGGAACCACAATCAAAACCACGGACAGGGTGGCAATGGCCGGTGCTGATCGTCCTATTGCTCATGATTCCGGTGGTGGGCAACCTTGTATTGGTGATGAAAGCCACCGGAGACCCCTCGTTTGTTATCGAGGAGGATTATTACCGCAAAGCAGTACTTTGGGACCAGACCATGGCTCAGCAGGAAAAAAACCATCAATTAAGATGGGCTCTTGAGCTGACCACAAAGCCGGGCGACACCGCTTATGCGCCAACGACCGTCTCGTTGGTACTGAAAGATGCCCACGGTGAACCGATTCGTGATGCGTCAATCCGTGTCGAAGGTTTTCACAATGCCCGTGCTGCACATGTGGCTGCTGCAACGGCTTCCGAGACGACCGACGGGTTCTACCAGGCGCAGCTTGACCTCCGCAGATCGGGTTTACACGAATTCAATGTGCACGTCGTCCGCGGTTCGGATATCTTTACGTACAAGACACAAAAGGACGTCATGGTGGGGCCTTATCGGGAGCAACCATAGATCATGATGGCATTATTCTGGGCCGTTTTTGTTGCCAGCCTATTTGGAAGCCTTCACTGCGCCGGCATGTGTGGTGGGCTTGTCGCGGTTTACGCCGGCTCCGGAACCGGTACGACGGGTGGGCGTTGGAAAAGCCATGCAGCGTATAGTGTGGGGCGGCTGCTCACTTATGTAACCTTGGGTATGATGGCCGGCGCCGTCGGGGGAGTCGTCGATTTCGCCGGCAATACTGCCGGTTTACACCGTTTTGCTACGGTGGTAGCCGGAGCTGCGATGACCACATGGGGGCTTTTTACCCTGCTCCGTTTCTGGGGTTATTTACGTTTGCCTTCCGTGCGGTTGCTCGCAATACAAAACCTGTATCGACGACTGGTGTCGGCGATACGTGGCAGACCGCCGGTGTTGCGGGCATGGTTTCTGGGGTTTTTGTCGGCTTTGTTGCCCTGCGGTTGGTTGTATGCCTTTGTCATCACTGCCGCCGGTACCGCCGATCCCTTGGTGGGTGGGTTGATGATGGCCGTGTTCTGGTTGGGTACCGTACCGCTGATGGTGTCTTTGGGGCTGAGTCTTCAACGTGTTTTCGGGGTATTGCGTTCACACGTTCCCGTGGTGACAGCATTGTTGCTGGTGGTTGTGGGGTTGTACACGGTCTTTTCTCGTTCGTCGGTTATCTTACCTATTGACACTGTAAACGAACAAGTGGAACAACGTGCAGATCCAATCCCTTTGCAAACGATAGGTCGGGCGGCGACTTGCCATGACAATTAACCCGCATTTATGTAGTCATTGCGGCCTGGTCGTTCCTACGGCGTTTCTCCAAGCCAACAACCCGCTTCAGTTTTGTTGTCAAGGTTGCGAAACGGTTTACGCGGTCATTCACGAACAAGGTCTGGATCGTTATTACGCACTGCGCGGCGACGCCAATGAAACCGGAAGACCGGTAAAACTGTCGGGGCGAACGTACGCCGAATTTGATGAGCCGTCGTTTTTGGCGCTTTATGCTCAGCGCCGAACAGATGAACTGATTTCCGTTCACCTTTACCTTCAGGGAATCCATTGCGCTGCCTGTCTCTGGCTTGTGGAACGGGTTGCATCCACCATGGACGGGGTCATTGATGTGCGGCTGGATATTGGGCGGTCCTCGGTACACATCACGTATGCACCGGCGGTTGTTCGGTTATCCCACATTGCTCAACGGTTGGACTCAGTGGGGTATCCGTCGCACCCATTCCGTGGTGCTGATCGTGAATTCCTGCGCCGCAAAGAGGATCGAGCACTGTTGATGCGTATCGGTGTGGCCGGTGCAGTGGCGGGAAACGTCATGCTGTTGGCCCTGGCTCTTTATAGCGGCATGTTTTCTGATATGGAGGCCGAGTACTCGTCGTTTTTTCGCTGGGTCAGTCTGGTTGTCACCTTGCCGTCGGTGTTGTGGTCCGCATCCGTGTTTTATCGGGGTGCCTGGGCAGGATTGCGGGCGCGCCTACTTCACATGGATCTTCCGATCAGCATCGGGATTTTGACCGGTTTTGTCTGGGGTGCGTACAACACCATCGTTGGCCGAGGAGAAATTTATTTTGATTCGTTGGCGGTCCTCGTTTTCCTGTTATTGGTTGGGCGGTGGCTTCAACAACGACAGAAACGACGGGCCACCGACGCGACGGAGTTGTTTTTTGCCCTGGCCCCGTCCACGGCTCGTTTGGTCGACAACGGCATCGTTCGCGACGTTCCAATCGAGAGCATTACCCCGGGAATGGTTGTGGAAGTGCGCCCGGGTGATTTCATTCCCGTGGATGGGGACGTGACAGATGGCACATCGGCCGTCGATTGTGCCGTGTTGACCGGCGAAGCGATTCCCGTTTGGGTTCAAGCCGGCGACAAAGTGAACGCGGGAACTACCAATGTGAGTGGAAGACTCAGGATTGTTGCCACCGGCACCGGTGAACAAACCCGCGTCGGTAAACTGTTGTTGTTGGTGGAAGAGGCCATGCGCAAAAAGGCGCCCATTGTCGCCATGGCCGACAGAATTTCCGCGTATTTTGTTGCCGTCGTCCTTGTCCTTGCTGCCGTGACAATCGCGATGTGGTGGAGCACCGATGTGGGGTTGGCCATTGATCACGCGGTAGCCTTGTTGATCGTCACCTGCCCCTGCGCCCTGGGGCTCGCGACCCCACTCGCGGTGAGTGCGGCAATCGGCAAAGCAGCGCGCCACGGAATTTTGATCAAAGGGGAGGATGTGCTGGAGCGGCTTGCACGAAAAGGAACCATTTGGTTCGACAAAACCGGTACGTTGACCGAGGGGCGTCTTTCGGTGAGTCGCTGGGTTGGTGATGACAAGTGGAAACCCATCGTGCGAGCCATGGAAAACCATTCCGGACATCCTATTGCGCGTGGATTGGTAGCGGGTCTGCCGGAAGACCCCACTGTGGTGTTGTCGAATGTGCGTGAAACCTTTGGTGGTGGTCTCGAAGCCGATTTCGGGCGCCAAAAGGTTATCGTGGGCAACCCAAATTTTGTGCAGGCTCGCTGTGGTGGGGCGTTTCCCGATTGGGTTACCCAACTTCTGGATGGACCTCGTGCTGAAGCCAAAACCACTGTGTTGGTGGCTTCAGAGGGTATCGTTAGGGCAGCCATTGAGTTGACAGACCCGGTGCGCCATGATGCGGTGGATTGTGTTCGGTCTTTGGAGACGGCAGGTTATCAAATCGGAATCCTTTCCGGCGACGATGAACGTGTTGTTTCAACTGTTGGGAGTCAATTGGCGATTTCTCCGGAACGCTGCTTCGGCCGTCAGACACCGGAGCAAAAACTGGAGCACATCCGCCGTGCCGCCAAGCAAACCAACACGTTTATGGTTGGCGATGGCGTCAACGATGCGGGTGCGTTGGCGGAAGCATCCGTGGGAATTGGGGTTCACGGTGGAGCAGAAGCTTGTTTAACAGCCGCGGATGTTTATTTAGCTAGAGACGGCATCGCGTTGGTCGCCGATTTGGTGGAAGGTTCCCGCCGCACGATGCGTGTGATACGGCGAAATGTGTTGTTCGCGCTAAGTTACAACCTGCTGGGCGTGGTTCTGTCGATGACCGGGTTGATAAATCCCATGATTGCGGCCATACTGATGCCGTTTAGTTCGCTGACGGTGGTCAGCAGTTCCTACAAAGCAAAAACCTTTGGAGCGAAACCATGAGTGTGTTGTATCTGGTGTTGCCGTTGGCGATTCTTCTGGTAGGAACGGCGGTTTTCGCCTTTGTGTGGTCGGTCAAAAACGGCCAGATGGATGACCTGGAATCCCCGGCGATTCGGATGTTGTATGATGACGAAGGTGCAAAGGTGACGAAATCGCCCAGTCGGCAAACCCAAGACGGTGCCACGGATGGTATAAAGGCACGATAAATTACTGCGCCGTTTTGCTTAAATAATAATCGGCGGCAATCGTGCCGACTTTACGATAAGGCTCGGCATCTGCTTCGGTATCCACAAAGGGGGCGACGTCCAGAAGCAACACGGCAATCTGTTGATCTTCGGCTATAACCTGTTCCAAGGACATCTCTCCTAAATTGGCGGCACGTTCGATCAGGCCCTGATTACGTAATGAGTTTGTGAGTTTTTGTGGAAACGGCCCGGCAAAAGCAAATCCCGCCAACTGACTTTCCCGCACATACACCACAGCTTCCGGTTGAAGTTGGTCCACAATCGTCGACAACGTGGTGAACGTTTCTGAATCTACATCGGCATTTTTTGTATCGGCTGGTGACGTGACGGTCAAAAACCATATGGGGTGGGTTGGCGTAGGTTGCACGCGTGTTGTAAGTTTTGCACGAATCCGTTCGACAACAAACGTGGTCTCGGGTGTTTGTTCGTGAGGTGATACCATCACCAACACACCGCCCTGAGTATGCTTGGGACTGCCCCATCGTTCCATCCGCAGATCATACCCCTGCGCAGTCGTTGCCACATTCCATGCCGCGTATGGACCGGAGGTCGCATAATCCAAATCGAGCCGATCCGTACTCGAAGTCTTTGTTTCCGAAGCCTTTTCCACAAAATATTCCGTTGCTTTCCACGCGGGTTCGAAGCCGGACAAGGTGTTGATGGCAGGGGGCAGCTCCAATGTAATGGTAGGAATCTGTAAATCTTCTCCCGCCCAACTACCCAACGACCCCGGCAATCCCCCGATCGGTGGTTTAAAAGGAATTCCGCTTATCTTCGCCATTCCTTTGGCCAACATTTCTGCGGGCCCGTTGTAGTCCACTTGATGCAGCGGATTGTGGATCGACAGGATCGCCACCGGATCCAAAAACTCAATGAGTTCCGCCAACGCGGCTGATTCCGGCTCCTGCAACGGAAATTTTCCATTGGTTTCGCTTGGTTGGAAGTTCTTGGCAGGAAAATTACGGTTGAGGTCTACATCCGAAAGATTGTGGCGGGTTCCGTATACGGTACCGTCGGGGTTGGCGGCGGTGATCAAAAACACCTGGCAGGTGTCGTATACATCCTGTTGTTGTTGCAAAAAGGTCCGAAGTCGTTCCCCAAACACCACAGCGGGTCGTTCATTGCCGTGAATGGCGCTCAAAATCAACACCGGCGGTCCCGAATCCCCAAACCGCTCCACAATCAGCCCGCGGCCTGCCACCGACTCCCCATAGAGCCACCCGGAACCCACAGTCGGTGTCAGTTGAATTTCCGATGATTCCACGTTGTCTGCAAAGTCGTCGTCATCGCCACACCCCGTTGCAACAACACACCAAAAAACAACTGCCAGAGACAGTTGCCAAACGGTGAGAGGGTGTTCCATAAATGGGAAATCATCCCCAAAACGGCGATTTTTAGCTGCATTGGCAGCGGCACGACTGAGGAATATCGCGAATATTCCGCAAGGAGTGACGTTGCCAAGGTGGCAAAAAGCGCCCTTTTGGGGACATGTCAGCTTTATGGAACACCCTCTGAGCCGGGATGAGTTTTGTGGGAGAAACCAAGGGGGCATGGCGTCATTCCTGCGGTGTTGTGGTAGACGACTAATTAAAGACGAGGTTGTTCAAAATGGCGACCAATACCCCCATGATCGACACGCCGGCGATGACACCCGAAGCGACAGGCACGAGGTAATCTTCAGCATTGTCTTTGTTCGCATAAGACCATACCCAGGCAATAACGGCCCCCAACAACATCGACATGGGATATTGAAACGGAAGAATAAAACCCAAACCCAGCCCCGTTGCCGACGGCCACCACTTTTTGCCTTTCGGGGCAAAGTTTTCAAGAAAAACAAGGACAACACCGATGAGCAGGCCGTACTGAATCGCTTTTTGGTGCATCGGGTGCATGTTGGCCAATCCCAACTGAAACACTTCGGCAACCGCTTTCCACGCTTGGGCCGCGGGGGCCGGAAATTTCGGCGCTTCGGTACCCAGGCCATTTAACGCGGTGGCGTCGGGAACAAGAAGGTAAAATCCGGTGACCGTAGCCGCCGTTCCGGCGAGCACTCCCAGCAGTTGAGCGATGGATTGGCGTCTCGGATTTGCCCCGAGCAGATAACCCGATTTCAGGTCATTGAGTAGGTCAGCGGCCGATCCCGCGGCCGACGAAGTAATACCCGCGGTCATTAAGTTAGCGGTCATCGACTGGGGAATCAACACGCCATAAGTCAGTTGCATGATTTTGCCCATGGCGCCAATCGGCGTGATGTCCGATTCACCGGTTGCCCGGCAGGCCACAAGCGATAGAAAAAACGTCATAAACACCGCAAGTAAGCCATAATACCAAGGCACATGAAAGTAAGCCTGAGCCACATAAACAACACCGGCTCCACCAAACGCGGTACCCCAGGCGAACCATGAAAACGGTGGCTCAACTGTTCGCACCAGTGCATTGTCCTGATTGCCGCCTCCGATACCTCGGAAAGCACGTCCGATGGTTCTCCATTGCAGTGCAAAGGTTAGCAACCCGTGGGCCACCATGATCGGAACACCAAACCAGACTCCGATTTCCCGCCACGCTTTCCATGGCTGAGATGCCGCCCGGATGGTTTCTCCGGTCGCAGTACTGACCCATTCGTATTGGTATGCTTCCGGCCCCAAAGCAAAGATAAGGGTGAGGCTGCCCACGATCATCCAAAACGTGATGCGTAATCCCACGATAGCGCCCGCCGCGATCATCACCGGATTGTGGTCCATTACC
>JABWCM010000027.1 GCA_013360285.1 Myxococcales bacterium
AAAAACCGAGTCATATCGGGAATATGGCGCAGGTTTTTTTCTGGGCAGTGGGGCCAAAAGCATCCGTCCAAGTTCGTTCAGCTATTTTTTCACAAACTCAAACTGCAAAGCTGGGCATTTGACTCCCGCACAAACCCGTAACGCAAATGTAGCTTGGGACACGGGGGCAGAAACATCATCCCGCAGCAGGAGCGTACTCTCGCAGGACCAAATGGTACCGCCTGGTTGACGTGTACTCGGACCGGTGGTACACCACGGACCGCACCTTTTTGGTCGCCGCATCTGAGCGGCTTGACCGATAATGTTAGTGATTACGTTTGCTTCGTTGCAGTGTCCGCCAGCGATGGGAGACTGATTCCATATGCTCGACAGCCAGATCGAATACATCCCAGTTCTGATCATGCTTGCGATTTGTTCGGCGGCGATTGGTGGGATGTTGACGCTGAACTTCCTGCTTGGCCCAAAACGGAAAAATGCAATTAAAAATGCGCCGTTTGAGTCGGGAGAAAAACAGATTCATTCTCCAAAGCGGCGATTCTCGGTGAAGTTCTACCTCGTTGGTATATTCTTTATCGTTTTTGATATCGAAGCCGTATTTTTGTTCCCCTGGGCAACACTTTATCGACAATGGCTGCGTGATCCGGCTTTCGCCTGGGTGGCATTTGGCGAAATGTTTTTATTTCTTGGAATTTTGTCCCTAGGCCTGGTGTATGTGTGGCGGCGCGGTGCTCTGGAGTGGGACTGAATCATCACGAAACCGGGCATGCTCGTCTCCAACCATGGCCGGCGGCTAATCAAGTCGTCGCCTTTGTCTGACACACAACTGATGCCAATTTCCAACCATTGAGTGACCGATGAGTCAGCAGGTTCTCGATCAAATCGTCAAACGTTTCAGCGACTCAGTATTGTCAACACATGCCCACCGTGGTGACGAAACGGTCGTGCTGCATCGCAATGCCCTGGTTGCAGTCGTACAGTTTTTGCGGGACGACCCACAAATGGCATTCAATTTCTGCGTTGATATTACAGCCGTAGACCTGTCGGCCATGCCGGACTACGTCGGGCCGCGTTTCGAAGTGGTGTACCATTTTCACTCCCTATCCCACAAACATCGAATACGATTGAAGGTACCGCTTGAAGAAGCCGACTTGGAACTGGATTCGTTGTCCCATCTATATGGCGGCGCAAACTGGTTTGAGCGGGAGGTATGGGATATGTTTGGAGTTAGATTCCGCAATTCCCCGGATCACCGGAGAATTCTTCTTTACGAAGAATTCGTCGGTCACCCGCTGCGAAAAGACTACCCCCAGCGTGGTTACCAACCGCTTATCGACATGCCAACCTTGCCGAGGCCTGATGAAGAACTGCCTCCGCTTGCTTCTGAGGATTTATAACAACCTATCGCCACCGGATGGACGACGGTAATATGAGCAACGCACTCCTGCTAAACGATAAAAGCCGAGGGAGCAAACCGGGATACGCACCGTCGGTGGACGAATCGGACCTCCACACCGAGCACATGGTCCTCAACATGGGGCCTTCGCATCCGGCAACCCACGGAACTACTAAGTTTATATTGAAACTCGAAGGCGAAACCGTCGCCGACGTCGATATCCACATCGGCTACTTACATCGTGGATTCGAAAAAATGTGTGAAAGCGGAACTTGGGCGCAGGTTCTGCCGTACACTGATCGATTAAATTACTCTTCACCGCTATGCAACAATGTCGGCTACGTACTTGCCGTGGAAAAACTGCTCGGCATTGAGGTTCCTGACCGCGCTAAATATATCCGCGCGCTGGTTTGTGAAATGAGTCGGATTACGGACCATTTTACAGCTATCGGAGCGGGGGCGCTCGAATTGGGCGGCTATACGCCATTTCTCTATGGTGTTCAAGCACGCGAAATGTTCTACGAACTCGTTGAAGAGCTTACAGGCGCACGCCTTACCACCGCATTTACGCGTATCGGTGGAGTCAAACACGACTTGACGTCGGATTTCTGGGAGCACGTGGACGCTGTCCTTCCAGAAGTTGAACGACTGATGATCGACGTCGATAAATTACTGACAAACAACCGTATCTTTTATGATCGTATGGTGGACGTCGGAACGATTTCCCAAGACGACGCAATTTCGTACGGCTTCACCGGTATTTGTTTGCGTTCGACTGGGGTCGGCTATGATGTCCGTAAGGATTACCCGTACTTAATCTACGATCGACTGGATTTCGATGTTCCGGTTGGTCACCGTGGCGACAACTATGATCGTTACCTGTGTCGAGTAGAAGAAATTCGCCAGTCAATTCGAATGATGAAACAAATACGAGAGCAAATGGAGCCAGGTCCGATTGCAGTCGACGATTGGGGTGTTGTTCTGCCACCCAAAGACGCCGTTTACAATTCGATTGAAGCGATGATTGCGCACTTCAAGTTGATCATGGAAGGTGTGAAAGTTCCACGAGGCGAAGTGTACAGTTATACCGAGGCAGGCAACGGCGAGTTGGGATTTTATCTGGTGTCCGACGGATCAGGTCGGCCCTATCGCCTTCGAATACGGCCTCCCTGCTTTGCGCTGATGAGCGGACTGAAGAAAATGATTGTAGGAAAGCTTTTGGCGGATATCGTGCCGACTTATGACACAATCAACATGATTGGCGGCGAAAACGACCGGTAGCAAACGAAAAGGAAGAAAGGATGCCAACACTCAAAATCGACGGCCAGGAGATTCAGGTCGAAAAAGGCACCACGATCCTTCAGGCAGCACAACGCCTGGGGATCCGAATCCCTACTTTTTGTTACCACCCGGGCCTCAGCATTGCCGCAAACTGCCGAATGTGTCTGGTCGAGGTTGCGAAGTCACCCAAACCTATGCCGGCGTGTCACGCCCAATGCGCCGACGGAATGGAAGTATTTACCAACACGCAGAAAGTGCAGGAAACACAGAAAGCAATTCTTGAATTTATCTTGCTGAATCATCCGGTTGACTGCCCGATTTGTGACCAAGCCGGAGAGTGCGTCCTCCAGGACAACTATGCCGACTACAGTCTGTCCCCGTCGCGCCTGTTCACGAAAAAGGTCCACAAAGCCAAAGCGAAGCCACTCGGCCCCAAAATTATTCTGGATGCAGAGCGCTGCATTTTGTGTACACGGTGTGTGCGATTCGGCGACGAAATAACAAAAACGGGAGAGCTTCGGGTAATGAGCCGTGGCGAGCATAGCGAAATCACAACATTTCCGGGCAAAACGTTGGACAACCCGTATAGCCTGAATGTTGTTGATATTTGTCCAGTCGGTGCACTTACCTCCATCGATTTTCGGTTCAAACGGCGGGTTTGGTTTATGTCAGCAACCCGCTCGGTCTGCACTGAATGCGCACGCGGCTGCAACATCCGAATCGATAGTTTTCAGAATAAAATTGAACGTTATGTTCCCAACTACAACCCTAAAGTGAACCAGTGGTGGATATGCGACTCGGGGCGGATGTCGCATACACGTTGGACTGCAAACAGGGTGACGGAACCTCGCAACACGCGCACCGAGTCGTCCAAGACAGCCATTTCGACGCGCGATGTGGCCGACGAAATGGCCAAAGCACTGGTTACGTCGGGCAAAGCAAGTGCTTTCGTACTCGACGCATCCATGCCCAACGAAGATGCATTTGTAGCACTTCGCCTCGCACGGGCCGTGGGATCCAGATTGTATCTGGGCGGACGTGCACAAAATGGCCCCCAGGATGAATTGCTACGCCTTGCTGACAGAAATGCAAATCGGACAGGGATATCGGCAATTGCCGGACCGTCGCCTCTTCCAGGTCTTGCGGAGTTCCAGAAAGACGTTGCGTCCGGTGCGTTCAAAACCGTATTGTTTATTGGCGGCGAGCATGAGGGGCCGGACAAGTGGGCCAAATTGCTTGAGAAAGTCAGCGTAATCGGTGTGCTGGCAGACATTCGAAGCGACTTGGTCGACATTGCACACATCGTAATACCCGCAGCGGTCCCTCAGATGCGCGAGGGCACGGTGGTTAATTCCCACGGCCGTGTGCAGCGAATTCGGCAGGCGATTCGATTGGAACCGGCCGGTGTTGTATTCCCTTATTGGAGAATACTGAAAAGAATTGCAACAACGGCGGGCCTCGAAGCCACTTGGAACTCAGAACGAGCTATTTTTGGCGAAATTGTTGCCAGTATGCCGCAGTTTGCCGAAATGACTTACGACAAACTTGGTGATCTTGGTTTGCCGCTTGGTTCAAACGGGCTATCCGACGTGGATGTCGACGCAGCAACACGAAACATCGACCCAAGCGCACCTCAGTACCGAAAAACCAACATAAACAGCCGCATGCCCTGGCAACATTAGGAGAACCGGTCGTCATGCTGGAACTTATCTTACTATCTGTCGCAAAGGTGATGGGCATCGTAATGGTGTTTGTGATGGCCGTAGCGGCACTTCTAACTTGGATCGAGCGCAAACAGAGTGCATTGATACAAAACCGGGTTGGACCCAACCGTGCTTCTGTCGCTGGACTTCGCCTTGGCGGAATTTTCCACTTGGCGGCCGACGCTGTAAAAATGCTGACAAAGGAAGATTTTGACCCAGAAACGGACAATCCTTTGATGTTCCGGCTGGCACCGTTTCTGGCAGTGGTTCCGGTAATGCTCTTGTTTGCGGTGATTCCTTTTGGTCCGGGCGAACACTTTCTTATCAGCAACGTTGGTGTTGGCGCATTGTTTATCCTGGCAGTCAGCAGCCTTGGCGTATACGGCTCGACAATCGGCGCTTGGGCATCCAACAACAATTTCGCGATGCTCGGCAGCATTCGTACGACCGCCCAGATGATTTCCTACGAAGTATCAATGGGGCTCAATTTGGTCGGAATCTTCATGATTTATGAATCCGTAAACCTGCAAGACATCGTTATCGAGCAAGGAAGTTTGATTTGGGGATGGTTGCCGGCGTGGGGCATCGTCCTGCAACCGTTGGCGTTTATTCTGTTCATGACGGCGAGCATAGCAGAAACAAAACGTGCTCCGTTCGATCTTCCCGAAGGGGAAAGCGAAATTGTGGGGTATTTTGTTGAATTCTCGTCGATGCGGTTTGGATTATTGGCGCTGAGTGAGTTTATAGGAATCGTGGCGGTTGGTGCCACGGCTGCTGTACTGTTTTTGGGTGGGTGGCAAATTCCGTGGGTTCAGGGGACCGGAGGGTGGCTTACAGTGGCACAAGTCGGAGCCATGATCTTGAAAACCCTTTTCGTGGTGTGGCTCCAGATGGCCATCCGATGGACACTGCCAAGATTTCGGTACGATCAACTGATGCGGCTCGGCTGGCAGTATTTGCTTCCATTGAGCTTGCTTAATATTTTTATCACCGGCGTCGTGCTTATGTTTGTCGAGCAGGGTCGAATATAGAATTGAATAAAATACCCCGAAAACTGGACCGTGAGGGTTTGTGGAAAAACAGGCGGGACACGATGCCGGTGGATTTTGAGCGATTCGGGCATTGCAGATTTCTTTCTATACTCATGATATGACTACATTTTTTCTTGCAAACTCGACTCGGATTCCATTACAAACGTTCTTATCCATATTAGAAAAAAACGAGCACGACACAAAATCGAAATCGAAGGTGAGGTAAATTGACCATGGCGGCAACAGTTCGTCCGGTACAACGAAAAGAGTTTAAGTTTAGAGAAAGCAGTTACCTTCCCGAAGTTTTGCGTGGCTTGGCGATTACAACCCGTCAATTTTGGCGAAATCTGGTTGGCCAAAGGGATATCGTTACACTTCAATATCCCGAAGTGAAAAAGCGTTATCCGAACCGATTTCGCGGCCGGCATCGGCTTATGTTGCGGGATGACGGTCAAGTGCGTTGTGTGGCATGTATGCTGTGCTCCACGGCATGCCCAGCGAATTGTATTCATATTGTCGCCGCCGAACATACCAACACGTCGATTGAGAAATTTCCCCAAAAATTCGAAATTGATTTATTGGTTTGTATTTACTGCGGATTTTGTGAAGAAGCGTGTCCTTGTGACGCTATTCGTATGGACAGCGGCCGCCATTCCTTGCCAACGTTTTCCCGCTCACCTCAAAACATAGGAAAAATTGATCTAATGGAAATCGGCTCCCTTTCCATTGCCAAACAGGGCGGCAAAAACGCGTAGGAATAGCCTAAGGGCATTTGCCGCCGTAACTCCGTTCCCAGATCTTTCATCACTCTTTGGCTAAAGGGGTCGATCCGCTAGCACCCCTAGGTCGTGGGCCGTCTCAATGGTTAGCGGGCCACGCGGATGACTCCGGGTATAGATGGTCCGCACACCCAGAATTCTCCGACTTTTGACCCACTCGCTGGAATGCCGGTGAGACGTCAAGACTATTCGTTCCCGTGCCCCCAAACATAGTTGGTCCACCATAATATTAAATTATTGGTTAATTGATTCGCACGTGGGTCGCCCGTAGCATACCGTTTGTTTAAATTACCGCCAAAGAATACAATATGGCGTTTGGACGTCGCACAAGCAATACTAAGTAAGGTCATCATGTCTCCGTTCCGTCCCCTGTCGAAAACAGTTGAAAACTACGTCTTCTATGTTCCCCCGGAGTTAAACGGCGAACGACTCGACAAAGCGTTAGCACAACTGTGTCCAGACACTTCTCGAAACCTGATTAGGCGATTGATTGACATCGGGGCGGTTCGTGTAGACGGTAAGAGAATTCGGGTTGCCTCGCGACCCGTACGAGCTACCACACGAATTGACGTGACGGTTCAGAAAGCACTTATTAGGGAGCCACCCCACTTTCCACTCGACATCGTTCACGTCGGCGATGGGTTCATTGTTGTCAACAAACCGGCGGGCCAGCACGTTCAGGGCACTGCGGCAGGCGACGTCGGAACGATTTCCAGAAGCGTTCGGGATTGGATAATCGCCGGCGGTCAATCTACCCGGAACGCACACATTGGAGTGGTTCATCGTTTGGATTCCGCCGCATCAGGCATTGTCATCGTTGCAACACGAGCTGAAGTCACTGCTGCACTGTCGGATCAATTCCGCAAACACACGGTTAAACGAGAATATTTGGCACTTGTTAGAGCTGTGCCATCAACGTTGGGGGGGGCAATTACCTCACCATTGCGGAAAATTTCTGGTGGAAGGATGGCGATTGCCGATACACGACCATGGATAGAGGCGCATACCGACTGGGTCGTGGATGCGACTTATGGTCATCACAATTTGTCTTTATTGCGGGTGCAGCTTCAAACGGGAAGAATGCACCAGATTCGTGTTCATTTGGCCCACGCTATCGGTCCAATCGTCGGAGACACGAAATATGGGATCGACTCCAGCGGATTGCTGGCGTTACACGCGGCAAGCCTAACACTTAACTTACCTGATTCGAATCGGACTCGGACGTTTGTCGCTCCACCGCCTGTTGGTTTTTTCGACCCCTCACTGATTCCGCTGATACGCTCCGACCACCACTGCGATGTGTAAAAAGCTACATGACCCATGAGAAGGTCAGCGGAAATAGATGAGTGACCCTGCAACGGCAGTTTTGGCCGGCTTGTCCGGTCCTGGCCCAGCGGAATATTCCCGATATTCCTCGGTCCGTCCCCGAATCATCCGACTCAAAATCGGCTCGACCTCGGTCACTTCCGGCTTGAAGCTGACCCTCTGAGCGACCGTTTTAGATCGTTTCGTTCTGGTAACAACACCACGCCAGGCTCAGGATATCACTTCACTTCTCTTCAACCGAGCTGCTTACCCATCCACGCCCGGAGTTTACGCCCATGTTATTTAACCAACTTAGTTAACGACAAATCTGCCAATCAGATTAGAACTTTGTGCGAAGTTCAAGTTCGCCAAAGTGCATTACGTCATCGTCAAAATCTTCGGCTGGCAGAAAAACGTCGTAGGTGAGTCGTAATGTGAGTGCTTTCCCGGGTTTGAACAGCAATCCGGCGTCGACCTCGGTTCCCCAATACCCATCTGCACCACCGACTTTCTCCGGTCGAAAAAATCCATGTCCGTCCAATAAAAAGACCACATTGGGATGAAGTTTCCAGGAGACATGGGCAGCGCCACCGGCAACATTGGTCCTTGGCCCGATCACGTCTGCGGTTCCCAACCACTTGTGCGCGGTCGGAAACAACTGATTCCACCCTTCGGCTTTGTCCGCCGTTTCGGGGTCATCTCCGCTTGCAAAAAAGCCGTGCAACGCCACTCGCAGCGCCTTATCGTCGAGAAACGAGAATCCGAATTCTGCGTCCCCCTGAAAGGCCAAAACGTCGACATTGTCTGCAACGCCTTCCAAACCTCTTTTTCCAAATTGCACCCCGGCTTCAACCCGATAGTCCACAACGTCCCCAATCGGACCCTTGGAACGCAACCCAACCGTAAGTTCCGTCGTGCCACCCCGAACAACAGGGTCCTCGTCTGTCTCCGGCGCAAGACGGAATAACGCATAGGCGTCGAGATCAAAGTCAGGACCTGCAAATTTTCCTAAACCGGCATAAATCCCCATGAAATAGAGATCGCCCGCACCAATTGATTCGTCCACCGGACCCTCGACAAACCCCTCTTTTAGAACGGACACAAAACCGTCCAGCCACGCCCCGTTGTCGTCTAAGTTCGCATGAAATCTCACGCCATCAAATGCTCTTCCGGTGTGATGCCAACCCACGGAACCGATAACCAACTCGTCTCCGTAAGACATTTCGAACCGCCCCACGTCAAACCGGTATCCTTGTCCGTTGACTACGATAACACCCTCATGCAGCCCCAACGTTGGATCAGTCAGTTCGTCACCACCAATATTCCATATACCGCTTGCTTGTGGAGCGACCCGTGCCATGACCGACAGATTCTCGCCTAAGGACACCGGCGCGGTGTTGAGTAAGAATCTGCTCCTGAACGTAAACATGTCACTGCCATTCGACGCAGCGTCGAAACCTGGATTGAGCGTGTAGTTGTGTCTAAACTCGTACCGCGAAAACATATCAACGCCCATTGTAATTGGCGGCACATCCGACGACGGGCTCTCGGCAGCAACCACGGATGTCGTTTTTGATAATATAAGAACCAAAATTACTAATTTTGAAAAAGTCAACGACCGTTTCATCGCGCACATCTCCTTTCATATCTAATTCGCCAACCACCGCTGCCGGTATGATTGATATCCAGCAGCATCACCCATTCGTGAGGCGGGCAACTAAGCCACAGTTCTGTCATAACGAGATATCCACCACACATAACGAAGGGCGCTGTAAACGGTCGGCGTCCACGACGTCCAGCTTGACGTCAGTTCATTCCGACCCACTTCGTCAACATATGCCTGACTTTACGCCCACCGATGATCTTCTCGTTATGTCTCAGCACCTGAACATCACACAAACCAAGAACATCAATCACAGTTAATTCGTTGATTTTATTCTTATTATTCGATACCCATCGCCATACCTCATCACCGTGTCACACCACGAACACCCCTGGTAACCGTACCGGAGCTGAACGGCAACCACGTCATTGTGAACCAGTGCCTCGTGGGCTTCGCCAACGGTAATCGGCACCAGTTCACCATGATCACGGTGTCCACATTTGACAGTGATTCGTATGTCCGTCCCGAAGTTCGCGACATCCGAAAAGAGTTGCCAGCAGGTGTCTTCGTCCAGGACATCACTCAACAGTTCTGGAATGCTCCCGTAATACTCTTCTAGTTGCTCAGGCATCTCATACTCCAAGCGGTGTGGGCAGGAATGGCATGATACGCACAGCATTTGTAGGAGCCGGGCAGACGTGCTGGCACACACCGCACCCCCAACACTTCTCGGCGTCAATCATTGGTTTTCCCATCTGCCGAAACATCGCACCCGGTACTGGACATTGCTCCGTACACGTTGAGCAAAACCCACCTTGCCACGCGACACATTCGTGGGTCACGATCTCAACGGCCCCAATCTTTGGTTGCGCAGTTAGTTGTAACGCTCCGGTTCGGCAAGCCGCGACGCACGGCCGATCCGGACAAACGCGGCACGGACCAATTCGGAAATCGACTACCGGGGTGTTTGCTACACTCCGATATCGGGTCCGCGGTGCGGCCCGCAGAACGCCGTATGGACATGCAGTAATACATTCGGAACAACCCGAGCATTTGCTCAAAAATGTAGCTTCGTCGCCGGCGCCTGGAGGTCGAAACATCGGAATAAACGGGGGTCTTGATGTCAATACCTCCGTTGATGAACTCGATGAGTCCACGTTGCCCCGATCCGCCGCGTAATCCTCCCGTTTGCCCCAAATCCGACTCCACAATTCTCGTCGACTGAACCCACCGTTGCTCGTATTCGAGTCTTCCAGTGTCATAACGATCCTTATCTTAGCAATTCAGATCCAAAAGGAAGTTGTTCCATCGGTCGGTTTTCCAAAATCGCTGAGGTCGCGTGGCATTGAAGGCAGTTTTGGCGTAACGGATGAGTCGTTCGAATGCCGGGCGCACCTGATGGACCGTGGCAACTGTCACATTCCTGCCGCATCCACGTGGAATGGGGGACAACCGGAGGAGCCCCATCCCAGGCCCGCGGTGATTGATGGGCAGCCGCCAATCCACTGAACTCATTCAGCGCGATCGGCTCGATGTCCGCCGGAAAACCATCCGGAAACGGCCCATTCGCCGGCACATGACACTGTACGCAGTTTGTTAATTTAGCATGGCTGACAGCAGGAGCCCGCAATGAGCCAACCACCAGGCCCTGATCGTGACAAGTCAGGCACGGTAAGTCCCCTCGGATGGGAATCGGGTGCGGCACCATCGGTGGAGCACCATCGTACGCTCTTAAATTACTTCTCGCCAAAACATCGGTGTATGTTCGCTCTCCATCACGATTGCCGTCCTCTGAGGGGACTGCAGCGATTTTCCGTAAAGCTTCTGCTTGGGTCGTTGGAGCGGTGCGACTCTTTTCCCGCAGTTGTGCGTAGGATAACGCTGGTGCAACCAAAGCAGAATCGACCTGCAACCGCGTCGGGTGCCCCTCCGCACCTTCGGTTGCCGATTCGCGAACACCGACAAAAAAACCAATAAACGATACCGCGATTACAGAAGCGGCCAGCACAACGACTGTCCGAGGATAGGTGGCGCCCCGCTCCACATCTTCTGTCCACATGAGAGCCTCCTCAATTCGGTCATACCGGCGCTTTGCGCAATCTTACCGCACACTTTTTGTAATCGGGCTGCTTTGAGAACGGATCGTGAGCATCCAACGTGACGAGATTGACAAGGAGTCGCTCATCAAAAAATGGAACAAAGATAACCCCTTTGGGTGGTGCTCCCCGTCCTTGAATCCACGCTCGCAGCGTGATCTGCCCTCGACGTGATTCCACGATCACCGAACTTCCGTTCCCGATCCCAAGCCGAGCCGCGTCCTCCGGGTGTACCTCGACATATGCCTGGGGCATCGCCCGATGCAACTGCGGCACCCGCATTGTCATTGTCCCGGTGTGCCAATGTTCGAGTACGCGCCCGGTGCACAACCACAGCGGATATTCATTATCCGGCACCTCCGGCGGGGGCTCGTATGGACGGAACCACACCAGTGCTTTGTCATCATTGGTAACCGAATGGTAGAACTGAATACGCCGCCCCTTTTCGACGAATGGGTCGTCAAATTCGGCAAACCGGAACCGGGTTTCTCTCCAGGATCCGTCTTGTTGCTGAACAACCGGCCACCGTAATCCGCGTGCCTTGACGTATTCGTCATAAGGAGCGAGATTCTTGTGCTTCATAGTTGTAAACAGCCGATATTCCTCAAATAATCGTTTGTCCACATTCACGTCGTAATAGTGTTCCCATTGCCAAATGGGAACCTCATTTCCGTTTTCATCCACTGTGTGAAACAAAAATCGACCGTCTTTGTCCCGCATTCCTGGATGTCCCAGCTCCCACAGGCGCCGTGCCACCGCAATGGTTTGCCAACAGTCATCCCGGGCCTGTCCTGGAGGCATAACCATACGAAACCACTGCTGTGTTCGTCGCTCCGAATTTCCGAACATCCCATTTTTTTCCACCCACAGCGCAGATGGCAAAATCAAGTCGGCTGCGGCGGTCGTGGCGGTCGGATACACATCCGACACGATCAAAAACTTGTCACCTGCGGACCTGTGGTTGAACAATTTCGGAAGATTGGGCAGTGTCTGGCCAGGATTGGTCACCTGTACCCAAATAGTGTGAATATCGCCGCCTTTTTCGGCTGGTGTCGAGAATTTTTCCCACATCAACACAGTGTGATACCCGGGCTTCGGATTGATTCTGCCATTTGGCACATTCCAAAACTTTTCCGTCTCTGCCCGATGAGCATCTTTCGCGATCAGGCGCCCACCGGGGAGCGTATGTGCCAACGTGCCGACTTCTCGAACGGTACCGCACGCGGATGGTTGGCCTGTCAAGCTGGTAGGTGCATCGCCCGGTTTGCCAAAGTGGCCGCTGAGCAAATGAATCCCGTGAACCAAGGAATTGATCGCGGTTCCCCTGGTATGTTGATTCATACCCATGCACCATAGGCTGGTGATCTTTAGCGAAGGATTTTTGAATAAATCCGCCAGCATACGTATTTTATCGGCAGGAACACCAGACAGTTCTTCCACCCGTTGGGGCGTGTATTCTTCAATTTGTTTTTGATAGTCAGCGAAGCTGGTTTCTTTTCCCAGCAGTTCGGCGGGTTCGGAATCTGCCCTAAAATTACAGAAGTCCGTAACAAACTGTTTGTCGTAGCCACTTTCTTTGACCAGCAAATGAGCGATTCCATTAGCAATTGCCAAATCACCGTGTGGGCGCATTTCCAAGTAATCGTCGGCAAAATCCGTCGATCGTGTACGCCTTGTTCCAATGTCGATGATTCGAACGTTTTCGCCACGAGAACGCCTGTCAATCACGCGTGAGAATAGTACAGGATGCATTTCGGCAGGATTGTTGCCCCAAAGGATGACAACGTCACATTTGTCCAAGTCGTCATAGCAGCCGGCAGGTTCGTCCACGCCGTAGGTCGAAAGAAATCCGGTGACCGCTGATGCCATGCAGAGACGTGCATTGGGGTCTACATGGTTGTTGCCCAATCCACCTTTCATCAACTTGTTTGCTGCGTATCCCTCCGGAATCGTCCATTGTCCGCTTCCATACATCGCGAAGCCACTCGAGCCCTTTTGAACTCTCTCGGCGATGATTTGAATAGCTTCATCCCATGAAATGGGGTCAAACTTGTCTCCTCGCCTCAACAGGGGGGTTGTCAACCGGTCCTTGCCGTACAAAATCAATCCAACATGGTATCCTTTTACACACAACAGTCCTTTGTTGACTTCCGCAAGACGATCTCCAGCGATGGAAACCACTCGCCCCTCTTTTACTCCGACCTGAACGTGACACCCCGTACCACAAAACCGGCAGGGCGCTTTGTCCCACTTTACGCCGTCCGATGGTAAAGGCACCTCTCCGTGTGCGTCTCGAACTGACGTACCCGTGTGGGTCAACGTTGCGGCAGCAGTCGCCATCGCCGTCATTTTGAGAAAACTACGCCTATCGACTGACATGGTCATCTCCGTCAAAAAGTCCGGACTTCGATGTGCGTCCGGCGTTGTCCACTTTCGTTAAATTACCTACCGTCGACGTCAACATCTCGTTCAAATCAATGCCAACAACATGTTCATAGCGCGAAGGACGTCCACGACTTCCACGTGCAGCGGCGCAGGCTGCCGCAAACGACTTTCGGTCAAAGGTTTCGACATCGGAAAAGTCGACAAAAACAAGGGAAGCGGCAACAACACCACGCAGGTTCGTCAACCACACCCCAATCTCAGCGTCTTGCTCCAACGTGACCGATTCAACGACAATTGCCAAACTTTCGCCGACAAATGGGCCGATTTCGACAAATGGATGTCGATTAAGCGCAAGTATTGCCCGTTTTTGTTCCTGTTTGTCTGGCGAAAGTGTTAGCTTCCAGGATGTTATCGGCATGTCACCACCATTGCCCCCACCGTTCGTCTGAACAATGACACGCCAAAAGATCAATTTCAATACCTTATTATCTATTTACTTTTGGACAATAAAATCCTATTTATCGTTTGTCAGTCACTTCCAAAGGAGGAGTGAATCGTGAGCAGAACAAAACTTCAGAAGAATAAACGTATTTGGGGGCAACAACCGATCTATTTCGCTCAGGTACGACCGGCAGCGATTCATTTTGGAACTTTTTTTTCAATGATTGCCAATTATAAGGCGATTCTTGTCAAGAACTCTCACTTTAGGCCGCTAAAAACAATACATTTGCTGAATTTCTTTGTTATCGCAGTTGCGATTCTCGATAGCGCATGCGGAGCGCCGGATGACACGATTGTAAGGAATGTCGCAGTGGCCTCCCCTGGCACCACAGAACTGTACCCGGAGACCATTTTTCTTCCTCCCGGAATCGGTACCTACGCGACTGGAAAAATTCTGGCCGACGGAACGGCGGAAACCATCCCATGCATGACATGTCACGCCACCATCCCTACCGCCAAGACGCAGACGAATCCAATGGATCCAAAACAGTTTCATCAGGACATCAGTCTCGTTCATGGCAATCTTGAGTGCCTGTCGTGCCATGACCGCGAAAACCGCAACGCCTTACGCCTCGCTTCCGGATCGCTCCTGGAATTTCGTGAAACGGTCCAACTGTGCGCGCAATGCCATGGGCTGCAGTATCGCGACTATACGCACGGCGCACACGGAGGAATGAATGGATACTGGGATCGAAGCACAGGAGAACGAACAAAAAACGGGTGTATTGTCTGTCATAGTCCGCACAATCCCAAAATTCAGCCAGTCGTTCCGGTGCTGGTGCCAAACGACCGCTTCTTGGATCACCCGATGGGCGAAACCACAACGGATTCAACCTACAATGGGCATTAGTGGTTAGTTAACAGCTTAGATAGGCAAAGTGTCCGTCAAACCAAGGGCACATCCAACGGCAATCTAGGAGTCGACCGATGGAAGCAGAAAACAAACCAACCGGAATTTCGCGGCGAACGGTCGTGAAAGGTGCAGCGGCAACACTGGGTGCAGCGGCCTTTGCGCGGGCCATGGCTCCCATAATGAACTGGTCAGAAACAACGAGTTTAGACGAATTTGTTCAAAAACACTATCGAGAACTTAATTCGCAAGAAATGAACGATGTTTTACGACGACTAGAGAGAGAAACCAAGGAAAACTACGGTGCTGATGTCACGATCAACGATATAAAGCCGATGCAGGGGGTCGTGTTTGGTTATGCACTCAATCTGTCGATCTGCATTGGATGTCGAAAATGTGCGGAGGCCTGTCATAAAGAAAACAACCATGATCGCCCGTCTCACAACGCGTACATTCGAGTGCTGGAGCTGGACCAAGGAAGTATGAACTTGGAAAACGCCAACACGACGTATACCCATCCCGTGCCGGCGCCGGGGAAATACTACATGCCGGTTCAATGCCAACAGTGTGAAAACCCGCCGTGTGTCAACGTGTGTCCGGTGGAGGCGACCTGGCAGGAGGCCGACGGGATTACGGTAGTCGATTACAACTGGTGCATCGGTTGCCGTTATTGCGAAGCTGCATGCCCCTACCATGCACGACGCTTTAATTGGAGAAAGCCGGAAATTTCCGCGACCGAGATCAACCCCAACCAGGCTTACTTATCTAATCGAATTCGTCCTCAAGGCGTCGTAGAAAAATGCACTTTCTGTCTCCACAGAACCCGAGTAGGACGACTTCCAGCATGCCTTGAAGCCTGTCCGACCGGCGCACGAGTCTTCGGAAATCTGCTGGATCCCAACTCGGAAATACGATGGGTGCTCGAAAACAAACGGGTTTTTGTGCTGAAAGAGGAGCTTGGCACAAAACCCAGGTTTTTCTACTTTTTTGACGTTTAGAGACGAAAAATCCGGGTCCGTCAACCTTGAGGTGACGGTCCACGATTTCGCCAGGAGGAAGGTGCTGTGGAAACAGAGAGCCAACCGGTTGTACATTCGGAACACCGAATCAACTACCCCAAATTCTTGTGGCGGCTGATCGTTCAAGCCACCGAAGGACGTCCGCTTTATTATGCGTGGATGACATTCTTAACCGCATTGGCGCTTGTTGGAGCCAACGCGTGGGCTCAACAAATAGAATCGGGAATGATCACAACAAATATGACCGATCAGGTGTCGTGGGGCCTCTATATTGCAAACTTTACTTTCTTGGTGGGGCTGGCCGCCGGCGCCGTCATGATGGTGATTCCGGCATACGTTTACCGAGACCGAGATATGCATGACGTCGTGATTGTAGGCGAACTTTTGGCCATTGCAGCAATCACGATGTGTTTGATGTTTGTAGTAGCCGACCTCGGCAGACCGGACCGATTCTGGCATATGATTCCCGGACTTGGCAGGTTCCATTGGCCGATGTCGATGCTCACGTGGGACGTTATCGTACTCAATGGCTACCTTCTCCTGAATCTGCATATTTGCGGTTATCTCTTGTACACCCGATTTCTGAACCGTAGACCCAATCCCGCGTGGTACGTACCGTTTGTTTTCTTGTCGATAGTGTGGGCCATTTCTATCCACACCGTTACTGCATTTCTTTACCAGGGATTAGGTGGACGT
Source organism: Myxococcales bacterium (assembly GCA_013360285.1). Taxonomy (GTDB): domain Bacteria; phylum Myxococcota_A; class UBA9042; order JABWCM01; family JABWCM01; genus JABWCM01. Next base: position 16,643 of record JABWCM010000027.1, read on the forward strand.
CCGTTCTGGAACACCGCATTGTTGGCGCCAAGGTTCATCGTCTCCGCCTTTGTGACCGGACCTGCTTTTATCATTTTAACCCTACAGATCCTGCGGCACACACTGGGGCTTCAAGTAACGGACAAACCTATCGCTACCTTGATGGGTGTCCTTCGGATCACGGTTTTGTTGAACTTATTTATGCTCGCGTCAGAGTTATTTACGCAGTTCTATACCGGTGGCACGCATGTTACTGCTGCAGAGTACTTGTTTTTTGGCACCCACGGAAAAAACGAACTTGTTCCGTGGATTTGGAGTTCGATCACCATGAACGTGATCGCGGCGATGTTGTTGCTTCATCCCGGCGCCGGAACGAAGCGCTGGCTGCTCAACACAGCATGTGTGCTGGTATTTTTTGGAGTTTGGATCGAAAAGGGTATGGGACTCATCGTTCCTGGTTTTGTGCCAAGTACATTGCACGAACTGGTCGAGTACGCTCCGAGCATGAATGAATGGAAAATAACGGTTGGCGTGTGGGCGGCCGGGTTGTTGGTTTACACAATCGCATTAAAAGTTGCGTTGCCGGTACTCACGGGAAAAATTTCGCTGTCCGGCACATCAAACACCGCAGCCAAACCGTAATCGTATCGCTCCTCGGTTCATTCCGCCCGCCGTCGGTTTGTTTTGTTGCCCCCTCGACATTTTGGATGCGTTCGCGACATGCCCAAAGTTGCCGACCATTGCACCAAAGCCGGAGTTTGTAATGGCTGGTAAATTAAGGCTGGATGTGTTCACATAATGGAAATGAGTCGTCGGACTGTTCAACCAATTCCGCCAGAGTCGTCGTGCCAAACGACCTTTCAATCGCCAACATCGCATCGTCGAGCCGCCGATGTAATGAACAGAGTTTTTCTCCATGCCCCGGAATTCCCAGTGGGCATCTGGTGATACGCGGAATCGGTCCAACACAATTGATCACCTCCAGCACCGGTATTTCACTCGGATCTCGACTCAAACGAAATCCTCCGTGAAGGCCACGTTGTGAACGGACTATCTTTCCTCGAACCAAACTTTGCATGACTTTGGACAGATAGCCTGGCGAAACCCTTGTCGCATCAGCGATGTCAATCGCTGTCTGTGGCTGCTCGGGATTTTTGGCCAAATGAACAACCGCGCGTAACGCATATTCTGTGGTTTGGGATAACATTTAAAAGCCTCACTGGTGAATTACACTCTAACAGGACATATTTATCCTCTATTACAGCGATTTATGAACCTGTCAAGAGTGAAATTGCAGCAATTGAATGTGGTGGATTCGTAAAGCCCCCGCATGGCTTCGATGTGTCGCATTGTAACGACTCAGGATTTTTCCGAACGATTCGGCGAAAATCCTGCTTGCCCCAAATTCCCCTAAAAACCGGGTTAATAAACAACCAATTTCGAACGAGACTGCACACCGATATGACCACATCAGCCGACAAAGTGGAGTCGATTGGTATCAAACAAGGCGACACGTTGTTCGTGAGTATATAGTTCAGTCGCACCTGACTGCAGAGCCCCCTCGGTTCTACGCAACGCTGCGGCAATCATCCGCGCAAGTCGCTCAACCTGCGCCGGCGTAGCTGAATTTCCAGCTCCATTGTTCATTAAAATCAACTCAAAGAGATCCGTACGAGCGATCCCGGCCGAATTTGACGGATTACGGCGACATACGTCAATTCGGAGTTGATCGTGTAACGTGTGCTCCAACTCGATCACCACGGCATTTCCCTGCACGTAGGTGCGAACGATGGTCCAACCGTCGTAGATCAACGTTCCTGTTCCCAGCGGCGAGAAAACCCGTTGCATAGGATATGACAATGCTGACCGAATCGGCGATGAACCGAAGTCGCCAGGCAGGGGCTGAGAGGTTCCCGACCAGGCTGTGGCGACCGGGATGGCGGTTGCCATGGCGGATCCGGCGGCACACGCCGCCAAAAACGCTCTGCGTGACACCCGACCCTTCACTTTCGACTCAAACTCCGGTTTCATTCCTGCCTCCTGCAAACCATCGTTGAAGTGTACTTGTCACATCGGAACACTGTCAATTGTTGCATTTCTACAGCAACTATCGAGCGGTTCAAATCAAATATCAACAGCCGTCACTGCATCCACACAATCCAACGATAAAAACACGAATCCAAATAACATCTCTGCACCGCGGGTTGACGATAACTCGCCGAATCGTTCTACTAGGCCCCAAGGTGGCTGGTGTTTTTTAGGGGAATTTTTCGCCAGCCGAATCTCAGCCGGATCGTCCGGAAAAATCCTGAGTTATATCGGGAATATGGCGCAGGGATTTTTACGGGTGAGACGGCCAAAGGCGGCCAGGACAAAAATTTCATCAAAAAACACCAGCCACCTAGGTGGCTCCTCGGAGCGAGGAAGTTTTGTCTCGTGGCCGCCATTACATCAAAATACGCCCAAATCGGTTACCTCCCAAATAGGAGAAATCAGTGGAAACCCTGCAAAGTTACGTGAATAGTCAATGGCGGCATGGAGATGGCGAGTGGGAAGATGTATTAAACCCTTCCACCGAAGAGGTTCTTGCGCGGACGTCGACTCGTGGAATCGATATGGACGCCGTACTCCATCACGCGCGCTCCGTTGGTGGGCACACGATTCGTAACATGACATTTGCTGAGCGCGGCGAAATGCTCAAAGCGGTCGCACAATTGATCCACCAGAATCGCGAAGAATTGATTCACTTAGCGATGATTAACGCGGGAAATACCCGTTCCGACGCAAAATTTGACATTGACGGCGCGTCCGGAACCCTTGCGTACTACAGCTCACTTGGAAAAAAGATTGGTAATATTCGATATCTAGTCGACGGGGAAGACGAACAACTCGGCCGCGACGCAAGATTTTTCGGTCGTCACATACTCACTCCGCTTCGTGGTGCGGTAATTGCCGTCAACGCCTACAATTTTCCCGCGTGGGGATTTGCCGAAAAAGCGGCAGCGGCGTGGTTGGCCGGAATGCCCGTTGTCGTCAAACCGGCGGTAAGCACGGCCCTCGTCGCAGCAAAACTCATCCGGCTGGTCGTCGAGGCGAAAATCGTTCCTGACGGTGCGCTTTCGTTTATCGCTGGCCCACCGGGAACATTGGTGGATCACATCAAAACACAGGACGTGTTGGCATTTACGGGTTCATTTCGCACCGGCTCCATGTTACGCAATTCGGCCAGCATAACGGAACACAACGTTCGGGTAAATATGGAAGCCGACAGCATCAACGCGGCCGTACTCGACCCACAGACCGACCTCGATAGCGAAACCTACACCGTGTTTATCAATGACGTTTTTCGCGACATGACACAAAAGACAGGCCAAAAATGCACCGCTATCCGAAGGGTGTTTGTACCCGACTCGCTTGTTGAAGTCGTAGTAGAAGATTTGGTTGCGCGGCTGAAAACAGTAGTAGTAGGAAATCCGCTTGCCGACGGTGTCACCATGGGTCCGCTGGTTTCTCAGGATCAAAGAGATCGTGTCCTACGGGGCGTTGCCGTGCTACAGCGCCACGCTCGCACGGCGTTTGGTAACTTAACAAGCAGAGACAGGATCGGTTCTCCTCCTGGACGAGGTTATTTTGTCGACCCTATCTTACTGGTCGCGACGACACCGATTCAAACTTCGGAAATCCATCACCTAGAGGTGTTCGGGCCTGTAGCAACGGTGATTCCGTATTCCGGCAACGCAGAACACGTGGCAAATGATGTCGCACAATCTGCCGGTGGACTCGTGGTGTCTGTATACTCCGACGACCGGCGATTCATAGAAGAGTTTGTGCTGAATGCCGCACCATATCACGGAAGAATTTACATCGGAAACTCAAAAGTCGCTGATGTGAGCCTCGGTCCCGGAGCGGTTCCACCACAGTTGATACACGGCGGACCGGGACGCGCCGGCGGCGGCGAAGAACTGGGTGGCGTGCGAGGACTGCACCATTTTATGCAACGGACCGCAATCCAAGGCTATCGACCGTTACTTGAGAAATGTTTCAGCGGCGAATGACACGGTTAGCCCCAATGTCTTTCGGGACCATGACCGCGGCCACCTAGGTGCGTGGTGTTTTTTGATGAAATTTTTGTCCTGGCCGCCTTTGGCCGCCTCGCCCGTAAAAATCCCTGCGCCATATTCCCGGTCGCTCAACAGCAGTGTGGCACTTCTCGATAGAAGGTCGGATCTTCTCGATAGAACTGGCGACCTTCTCGCGAGAAGTGGCGACCTTCTCGGGAGAAGACGTGATCTTCTCGATAGAAGTGGCGACCTTCTCAGGAGAAGATCGGATCTTCTCCCGAGAAGGCGTGATCTTCTCCCGAGAAGGCGTGATCTTCTCCCGAGAAGGCGTGATCTTCTCCCGAGAAGTGAGGAACTTCTCCGCCGAGCAGGCGCCAAGCACCTCGTAAACATCAGTTATTCGATGAAATTTTGTCTTGGGTTCGGACCGCATGCCCACCGGCTGTTCGTAAACCAAACCCGTATTGGGAGAAATCCCGGTTCGAGTCAATCGTGGTTTGGGGAGTGAACCTCACATGGAGCATCGATCCACTCGCCCCCCGGATACGCAGCATCCTGCGTACGTTTGGCAAAACGTAATGCGATTTCGTCGTGCGCGACGTCAAGAATGTTCAAGAGTTTGCCGTTGCGGTAGGTTCGAAGTGTGCCATGCGCGACCATAATCCCTATACAGACTGGACCAGAAATATGATCGACGTGTTTGTGGGCGAAACGACTCACTATTCAATGTATCCGTCGCGAAGTTCAGCTAGGTCAACCTGACCAGTCGGATTCGATAAAGCTTTCGATTTTCTATAGTTGTATAGTTTTAGCCGCAGCGCATTGATCTTGATGAATCCCTCTGCATCTCTTTGATTGTACACGGTTTCTTCGCCGAAAGTCGCGTACTGGGGATTGTACAGCGAGTTGGGTGCTTTTCGACCGAGAACCGTCACGGTTCCCTTATACAGCTTAAGCCGGGCCACACCCGTCACACCCTTCTGAATCGAGTTGTGGAATCCCAACAAATGCTCCATTTCCGGGCTATACCAGTACCCGTAGTAAACCAACTCGGTGAATTTTGGCACCAACGAGTCACGCAATCTTAATGTTTCACGATCTAATGTTAACGATTCCACCGCGTTATGAGCTCGAAACAAAATCGTAACTCCCGGGGTCTCATATACTCCCCGGCTCTTGATACCGACATACCGGTTTTCGACCAGATCCACTCGACCGATGCCATGGCGCCCACCGATTTGGTTTAACGTACGAATCATTGTGGTCGGATCGAGTTCCTGCCCGTTCAAAGTCACCGCGGCGCCGTCACGAAAACCAATCTCGATCATTTCTGGAGTATTCGGAGCGTTTTCCGGTGAAGTTGTCAATAAAAACATATCTTCCGGCGGTGCAGCCCATGGATCTTCTAAAATTCCACCTTCGTACGAAATGTGCATCAGGTTACGATCCATCGAATATGGCTTTTCGACCGTAGATGTCACCGGAATTCCATGTTTTTGGGCGTATGCAATCAAATGCTCACGACTTTTGAATTCCCACTGCCTCCAGGGTGCGACCACCTTGATGTCCGGTTTAAGTGAGTATGCGGTCAATTCAAAACGGACCTGGTCATTTCCTTTGCCGGTGGCCCCGTGGGCAACAGCGTCGGCTCCTTCGCGTTCGGCTACCTCAACAACGCTCTTAAAAATGCACGGACGCGCCAAGGACGTTCCCAATAGGTAATAACCTTCGTAGATTGCGTTGGCCTTAATCGCCGGGTAGACAAAATCTCGGGCAAATTCGTCCTCCAATCGAGCAATATGCAACTTGGACGCACCCGTACTGAGTGCTTTGGCCTCCAAACCATCAAGTTCCTCGGCTTGACCCACGTCGGCGGTCACGCAGATCACTTCACATCCGTAGTTCGCTCGAAGCCAATGTAACATCACGGATGTATCGAGACCACCGGAGTAAGCAAGAACAATCTTTTTTAACGACTCGCTCATCTTCATTTCCTTGAGCCCCGAACTGGCGGGGGAAAAATCGGCCGGAGAATACGGCTACACAATTCTGCCGTCAATCGAACACCGTACCGGGTCGGTCAATGTTGAATCATGTTCGCTTAGAGGGTGTTTGGGTAAAAAATTACGTTACTCGAAACATTGGCCTACTCCGTCGGCCGTGCCTCGGTCGGCCCGACCGACTCGTTACGGCCACGGTTTCGCTCACCGGCAATTTTTTCCCAAACACCCTCTTACAACACGTTGAGCCACCCTTTGGACCGCTGCACTTCCGGCTCCCGTTCGCGACGTAACTTAGAGTAATCTACACCCCGGGCAACCAGCGTTTCGGCAACATGTTCGCCGGGAAACGCCGCTCGTAAGGCTCCGGAAACCAAGTTCAGATCAAAAAAACGGCACGAAAACAAGTCAAAATAAGCGGTCGATGTTTCGGGGAACACATGCAACGCAACGTGACTTTCCGCAATCATCGTCATAGCTGAAATCACGGCTTGTCCGTCCGCAGCTCGTCCACGAATCACGTAAGGACGCATGATCGGAGTCATCTGGACGCTTGGAGGCAGTCGATCAAATACGTCAAAGATGGTATCCATCGTCGTCGGGCCAGAGTAGTTACGAATGTCCATCATCAAATGGGGACCAAAATCACGGTCCTCGTTGACGGGACCATTTTCCATGGCGTTCGAGTTACGATCGACAACGTGATCAGTTGTGGTTCGACATGGGAAGCCGCTTTCAAGCAAATAACTGAGTTTTTTTGTGTCGAATGGCGATGGATAAATCAGGTCGGCAAAAAATGTCTCCCGAAAACTGAATGTGTGGAGTGTAAAGTGCCCTCCGGCAAGGAAAACAAACGCACTGATTCCACAATCCTCGGCAATAACCCCGTTGTAATACGGCAAGACAAACGGCGGCATAGCAGGTTGAAGTTTCAGCGAATCGGGAATCTCTTCGAGCAACTCTTGAACCAGTCGAATATCATCGAATCGGGACCGGAAACCTTGAAAACCATCCATTGTGAAGTGTCGCATCACATTCCTCCATGACCGCACGCATCGCAGTTACCGTGTTAGGTATTGCCCACAAACCCAGGGGCGCTCGCGCCGCAGGGGGCCGCGAATCATAAACGGTGAGTTGCTCCGTCGCAACCCGAACGGACGGAGTGTTGCAAAAACAACATTTGCACCTTTTGGTCACCCTTTTATACATCCAATGGGCCGTAACTTTGCAACAGTTTTTGCTAAATTAGCACCATGAACAGCGGAAACAACCTGCGACACGTTCTTATACGCCTCCGGCATCTCCTCACCGAGTGTGCCACGGCCCGTTGCCATCACCACGATGCCTTTGTCGCGTAACTCACGCTCTACGTTTCTTTTTCGGGCGCTTTTTAAAGCTTCGTGGCGGCTCATAGCTCGACCCGCACCGTGGCAACAACTACCAAAACTCTCCATCAATGCTCCCATCTGCCCAACAAGAACGTAGGAGGCGGTACCCATATCTCCGGGGACAATAACGGGTTGTCCCACGTGTTTGTAAGCAGTCGGAGTATCTTTGTGACCGGCAGGTAGCGAACGGGTTGCGCCTTTGCGGTGTACACACACCCGCTTGAGTTCACCGTCCACGACGTGATCTTCCATTTTTGCGATGTTGTGAGCGACGTCATACACGACACGTAACGAATCCTTACGTGAGTTACCCTCCCCAAAAACCGTCTCGAACACGCCGCGGACTTTCTGGGTAATCATCTGGCGATTGGCGAAGGCAAAATTGGCGGCACTGGCCATTGCACCCATATAAGCCTTCGCTTCCGGGCTGTGGAGAGGTGCGCAACAGAGTTGTTTATCCGGCAACACAATGCGATATTTGGTCGCAGCGTCCATCATCGTCTCAATTGCATCTTCGCATACTTGATATCCAAAGCCACGTGACCCGGTGTGTATCAGCACAACCACACAGCCCTTTTCAAGCCCAAACGCACTCGCAGCAGACGAATCGTAGATCTTGTCCACAATTTGTACTTCACAGAAGTGATTGCCACTTCCCAGAGTCCCAACCTGGTCCGCACCACGTGCAACCGCTTTTTCGCTGACCTGTGAAAAATCGGCGCCCGCGATACATCCATTTGTTTCCGTGTGTTCCAAGTCGGCAGGTGCGCCGAACCCTTTGCGGACCATCCACCCGGCGCCTTGCTCCGCAACCTGGCGAAGTTCGTGGGCGGACAATTTGACGTCCTTTCGTCCTCTACCTACTCCGGTCGGAATCGCCGCAAATAGGCCAGAAATGAGCTGATTCAGTATTTTTGGAGACACATCTGTGCCCAAAATTCGACTCGCCAGCAATCTCACCCCGCAGTTGATATCGTAACCAACTCCTCCAGGCGAAATTACTCCCGACTCAACGTCAAACGCTGCAACCCCACCGATGGGAAATCCGTACCCCCAATGGATATCCGGCATGGCAATCGAATGTCCAACGATCCCAGGCAATTGGGCGACATTGATGACCTGTTCAATCGCTTTGTCGACCGCGATCGTTTTCATCAGTTCGTCGGTAGCAAAAATCAACCCAGGAACCTTCATTGCACCCCTACGTGGTACTCGCCACCGCCACTCGTCGATTTTTTCCAGCCCCGAAGCGGTGAATTGGGTTGTCATGGTGCCCCCGCGCCCTTGTTTTTGATGGCTTCGTCGGACGATTGGTCATAACGTCGATAGTGGGACAAAGCGGCCGTGGTATTGCCCAGACGAGCCTCCATGTTTCCAAGCGTCAAATGGTCGCTCATTTGACGATCAGTTGGAGCAAGATCCAACAAACGGCGGCGGATTTGCTCACCCGGACTCTGATCGGGCGGTTCCCAAACACCACGCAGCCAGGTTTCTCGGTGTGCCTTTGCTTCCGTCCACGGATCGGAGGGCATCAGTAGTGCGCGTGTCAGCCCAATGCCCAGCAGCAACGCAGTAGCCACTTGAGACAGTTGAACCGGCCACGGCGAAGCGCCAACAAACCGAAAGAAAGCAATAAACACGGACGCGATTACCAAAACCGCAAACGGAACAATGCTGGAAAGTCCAGTCAACCCAATGAGATTGCCCGCGTTTTTTACTACATACCCGTCGCGTATCAGCGGGATAACCACTTCAGTCAAAGGATTGTAAAATTCGAAGGGGAACCCTTGACTTACTAAAGAAGAGCATAAAGTTACAACAACCGAAACAAATACAAACGCCATTACGACAATGTGTTTTACCAAAATGGGGCGACTCGCGGAGATCCACTGGGCAATGACAAACACCATCGGCGGAACAATCCCGACAATATACCTCGGACCGAGTGTCCACCCGCCACGCCACAATGAGTGTGACGAAATAAACACACAATACGCACAGATCATAGCCACGGACACAGCAAACATCACATGATTGACCGAATTCGGATTCGTGGGTGAGTTTTTTTTCAATAGATAACGAAGTATCCACCAAAAACAGCCTACAGCAGCAAGCAACAACCACGGAGAAAAAAAGAACAAACCGTTATAAGGAACAAAAAAGCTCCCCCAGAACGCCTCCCAAGTCGGCCCTTGCAGTCCGAGGAACCCTGGTGCAATGTCTTTCACAAAGTGAGGATTTTCGAGACTCGAATAGGGTGTACGCCATGGACGGCCGAATGCCACCGTATGGAAGGACATAACCGCGAAAATGGGTAAAACTGAACCAGTCAACACGGCAAACCAATGGCGCCACTTCGTGCCAACAACGCTCACGAGATACAGTGCGACCGTCGCCGCAGCGAACAGTGTTGGGTACTCCATTGCCACACTGGTTGCGAGCAACGCGCCTGCGCCAACAAACCAACGCGAACGACGCGCGCCGGCGCATGAACTTGCCTCAGCAACACACATGAAAGCGCCGAACAGCGTAAGAGAGGCCAACTGATGACCAGCAAACATCTGACCATAGGTAAAAAACATCGTGCCAAGACCGAGACCAACGGTGCACAGCAACGCAACCGATTCTTTGATCCCCCTTCGCACCAAAAACCAATGAAATAGCCACAGAAATACAATCGAGGGAATAACGACGCACAGCAAACGAAGCCAAAAAATCGCCACGGTTTTGTCCACGGTATCACCAATACTATGAAGAACCGCAAAAACCGGAACACCCAAGAAGCTAGTTCCCGGAGCCTTAGCCGAATACAATATTCCCGCACAGTTGGGGGGCGATTCTTTGGGATCGTCGCAAACCAACGCCTTGTCGTTCACATACCCCCACTGCTCAAATGCCGCGCCGACATCTCGCCACTTTCCGTCGATTTTGTCCCGACGCCCCAAAGCCATACTGCCGTCTTCGACCATCGCTCTGGTCATATAGAGGCGAACGTTTTCGTTTGGATTGTTGATTTTCGGGAAGTAGGGGAACAAATAAACAAATGACAACGATAGCAGCAATAACGAAATACGAGTCGCCCAGGATCCGAAGACCACGGGCTGATGATTACTCATGAACTGCCTCTTCGACATTTACAACGCAGAGTGCCGAAACAGAACCAAACTCTTCGTCCAGTATCACTCGTTTTGATCGTAAGTTATTTCTCCATTCGTCTGGTGGCATCCCATGGGAAACGATACACAACCGGGACGAACGTCCAAACAATTGCTGGGGAAAGATATTGGACGCAATGGCAATACGATCTCCAAAAAACCCAATTTCTCGATAGTAGTGCCCCGGGGTCACGACAACGGTGTCTCCTCTTCGTGTCGCGTTGGCTACTGCCCGACCGGCAGCGGCCCAATCCCCGCCCTGCCATAGCGAAAACAGCAGTACCGCACCGGCGGTCAAAGCAACCACGCTCCAACCGACATGAACGAATTTCGAATTTGGAGGTAACATAAGACTCCTGGACTTTGACGCGCCAAGACTATACGAGGGTCGTTCAGTGGTCAACGGGGTGACCGCCGAAGCCCCGAGGACCAGAACACTATATTACTATTATTCTCATCTATGTTACTTTTTTGCCGTGCACAAACACATCGGTACTACAGCGCGTTCGCTGCGACACGAACCCGGATTTCTCCCAAACTTGTCCACAAATGGGCATTCTACATCCAACATAACTCGCCGGTCAGAACCCGTATTCTTGAGCTTGTGAGCAGCTATAGTCAGAAATCCGAGCCAGTTTTGAATCACGAGTCCGGAATCGATATAATGTACACCGACTCTGGCGACGGATCAGAACCTAACCCGTCCTGCGAACCCAAGGAGATCCCGTTATGTCTGTTTCCCCTTCCGCAAACCGAATCCACACGATCTTTGTGATGTGTGTGACATTGACACTCGGTTGCAGCAAAACCGGAGACTCTACAAACGGGGGAACGGCACTTCCCGACGATGCGGGGGAATCCACGGACACGTCCGGGGGATCACCTGGAAGTGGTTCCGCACCGGCGGTGAACATCATTGAGCCGTACGACAGCGACATTTTTCGATCAAAAGAGTCCATCGCTCTGAAAGCCAAAGTCACAGATTCGGATCAAGCTCCGAGCACAGTGGATGCGACCTGGGTTAGCGACCGCGACGGAGTGCTCTGGAAAGGAAAGCCGGATGACGCCGGCATAGTTTCGTTTGATTGGACGACGGCAACTTCCGGATTGCACCAAGTGACAATTCAGGTCTTTGACGCCAATTCCAACGCAACCGCCGACTCGATTCAGATACGGGTCAACGACGCGCCATCAGCCGTGAAGATTGCGATTGAACCTTTCCAACCAAAAACCCAGGACAATCTTGAAGTAATAATACTTGAAACCAGCGTTGACCCTAACAAAAGCGACAGCGTGACGTATCTATACGCGTGGTGGAAAGACGACTCGATTGTATCCGGACTGACCGGCCCCAAAGTCTCGCACGTCAATACACGCCGTGGTGAAACCTGGCGAGTAGCAGTCACTCCTACCGATACTTACCACATGGGGCCGACGACCAAAGTTGAGGTCGAAATCCAAAACACCCCACCGGTGTTTGGAGCTGCCCAGGTTTTGCCGTCGGTTGGAAACTCCCAAACAACGTTTCGATGCCACGGACAGCAGTGGAGCGACCCGGATAACGATCCCGAAGGATCTTCCATCGTTTGGTTGGTCAACGATCAGCCAATTCGTGCTGAACAGGAAGACACCCTGACACCGAACCACTTCAAAAAAGGCGACGTCGTTCAATGTGTTGTCACCCCACACGATGGCATCGAATCCGGAACACCGATATCAAGCCAGAAGATAACGATCGACAATACGCCTGCGTCGGTCGAAGGCGTGACATTGTCCCCGACGGACGGAAACGTTACAACACTTTTCCAGTGTAATTACAGCACCCTGTCGGACCTGGACGGTGACGACATATCGGTTGAAATCGTTTGGACGTTGAACAAATCGGTGCTCCCGGGCACAACCAGCACACAACTCATTCCAAAAACGATCGGCGCAAAAAAAGGCGACATTTTGGGTTGCCGAGCCGTGCCCGTTGACGGCACGTCGAAGGGGTCACCTGTCGACAGCAATACGGTAAAACTCGCCAATGCCACGCCTAGTGCAACATCGGTTCTGATAAAATCGACCGCAATTGACGGGAAAACAACGGAAATCGACACATTGACCTGCGAAACGGCAGGCGCTAGTGACCCTGACGGCGATCCTGTAGGAGCCATTGTTTCTTGGTATGTGAACGATAGCGTTGTTAAATTATCGTCTGGAGAACCCAACGAATCACCAACTCTGGCAGGTAATTCATTTGACAAAGGAGACAAAGTCTGGTGCGCGGCCACCGTTTCCGATGGTCAACTTCAATCCGCCCCCATTGAGAGCAAAAACAGCATTTGGATAGTCAATCACCCGCCGTCTTTGTCTGCGGTAACAGCGTATCCTTCTAGTCCGACAAAAAACACGCCACTGGAATGTTCGTGGTCGGGGTGGTCTGATCCCGACCCAGCGGATTCCGAATCCATGTTGTCCGTATCCGATCCGATGGACGACGGCATACCAACGGTTCAGATCCAATGGCTTGCCAACAATGAAACTATTCCTTTGGCAAACAAAAAAACATTTGTACCTGTCGACCTCGCCCCCGGTTACGCGGTAACGTGCCAGGTCACACCATACGATGGGCAGGACTATGGGCTCCCTATCGCATCGGCGCCCGTTACAGTAACAAACCATCCTCCCACCATTGCAGGTGTAATCATCACTCCCGACCCGGCATACAGCGGCTCCACACTCGCGTGCCAACCTTACGGGTGGTCCGACGTGGATGGAGACGCAGAAGGAACCCTTTTTGCCTGGTACAAAAACGGAATTCCGATTCCCGGCCAACAAGGATCGACCCTTGCCAGTTCTTTTTTTGCAAAGGGAGACAGCATCTACTGTGAAGCAACACCTTACGATGGATTCGACGAGGGCGCGTCCCACGTTTCCGTTCCGCCTACTGTCATTCAGAACCAAGCCCCGTCGATAAACGCGGCTCAGCTAAGCCCTGCCTCAGGTAATAAAAACACTGTTTTCACCTGCTCTCCTGAACAACCAAAAGATCCCGACCCATCGGATGCAATCTTTTACGTTTACGAGTGGTTCTACGAAGACGGTACACCGGTCGACAATCAGGAGTCCAATACGATTCTCGGAAACATATTTTTACCATCTACAGCGTTTTATTGCGTTATCACGCCAACCGATGGCCTAGACTACGGTGAAGCAAAAACGAGCAATCTTAGCACCATCATCAATAACCCGCCCAAGATCAGTGGGGTTGTTTTGGGCCCAACAAACGCCACCAGCATCTCGCAACTACAATGCGAACCGATTGGGTATTCGGATCCTGATGGTGATTTACCGGTATTTTTCTACAAATGGTTCAAGAACGGCAAACATTTGGAGGGTATGGAAACGGCAACATTGCCGCCCGGTCAGGTTAAAAAGGGGGACGTCGTATATTGCCAGGTAGTACCCAGTGACGGAGTCACAGCCGGTGTTGGCGTAGCCTCCAACTCGCTGACAATCGGTAACGGAGCCCCCACAACACCGCTAGTGGCTGTTACACCAGCGACCCCTGCCGCGGGTCAACCTCTCGTTTGTAAAGTTCTATCTGGAGGCGTCGACCCCGACGGCGGCCCGGTAACTTATGATTTTGCGTGGATGGTCGATGGAACGTTGGTCGTTGGATTGACTACCGCGACCGTTGACGGTACGCAAACCACGGGATGCGGTCAGTGGACATGCTCCGTAGTCGCCAAAGATGCCGATGGTGCATCAAGCGCAGCCGGTACGGCATCCGTAAGCCTCGCAAGCGGAAAAGCATTGATATTTGGTGGGTTGGACAAAGCGTTGGCCACGAATGCGACATCATTGAACACATCCGCGTTGGTCACGGTCGACGTCTGGGTGAATCCAGCGCTGTTAATTGAAACCACCATTGTCGAACGTATGAATGGGAAAGTCGGTCAAGCGGGAAGCAACGGATATGCTTTGCGGATGGACAACACAGGCACCGTGAAGTTTGTCGTTCTAAATAATGGTACGGAACACATCACCGCAGCGTTCCCTGGCACACCGAAGTTGGTCCCCGGATTATTTACGCACATTGCTGGCACATACGACGGGGCGAAGTTGAAAGTTTGGGTCAACGGCGTCTGGAGCGGAAACAAAAATTTGGTAGTGTCTGACTTCTACAAAACAACTGGAGATTTGATTGTCGGAAATAGTGCCTTATTGCCCAACAACGGGTACGTCGGAACACTGGATGAGGTCCGGATAAGCAAAGTGGTTCGTTATTCTCAGGACTTCGTAGCACCCAGCTCATTTAAACCCGATACGGATACCATAGCGTTGTATCATTTTGAGGAAGGAAGTGGACTCATCGCCTACGACAGTGCAAAAGCGAATAACTTGGTCCTGTTCGGGGCGACGTACGGCTCAGGTAGTTGTATTGATTCCGGTTCCGCCCCCAGCGACCCATTGGTTCAAATTCTGCCGCAAAACCCCAGTGATTCTGATGCGCTCGTCTGCAACGCTACTGGATCAATCGACCCGGACGGAGACGTGGTAAGTTACGCCTATTCGTGGTTACTTAATGGCGTTCTCCAACCGCTTCTGAACACCAATACCGTCGCAGCGTCATTGACCACCGATTGTGATAATTGGACCTGTGTTGCTGTTGCCACGGACGGACAACTGACGAGTGACCCTAATGAGGATACGGTGACTGTCGCCCCTGCTGGGGGAAACAAAACGGTGTACGCATATGACGCCAACTCGGGCCAAAGCACGTTCTATGCGTTTACGGATGATGAGGTCTATGCTGCGACATTTTCTTTTTCTGCTTCGGAATTCCCGATCAAGATCAACAAAGTGCATTTCTACGGCAAACCTCAATACGGCGCATTTGTAGATATTTGGGCGGTCGACAACGCGTACATCAACACACCGCCGGCCAAGAAAGTTCAGATCAATCCATCGGGGGTAGGATGGCATACGGCATCTTTGGGGCACACGTTTACAACTCCCACCAAATACATCCGTGTTGGAGTGGAGGCCACAGCATACCTTGGAATTACTGGGTATTACCGCGCAAACGGTACAGGAATCCATCTCATCAGGGGTTGCCAAACGCTCCTGCCGAATTTGGGCTGTATCGACTTTTCCGGAAATCCACTACCAACGACTTGGCAAGACGCGTTCGACTTCACAAAACAATCAACGCACTGGGAAATTCACATCGAAGTGGAGACAGCGGAGTCGAGTGGAATGTGTTTGTAGCGTACACAAAGGCCGATAAACACACAAACACAACGGCGCCGGTACTTCGTTAACCCGAATTTCTCACGAGCTTGCGGGCGAGAGTGTCAAATCGCCGGCAAATTCGAGAATGGTGGGCTCTTTTTGCCCGGAAACATGGCAGCGCCATATTGAGGACAACAAGGGTCTACCATCCTCGAAGATGCTCGCAGATCGGCGCTTGTAGCCTCAAGCCTGTGGGAAATCCGGGTTAAGCATGTGCGGCGGGAGTAAGTATCTAAACACCGTCGCACACGGACGTGACATTATTGTGGGTTGTCTTTCTGAATGAGCCGCTCCAACTCGGTTTTCGCGGTTTCAACAAACGACTTCTCGCTGGGAAGAGGTTCTGCAACCTCAAGATACTTTTTCCAGTGGGTAATGGCCTGTTCCGTCTCCCCACGTTCCTCATAAGCAAAGGCGAGATTGTATAGCGCCTGCGGGTAATCCGCCTTGATTCCAATGGCGTGTTTGTAAGCATCCACTTCTTTGTCAATGTCGCTTAACTTATTGTACGCAATTGCAATATTGTACCACGCCTTGTGGTAATTTGGCTTTTTCTCAATCGCTTGTTTGTAGGCGGCGATTTCTTTTTGTCTCAGTTCTTGTTTTTCGTCGTCGGCAGCCGCCAACTCGGCTTTTTTGCTGTACGCGATTCCAAGGTTGAAATAGGCATCCGCCATATCTGGATCAATAGTGATGGCTTTTTCGTATGCCGCGATAGCCTCATCAAAACGGCTTTGCTTTGCCAATAAGATCGCGAGGTTGACTTGTGCGTCCACCGCGTTTGGCTCGAACGCCAGGACCTTATTGTACATGTCGATTGCTCCCGCCACATCGCTATTGTCTTCCCGCGCTATCGCAAGATTATACAAAGCTTTGGTATATTTCGGATCTAGTTCAATCGCTTTCTGATACGCCTGTGCTTCTTTTGCATAGTCCTTCTTCTTGCTGTACGCAATCCCTAGGTTATACCATGCTTCTTTGAAATCTTTCTTTTGCGCCACAGACTGCTCATAAGCCTCAATAGCTTTTTCCAGGAGCCCCGCGTTAAAATAGTCGTTCCCCAGCTTAAAGTACTCGTCTGCGCTTTTGGTTTGAGCGACCACATCAGAGACACCAACGAACACAGCGATGGAGTTAGAAAACACCAGCCCAAGACAAAGAAAGAGGGTTCGAACACACATAAACTTATGTCAACCTGAATTAAGTTAAGATCTAGACACCGCGTTTAGCCGCCAATGGACCAAAACGTCCAACCTTCAGGTGGACGGTAAGGAATCCCCGCTTTGATGTCAACTTTCCGATGCCCGATGGTGTATCCGTTCGCCAATCCCGATATAACGACATGCTAATTCAAATTCTCCTGCCACTGGATTTGGGATACAATAAATGAGCAGCAGTGCTGCCTGTGTGTGGTGTTTGACGTCTAACAAAGAAACACCGAGTCGGTTGATGGACAATATCCCCGCAATTACATTTGGTCCCAAACCAAGATTGGAGAGCATGGTATGTAGTAGTCCTTGTCAAATCCAAAACGGAACCTGGTCGAGATACGTCCTGATATTTCTGATGTGTCCGACTTTTTTGTACTGCAAACCAGCCAGCGATCCGGAATACCCCTATGGCGTATCTCCTCCCAGTCGAACGATTGTCGCCTCTGGACCCTTGCCGTCAGCTCCCAAACACAAGCAGGATATTTCCAAGCCTCAATCATCTGAGATGCAGCACTCAGCGATAAAAACCGACGATTCAAATAAAAATTCCACTCAAAATGCTTCTCAATGGGATGGTTTGACCAAG